>SKNO01000218.1 GCA_007120465.1 Nitriliruptoraceae bacterium
CGTCCGGGGTCGGGGTCGGCGCCGCCCGACCCCGGGCGTCGCACGGACGCCCAGTAGCCTGCAGCGGTCCCGGCCCCTGCCACGCGGCCGGGGCCACACCGGGAGGGACTCGCCGTGGCCGAGAGCACCCAGGACAAGCTCGCCGAGCTCGAACGTCGCCGGGCCGAAGCGCTGGCCGGTGGCGGTGACGAGGCGATCGCCAAGCAGCACGACCGCGGCAAGCTCACGGCCCGCGAACGGCTGGACATCCTCCTCGACGAGGACTCATTCGTCGAGACCGACGCCTTCGCCGTCCACCGGGCCACCGGGTTCGGCCTCGAGCAGCGGAGGATCCTCGGGGACGGCGTCGTCACCGGTCACGGCACGATCGACGGCCGCCCGGTGTGCGTGTTCAGCCAGGACTTCACCGCCTTCGGCGGCAGCCTCGGCGAGGTGTTCGCCGCGAAGGTGGTCAAGGTCATGGAGCTCGCCGAGCGGATGGGCGTCCCCGTGATCGGCCTGAACGACTCGGGCGGTGCCCGGATCCAGGAAGGGGTGGTCTCGCTGGGAGGCTACGGCGACATCTTCCACCGCAACGTGCGTGCCTCCGGGGTGATCCCCCAGATCAGCGCGATCATGGGCCCCTGCGCCGGCGGTGCGGTCTACTCGCCGGCGATCACCGACTTCGTGTTCATGGTGCAGGACACCTCGCACATGTTCATCACCGGACCGAACGTGATCAAGACGGTGACGGGCGAGGACGTCACCATGGAGCAGCTCGGCGGCGCGATGACCCACGCCGGCACCTCCGGGGTCGCCCACTTCGCCGCCCCCGACGAGGAGACCTGCCTCCAGGACATCGCCTACCTGCTGTCGTTCCTCCCGCCGAACAACCTCGAGCAGCCGCCGGTGGTCCCGCCGACCGACGACCCCGAGCGGCGCAGCGACCACCTCGACGCCTTCATGCCCGACAGCCCGAACGTCCCCTACGACGTGCGCGACATCGTGCGCGAGGTGGTGGACGACGAGGAGTTCCTGGAGGTTCACCAGCACTTCGCGCAGAACCTCGTGGTCGGGTTCGCGCGGCTCGACGGTCAGCCGGTCGGCATCGTCGGGAACCAGCCCCAGCACCTCGCCGGGGTCCTCGACATCGACAGCTCCGAGAAGGGCGCGCGCTTCGTCCGGTTCTGCGACGCGTTCAACCTGCCCGTGATCACCTTCGTCGACGTCCCCGGGTTCCTGCCGGGCACCGACCAGGAGTACGGCGGGATCATCCGCCACGGCGCCAAGCTGCTCTACGCCTACGCCGAGGCCACGGTCCCCAAGCTCACGGTGATCGTCCGCAAGGCGTACGGCGGCGCCTACGACGTGATGGGGTCCAAGCACCTCGGCGCCGACGTGAACCTCGCCTGGCCGACGGCCGAGATCGCCGTCATGGGCGCCCGCGGCGCGGTGAGCATCCTCTACCGCCGCGAGCTCGCCGAGGCCGAGGACCCCGACGCACTCCACGCCGAGTTCGAGGAGATGTACGCGCGCGACCTGGCCAACCCGTGGAAGGCTGCCGAGCGCGGCTACGTCGACGCGGTGATCCGGCCCTCCGAGACCCGCCGCGAACTGGTCCGCGCCCTGCGCTTCACCGCGGCCAAGCGCGAACCGCGGCCTGCCCGCAAGCACGGGAACATCCCGCTGTGAGGCGCGACGTGAAGCCCGACGTCGGATCCGACGACCCCAGGGACGCCGAGGTGGCCGCCACCGACGTCGGCGGCACGCTCCGCGCGGTGGTCCGGGCCGGCGGGACCCCGACCCGTGAGCAGGCCGCGGCCCTCGCCGCCGCCCTGCTCACGGTGCAGCGCGACGCCCGTTCCGAGCCGTCCGCCGTGTCCGGATGGCGGCGTGCCGCGCTGCTCGAGAGCGTCGGTCACCGCCGGTTCGCCGCGCCCGCCGATCTGGACGGACCCGCGGGGCAGCCGTGAGACCACCCGACGATGGCCCCCCGGGCCATCCCGACGGGGAGCCGGCCGGTCCCGAGCGGCTCGCGGCCCTGACCCTCAGCGGGTACATCGCGCTGGCCGGCGCGCTGCTGCTCCACGTGATGGTGGGCGCCCTGCTCCCGCTGGCGCAGGGGCTCGCACCGACGTGGGCGATGGCGGTGAGCGCGGTCGTGTGGGTCTGGGGCGCCGTCCTGCTCTGGCGCTGGCACCGGGCGCGACCGATCGTCACGCTGTTCGTGCCCTTCGGCGTGCTGGCCGTGTGGTGGGCGCTGCTCCGGGCCGGGCAGGCGTGGCTGGGCTGGGGCGCCTGACCTGCGGGGGCGCGCGCCCGACCTGCGGCGGTCCGCGCCGCCGCGCTCAGCCGACCATGTCCTCCTCGGAGGGCCCGGCCGGTCCGAACTCCTCGAGGGCCTCCTGCGCCTCCTCCTCGGTGGCGTAGATCGTGATCGTGGTCTCCATGCCCGCCTCGCGGTGGCCAGGCACGTTACAGATCACGGTCCACTCACCGGGGAACAGCAGCACGGTGCCCTCGGCGGTCTCGTTGCCCATCGAACCGGCGACCGCGTCCCCGTCGGTCCCGCCCATGAACGACGAGCCCTCGGCCGCGCCGAAGAACTCGATGTTGTGGTAGTCGGTGCTGACGTTGTGGGCGACGACCTCGATCTCGCCGGTGACCGCGATCGCGTCGATCCACTCGAAGAAGAAGTTGCCCATGTCGACCTCGAGCTCGCCGCCGGGGCCGACGGGCTGGATCGACTCGCACCCCTCGGTGCCCGGCCGGCACTCGTAGGCCTCCGCCTCGATCGCGCCACTCGGGATGGGGGAACAGCCGGCCAGCACGAGGCCGGCAGCAGCGAGACCGAGCAGGGAACGTCGCACGGCGGGGCTCCTCGACGGGTGGTGGGGCGTCGACGCGCGCGGCGCGGGAGGGCGTGACCCCCGCGGCGCGGGCGCAGGGTACCGCCCGACCTCGCCCATCGAGAAGCCCGGTGCGCGCGGCGCCGCGCCGCCGACGGCACCTACCCGTCGCTCACCGTGAGTGCACCGCGCATCGTCGCCGAGTGCCCCGGCACGGTGCACACGAGGGTGTACGCCCCCGGTGCCAGGTCCACGGTGCCGACGTCGATCCCGCCCGGCGGACAGGCGGCGATCTCCTCACCGGTCTCGATGATCACGACGTTGTGGTTGGCCGCCGGCCCGCACCGCAGCTCGAGCGGCACCGGTCCGCTGGGCAGCTCCAACGCCGGCGGGTCCCACCGCAGGTCGTCGGTCCCGACGAGCACGACGGTGCCGTCGTCCGACGGTGCCCCGTCCGCCGGCGCACCACTGGCGCGATCGCCGGTGCAGCCGGCCAGGACGGCGACCAGCGCACCACCGGCGACGAGCGTGGTCCACGTCCGCGAGCGACCGCTCATCACGATCCTTCCGGGTCAGCGCCAGGGGCCGCACGGTCTGGCCCGGCACCGGCGCACAGGGTGCCACGTCGCGGGGGACCGTCCGACCACAGGCGGGGGACCGGCGGTCACTAGGCTGGGACGTCGGTGGTCCCCGCCTGCTCGGAAGGTCAGCTCGATGTTCGACGCCGTCCTGGTCGCCAACCGCGGCGAGATCGCGATCCGCGTCATCCGGGCCTGCCGTGAGCTCGGGGTGCGGTCGGTCGGCGTGTACAGCGAGGCGGACCGGCACGCGCCACACGTGCGGCTGGCCGACGAGGCGTACCTGCTCGGGCCCGCGGCGCCGAGCACGTCCTACCTCGACATCGACCGGCTCCTCGCGGTGGCGGCGGAGGCCAGGGTCGACGCGATCCACCCCGGGTACGGGTTCCTGTCGGAGAACGCCGACCTCGCCCAGGCGGTGACCGACGCGGGCCTCACCTTCGTCGGACCGCCGGCCGAGGCGATCCGACGCATGGGCGACAAGCTCTCGGCCCGGCAGGTCGCGCACGCGGCCGGCGTCCCGGTGGTCCCCGGGACCGAGGAGCCGACCCGCGACCCGGACGAGGCACTCGCCTTCGGCACGGAGCACGGCTACCCGGTGGCCGTCAAGGCGATGTTCGGCGGCGGCGGTCGCGGGATGAAGGTGGTCCGGGACGCGAGCGAGATGGTCGAGGCGCTGGCGGCTGCGGAACGCGAGGCCCAGGCCGCCTTCGGGCGGGCCGAGTGCTACCTCGAGCGCTACCTCGAACGGCCCCGCCACGTGGAGATCCAGGTGCTCGGCGACCTCGACGGTACGGTGATCCACCTCGGGGAGCGCGACTGCTCCCTGCAGCGCCGTCACCAGAAGCTGGTCGAGGAGGCGCCGGCCCCGGGGCTGCCTCCCGAGGTGCGCGAGGCGATGGGCGAGGCGGCGATCCGGATCGCCCGGGAGATGGGCTACCACAACGCCGGCACCTGCGAGTTCCTGCTGGACGCCCACACCGATCCCGACCGTCCCGCCTTCTACTTCCTCGAGATGAACACCCGGCTGCAGGTCGAGCACCCGGTCACCGAACTCGTCACGGGCGTCGACCTGGTCCAGGCACAGCTGCGGATCGCCGCCGGTGACGGGATGGGGCTCACCCAGGAGGACGTGCGGCTCACGGGCCACGCGATCGAGGTCCGGATCAACGCCGAGGATCCGGCCTCGGGATTCCTGCCGGCACCGGGCCGGATCGGCGAGCTGCGTCCGCCGCTCGGGCCGTGGGTGCGCCTCGACACCGGTGCCGAACCGGGCTACGACATCCCCCGCGAGTACGACTCGATGATCGGCAAGCTGATCGTGTGGGCCGAGGACCGCGACGGGGCGCGGGCGCGGATGGCGCGGGCGCTCGACGAACTGGTCCTGACCGGGGTGCCGACCACCGTGCCGTTCCACCGCCTGGCGATGGGGCACCCGAGCTTCGCGGCGGGCACGCACGCGACGGTGTCCGTCGAGCACGAGTGGGACCTCTCGCCGCTGTCCGCGCAGCCGCCGGCCGACGCCGGCGACGACACCGAGGTCCCCAGCCGCGACGTCACCGTCGAGGTGGGCGGGCGACGTCTCGAGGTGCGCGTCTTCGGGGAGCTCGGCGGGGGTGCAGTCACACCACCGGTGCGGCGACGCAAGGGTGGTGGCAGCGGCTCCTCCGCGGTGACGGCCGCGACCGAGGATCTCGTCGCCCCGATGCAGGGCACGGTCGTCAAGTACGCGGTCGCGGAGGGGGACCAGGTCGCCGCGGGCGACCTCGTGGTCGTCCTCGAGGCGATGAAGATGGAGAACACGATCGCCGCCCACCGCGACGGGGTGGTCACGGGCCTGCACTTCGCGCCGGGTGATGCGGTGTCGTCCGGTGCCGTGCTCGCACGGATCGAGGATGCGGCGGGCTGATCGCCCGCACGCCTCGCGGGGGTCAGCGGCGTGTCGGATCCAGCCGCGCCATCAGCATCCGGGCGGCCTCGGCGACGGAGCCCGCCATCGATGGGTAGATCGTGATCGTCTGCGCGACCTGCGCGACGCTCAGGCGGTTCTGGACGGCGACCGCGAGGGGCTGGATCAGGTCGCTGGCGCGTTTCGACACCACGACCCCGCCGAGCACGATCCCCGACCCCACCATC
Organism: Nitriliruptoraceae bacterium; assembly: GCA_007120465.1. Taxonomy (GTDB): domain Bacteria; phylum Actinomycetota; class Nitriliruptoria; order Nitriliruptorales; family Nitriliruptoraceae; genus CSSed11-175R1. The sequence goes on from SKNO01000218.1 coordinate 5,543, forward strand.
GCGTGGACCTTCACGAACCCGTCCAGGCCGTGGATCATCTTCGCCCGCGGGTTGTTGCGGAAGTCCAGCCGGGCGGTCTCCACGGGGAAGCCCGCCTCCTCGGCCTCCGTCGGGGACAGCCCGACGGTCGCCACCTCCGGGTCGGTGAAGATCGTCGAGGCCACCGAGTCCCACCGGATCGGCTGCACCGCCTGGCCGAGGGCGTGCCACATCGCGGTGCGGCCCTGCATGGCCGCGACCGACGCCAGCATCACCCCGCCGGTGACGTCACCGGCGGCGTAGACCCAGGAACAGGAGGTGCGCCCGACCGAGTCCACGTCGAGCGCGCCCCACGCGTTCGGCTCGACCCCGACGGCGTCCAGCCCGATGTCCGCGACCGCCGGGACCTGCCCGACCGTGAACAGCGCGTGGCTGCCGACCGCCTCGCTGCCGTCCTTGAGACCGACGACCACCTCGTCCCCGCGACGCTCGCAGGCGATGGCCCGGGAGTTGCGCAGGATCCGCATCCCGCGACGCTCGAAGACCTCCTCGATCACCGCCGCGGCGTCGGGGTCCTCGGTCGGCAGGATCAGGTCGCGGGAGGACACGAGGGTCACCCGCGCGCCGAGGCGCAGGAACGCGTGGGCGAACTCCGCGCCGGTGGCACCCGAGCCGACGACGACCAGGTGCTCCGGGACCTCCTCGAGCCCGTAGACCTGCTGGCCGACCAGCACCCGCTCCCCGTCCGGCTCGAAGAAGGGCAGCACCCGCGCGGTCGAGCCCGTGGCCAGCAGGACGTGGTCGGCATCGAGGACGCGTTCCTCGCCGTCCTCCCGCTCGACGGTCACCTGGTGCTGTCCGGACAGCCGACCCCGTCCGCGGAGCAGGTTGACACCCGCCGACAGCACCCGCCGCTCGATGTCCCGGGACTGCGAGGCGCCCAGGTCCAGCACGTTCGCGGCGACCTTCGGCAGGTCCACCACCGGGTGAGCCCCGGGGGAGACGGTGTCGACGCGGACCCCGAGCTCCTCCGCACTGCGCACCCAGCTCATCGCCTCCGCCGCGACGATCAGCGCCTTCGAGGGCACACAGTCCCACAGCACGCAGTTCCCACCGAGCCCCTCGTCCGCCACGATCGAGACGTCGGCACCCAACTCGGCGGCGACCAGCGCCGCCTCGTACCCGGCGGGACCGCCACCCAGGATCACGATCCGCTGGCTCACCACGCTCCTGTCCTCCGGGTCACGGCGCAACGGTAGCGAGCCACGCCCGACCCCGACCGCCCGGTGCGGGCGCCGGCGTCCCTTCGATCAGAAGGCGTCCTTCGGGACGTACCCGCCGAACTCGTCGCGCAGGACGTCGCACACCTCCTGGAGCGTGGCACGCCGCTTGAGCGCCTCCCGCATCGGCCCGAGCAGGTTGTCGCGGCCGGCCGCGGCGGTGCGCACGTCGCCCAGGGCGGCGTCCACACCCCCCTGGTCACGGTCCCGCTTGACCTGCTCGATCCGTTCCACCTGGGCGTCGCGGATCGCCTCGTCGATGCGTTGCAGCTCGGGCTGGACGTCCTCCGACTCCAGCTGGTAGCGGTTGACCCCGACGACGATCCGCTCCTCGGCGTCGATCTGCTTGGCCAGCTCGTAGGCCGCGCGCTCGATCGCGGTCTTCTGGTAGCCCTCCTCGATCGCGGCGACCGCACCACCGAGGCCGTCGATCGTGTCGAGCTCGGCCCGCACCTCGGCGTCGATCCGGTCGGTGAGCGACTCGATCAGGTACGAGCCGGCGAACGGGTCGACCGTGGCCGGCACGTCGGTCTCGTGGGCGATCACCTGCTGGGTGCGTAGCGCCAGGCGGGCGCTCTTCTCGGTCGGCAGCGCCAGGGCTTCGTCGAAACTGTTGGTGTGCAGCGACTGGGTGCCGCCGAGGGTGGCCGCCAGCGCCTGGATCGCGACCCGGACGAGGTTGACCTCCGGTTGCTGGGCGGTGAGCTGCACCCCGGCGGTCTGCGTGTGGAAGCGCAGCATCTGGCTGCGCGGATCCGCCGCCCCGAACCGGTCACGCATGATCGACGCCCACAGCCGGCGGGCCGCCCGGAACTTGGCCACCTCCTCGAGCAGCGTGGAGCGGGCCACGAAGAAGAAGGACAGCCGGGGGGCGAACGCGTCCACGTCGAGACCCGCGTCGATCGCAGCCTGCACGTACGCGATGCCGTTGGCGAGGGTGAACGCGACCTCCTGCACGGGCGTCGCGCCCGCCTCGCCCATGTGGTAGCCGGAGATCGAGATCGTGTTGAAGTTCGGCAGGCGCTCCGCGCAGTAGGCGAAGGTGTCCGAGATGATCCGCAGGCTGGGGGCGGGCGGGTAGATGTAGGTGCCGCGGGCGATGTACTCCTTGAGCACGTCATTCTGGATCGTGCCCCGCAGCTTCTCCGGGGCGACCCCCTGCTCCTCGCCGACGATCTCGTACATCAGCAGGAGCAGGCTCGCCGGCGCGTTGATCGTCATCGAGGTGGAGACCTGGTCGAGGGGGATCCCTGCGAACAACGCCCGCATGTCCTCGACGGTGTCGATCGCGACGCCGACCTTGCCGACCTCCCCGGCCGCGAGCGCCGCCGACGAGTCGTACCCCATCTGCGTCGGCAGGTCGAAGGCCACCGACAGCCCGGTCGTGCCCTGCTCCAGCAGGTAGCGGTACCGCCGGTTGGACTCCTCGGCGCTGGACATGCCCGCGTACTGGCGCATCGTCCACAGCCGACCGCGGTACATCGTGGGGTAGATGCCGCGGGTGTAGGGGTACTCCCCCGGCGCGCCGAGCTGCTCCGCCGGGTCGAACCCCGCGAGGTGGTCGGGGCCGTACACGGGGTCGACGGGGAACCCGCTGACCGTGGTCACGTCATCGCCGGACATCGGAACCTCGCAGGATGGGTGGACCCAAGGCTACGGCGGCCACAGGACGGGCACGAGACCCGGGCTGCCCGGGTCGCCACCCAGCCTGCGCAGCGACCGGACGCGTCAGGCGGTGCGCCGGTTGCGGAACTTCGCCTTGAGGTAGTCGCGGTTCATCATGGCGATGAAGTCGATCGAGATCCCCTTCGGGCAGGCCGCCTCGCACTCGCCCATGTTGGTGCAGGACCCGAAGTGCTCCTCCATCACCTCGACCATGTCGACGACGCGCTCGTAGCGCTCCGGCTGGCCCTGCGGCAGCAGGCCCAGGTGCGAGACCTTCGCGGCGGTGAACAGCTGTGCCGCGCCGTTCGGGCACGCCGCGACGCAGGCGCCGCAGCCGATGCAGGCCGCGGCGTCCATCGCGAGGTCCGCATCGTCCTTCGGGACCGGGATCAGGTTCGCGTCGGGGGCGGAGCCCGTGTCGACCGAGATGTACCCACCGGCCTCGATGATGCGGTCGAAGGCCGAGCGATCCACCACCAGGTCCTTGATGATCGGGAACCCGCTGGTGCGCCACGGCTCGAGCACCAGCTCGTCGCCGTCCTGGAAGCTGCGCATGTGCAGCTGACAGGTCGCGGTGGACGACTGCGGACCGTGGGCCTGCCCGTTGATCATGATGCCGCACGTGCCGCAGATGCCCTCGCGGCAGTCGTGCATGAACTCGATCGGTTCCTCGCCCTGCTCGATCAGCCGCTCGTTGACCAGGTCGAGCATCTCGAGGAACGACGAGTCCGCGGAGATGTCGGTGGCCTCGTAGGTCTCGAAGCGGCCCGGCGCGTCCGGGCCCGCCTGCCGCCACACACGCAGGGTCAGGTTCACTTGTAGCTCCTCTGGCTGAGCTCCACGTACTCGAACTCGAGCACCTCGCGGTGCTCGGTCGGCGCGGACGCGTTCCCGGACCACTCCCACGCGCTCACGTGGGCGAAGTCGTCGTCGTCACGCAGCGCCTCGCCGTCCTCGGTCTGGTGCTCCTCGCGGAAGTGCCCACCGCACGACTCCTCGCGGACGAGTGCGTCCTTGCACATCAGCTCTGCGAGCTCGAAGAAGTCGGCCACCCGACCCGCCTTCTCGAGCGAGGAGTTGAGGGTGTCCGCGGACCCGAGGACCCGCACATCCTTCTCGAACTCCTCGCGCAGCGCCGGGATCTCGGAGAGCGCCTTCTCGAGCCCCGACCTGTTGCGTGCCATCCCGCAGTTGTCCCACAGGATCCGGCCGAGCTCGCGGTGGAACCAGTCCACCGACCGCGTGCCGTTCGTCGCCAGGAACCGGTCGATCTGTCCCCGGACCTCGGCTTCGGCCTGGTCGAACTCCGACGCCGAGGTGTCGACCGGCGGGCTGCCGAGCTGCGGCGCCAGGTAGTCCCCGATCGTGTAGGGCAGCACGAAGTAGCCATCCGCGAGCCCCTGCATGAGCGCCGACGCACCGAGCCGGTTGGCCCCGTGATCGGAGAAGTTGGCCTCACCGATCGCGAACAGCCCCGGGATCGTGGTCTGGAGGTGGTAGTCGACCCACAGGCCACCCATCGTGTAGTGGGGCGCCGGGTAGATCCGCATCGGAACCTGGTAGGGGTCCTCGCCGGTGATGCGCTCGTACATCTCGAACAGGTTGCCGTACTTCTCGTCGATCGCGTCCCGACCGAGCCGCTCGATCGCCTCGGCGAAGTCGAGGTACACCCCGTTCTTCAGCGGGCCGACACCGCGTCCCTCGTCGACCACGACCTTGGCGGCACGCGACGAGATGTCCCGCGGTGCCAGGTTGCCGAACGACGGGTAGCGCCGCTCGAGGTAGTAGTCACGGTCGTCCTCGGGGATGTCCGCCGGTCCGCGGGACTCGTCGGGGTCCTTCGGGACCCAGATGCGCCCGTCGTTGCGCAGCGACTCCGACATCAGCGTCAGCTTGGACTGGAACTCGTCGGAGGACGGGATCGCCGTCGGGTGGATCTGGGTGAAGGAGGGGTTCGCGAAGAGGGCACCCTTGCGGTGCGCACGCCACGCCGCGGTGACGTTGCAGGACATCGCGTTGGTGGACAGGTAGTAGGCGTTGGCGTACCCGCCGGTGCCGAGCACCACGGCGTGAGCCGAGTGGCGGGAGATCTCACCGGTGGCCAGGTCGCGGACGATGATCCCCACGGCCTTGCCGTCGACGACCACGACGTCGAGCATCTCGATGCCCGTGTGCAGTTCGACGGTGCCGGCCTTCACCTGGCGCGCGAGGGCCTGGTACGCCCCGAGCAGCAGCTGTTGGCCGGTCTGTCCCCGGGCGTAGAAGGTGCGGCTGACCTGTGCGCCACCGAAGGACCGGTTGTCGAGCAGACCCCCGTACTCGCGAGCGAAGGGCACCCCCTGCGCGACGCACTGGTCGATGATGTTGTTGGACACCTCCGCGAGCCGGTAGACGTTGGCCTCCCGCGAGCGGTAGTCACCGCCCTTGACCGTGTCGTAGAACAGTCGGAAGATCGAGTCGCCGTCGGAGTGGTAGTTCTTCGCCGCGTTGATCCCGCCCTGCGCCGAGATCGAGTGGGCCCGTCGCGGCGAGTCGAGGTAGGTGAAGGCCTTCACCCGGTAGCCGAGCTCCCCCAGGGTCGCCGCGGCGGAGGCCCCTGCCAGGCCCGTTCCGACCACGATGATCTGGAACCGACGCTTGTTGGCCGGGTTCACCAGCTTCATGTCGAACTTGTGGTGCTCCCACTTGGTCTCGAGCGGGCCGTCGGGGACGCGTGCGTCGAGCATCGGTGCAACCTTCGTGTCGGGTGGGAACGTCGCGGCGGGCGGTCCGCGGTCAGGAGATCAGCCCGACCTGCACCGCGATCGGGAAGGACAGGTTGCCGCCGACGACCACCACGGTGAACGCGACGGCGAGGATGCGGCGCCAGTGGTTGAACCGGCGGTTGTTCAGCCCGAGGGACTGGAACAGACTCCACACCCCGTGGTAGAGGTGGAACCCCAGCGCGACGTTGGCCACGAGGTAGAAGGCGGCGACCGCCGGCACGGAGAAGCTCGCCACGACCTTGTCGTAGACGCTCGCCCCCGCCTCGGCCGGGTTGACCCACCCCCAGGTCAGGTCGGCGAGGTGGTACGCGACGAACAGGAACACGATCACGCCGGTCCAGCGCATCGTCCGGGCGGCGAAGTCCGCGGCGATGTAGTCCCGCTTGGAGCGGTAGGACTCGGGGCGCGCCCGGCGGTTCATGGTGGTCAGCTGCACCGCCGCGACGACGTGCACGATCAGCGCGATCACCAGGACCGTACGCATCAGGTTGAGGATGGTGCTCTCGGGCGCGATCGGGTAGAGCATCTCGCGCAGGTACGCGGCGTAGGTGTTGAACGCCTCGGGCCCCTGGTAGAGCTTGAGGTTGCCGACCATGTGGGCGAGCACGTAGCCGAGGAAGATCACCCCGGTGATCGCCATCAGGTACTTCTTGCCGAGCGCCGAGCGGTACAGCTCGACGAGGAACGGCGTGCGGCGCGAGCCCGTCGCCGCGTCGTCGCCGTGCGAGACCTTGGTCGCCATCGGGAGCTCCTGCAGCAGGACGGCCGGGACGGGAGGGCAGACTACCACCGGCCGATCGGCCACCTTGAGCCGGTGGCGACCGAGCCGGCATCGGACGCTCGACGTGGCTGGCCATGGCTGCTTGCATCCCCGGAGGAGCGGGCCGCAGAACGAGCCGGGGAGGGAGCCCAAGGATGCAGCTGTCAGAGCAGATGACGCCCTTCGAGGCGGTCAACTACTTCTTCCTCCGCGCGGCCGAGCACCAGCAGCTCAGCGACACCGCGCTGGCGATGCTGTCGGGCACTTTCCGGGAGCTCCGGGTCCAGGTCCCCTTCCGTCGGGACGACGGCACGATGCACGTCGTCTACGGCTACCGGGTCCAGCACAACGCCGCGCGGGGTCCCTACAAGGGCGGGATCCGCTACCACCCGGACGCCGACATCGAGGAGGTCCGCGCGCTGGCGTCCCTGATGACCTGGAAGACGGCGCTGGTGGACGTCCCCTTCGGCGGCGCGAAGGGCGGGGTGCAGGTCGACGGTCGTGCGCTCAGCAAGAGCGAGCTGGAGCAGGTGACCCGCCGCTACACCGACCAGATCAGCCACATCATCGGGCCGACCCGGGACATCCCGGCGCCGGACATGGGCACGAACGCCCAGGTGATGACCTGGCTGATGGACCAGTACGGACGCAAGCAGGGCCACACGACCCAGATCGTGACGGGCAAACCGGTCCCGCTCGGGGGCTCCTTCGGCCGCGAGGAGGCCACCGGTCGCGGCGTGGTCGTCACGATGGAGGCGGCCCTCGCGGAGCTCGAGCTCGGCGAGCCCGCTGACACCACCCTCGCGATCCAGGGGTTCGGCAACGTCGGCTCCTGGGCCGCCCGGATCGCCGCCGAGCGCGGCTACCGGGTCGTCGCGGTCTCGGACATCGAGGGCGGTATCCACGCGCCCGACGGCTTGAAGGTGGACGAGTTGCTCGCGCACGTGGCGGAGACCGGCACCGTCGTCGGGTTCGCCGGGAGCGAACCGATCGCCAACGAGGACCTGCTCGAGCTGGACGTCGACGTGCTGATCCCGGCGGCGCTGGGCGAGGTGATCACCCACGAGAACTGCGACCGCATCCAGGCACGGCTCATCGTCGAGGCCGCGAACCACCCGGTCACACCCGTGGCCGACTACGCGCTGGCGGACCGGGGGGTGCTGATCGTGCCCGACATCCTCGCCAACGCCGGCGGCGTCACCGTCAGCTACTTCGAGTGGGTGCAGAACAACCAGGAGATCCGCTGGGAGCACGAGGACGTCAACCGGCGGCTCGAGCTCAAGCTGCAGCGGGCCTACCGGGAGTGCCGGGCGTACCAGCACGACCACCACAGCGAGGACATGAGCTTCCGCGAGGCGGCCTTCACCCTGGCTGTGGACCGCGTCGTTGAGGCGGCCACCCTCCGCGGCTACCTCTGACGGGTCACCGGCGCAGCGTCGCGATCGCCTCCCGGATCACGTCCGGACGCTCGCGGTGCAGCGAGTGGCCGGCACCGTCCACCACCGTCGCCGTGACCCGGTCACCGGCGGTCCGGACCACCTCGTCGATCGTGGCCGGGTGCAGGAGCGCCCCCTCGTCGGGGTCGGCGGCCAGCAGGTGCACCCGTCCCGCCCACCGGGCCGTCGTCCACCGCACGTCCCAGGGATCGTTGTCCGCGAGCACCGCGTCGACGACGTCGGGGGTCACGAGCCGGAGTGCGAGCGCCTTGCGCTGCACGTCGCGCTCGGACCACCGGGGGTTCGCCGCGCGGATCGTTGCCGGGTCCGCGTGCGCCAGCTCGTCGAGGATGCCGGCGCGCAGGGGCGCCCGGTCCTCGTCACGCAGGTGCAGGACCGGGTCGATCAGCAGCGTCGCGGGGACGTGTGCCTGTCCGGCCAGCACGGCGGCGATCGAGCCGCCCAACGAGTGCCCGACCACCAGGTCCCAGCCGTCACCGAGCACGGCCACGTCGGCGGCCAGCGTCACGATCCGGTGATCGACCGCGGTCGGGCTGCGCCCGTGGCTGCGCAGATCCGGCGCGACCACCATCCAGCCGTCCTCGGCCAGGTCGCTGGCGACCCGCCACCACGTCCCTCCATCGGAGCTGAGCCCGTGGAGCAGCAGCGCCCGCCGGTCACCCGCGGGGTTCCACAGGTGGCTCTGGAGGCGGAGCGGTGTGCTCACGGTGGGTCACGCCGGCGGGAGCAGGCCGACCGCGTCCTTCGCCCGAGCAAGCGTGGGGGCGGCGATCGCCCGCGCACGCGCCGCGCCGTCGGCCAGCGTGCGCTCCACCTCGCCGACGTCGCTCGCGAGCTCGCGGTAGCGCGTCTGGATCGGACGGAGCAGCTCGATCACGGCCTCGGCCACCGCCGCCTTGAACGCGCCATAGCCGTGCCCGTCGTGCTCGGCGATCAGCTCCTCGATCGACCGTCCCGTCGCCGCAGACAGCACCTCCAGCAGGTTGGAGATCCCCGGCTTGGCGTCCCGGTCGAAGCGGATGTCGGTCGCCGAGTCGGTGACCGCGCTCTTGATCTTCCGCTCGATGCGCGCGGGATCGTCGAGCAGGTTGACGATGCCCTTGTCCGTCGAGGTGGACTTGGACATCTTGCTGGTCGGCTCCTGCAGGTCCATCACCCGCGCCGCTGCCGGTGGGTGGATCGCCCGCGGGAGGGTGAACACCTCCCCGAAGCGGTGGTTGAAACGCTGGCCGATGTCCCGCGCCAGCTCGATGTGGTGCCGCTGGTCCTCCCCGACGGGCACCTCGTCGGCGTGGTACAGCAGGATGTCGGCGGCCTGGAGCACCGGGTAGTCGAACAGCCCGACGCTGACCGTCTCACCCTTGCCCTCCGACTTCTCCTTGAACTGCGGCATCTTGCGCAACTCACCGAAGCCGGAGACGCAGTTGAACAGCCATGTGCACTCGGCGTGCTCGTGGAGGTGCGACTGCACGAACAGGATCGAGCGGGCCGGGTCGACTCCCACCGCGAGCAGCAGCGTCGCGGTCTCCAGGGTGCGCTCGCGCAGCGTGGCGGGGTCGTGCTCGGCTGGTGAGGTGATCGCGTGGAGGTCGACCACGCAGTAGACGCAGTCGGCGCGGTCCTGGAACCCGACCCAGTTGACCAGCGCCCCGAGGTGGTTGCCGAGGTGCAGGTCACCGGTGGGCTGGATGCCCGAGAACACGCGGGTCACGTCGGTCCGCCTCGCTGGTCGTTGGTGGGGTCGTGCGCGAACGGTAGCGCCGGCTGCAGGCGCGTCTGCGCCCGGCACGCATGGCGCTCGGCCGCGGGGGCGCCGTCGGTCCGGGCCGACGGCCTAGAGCATCTCGGCGACGGCGTCGCGCTCCTCCTCGAGCTCGGCCACCGTGGCCTGCAGCTTCTCCTGCGCGAAGGGCGACAGCTCGAGGCCCTCGACGACGCGGTACGCGCCGGCACCGTCGGTGGTGACGGGGAACCCCGAGACGAGGCCCTCGGGGACCCCGTAGGAGCCGTCGGAGGGCACCGCCATCGACACCCAGTCGCCCTCGGGGGTGGGCTGGCCGCCGCACCAGGCAGCGACGTGGTCGATCAGGGCGTTCGCCGCCGACGCGGCCGAGGAGGCGCCGCGGGCGTCGATGACCGCCTTGCCGCGCTGCTGCACCGTCGTCAGGTACTCACCCTCGAGCCACCCGCGATCGGTGATCACCTCGGTGACCGGGCGTCCCCCGATGCGCGCGTTGTCGACGTCGGGGACCATGGTCGGCGAGTGGTTGCCCCACACCGCGAGGTTGGTCACCTCCGCGACGGAGACGCCGGCCTTCCTCGCCAGCTGCGTCTTCGCCCGGTTCTCGTCGAGGCGCACCATCGCCGTGAACCGGTCCGTCGGCACGCCCTCGGCGTTGGCAGCGGCGATCAGCGCGTTGGTGTTGGCGGGGTTCCCCACGACGGCGACCTTCAGGTCGTCGGCGGCCGCCGCGGCGAGCGCGCGTCCCTGGGCGGTGAAGATCCGTCCGTTGTCCTTGAGCAGGTCGGCCCGCTCCATCCCCGGTCCGCGCGGCTTGGCGCCGACGAGGCACGCCACGTTGGTCCCCTCGAAGGCCTCCTCGGCGTCGTCGGTCAGCGTCATCCCTGCGAGCAGCGGGAAGGCGCAGTCGTCGAGCTCCATCGCCACGCCCTCGAGGGCACCGAGCGCCGGCGTGATCTCCAGCATCTGCAGGTGGACCGGCGTGTCCGGACCGAACATCTGCCCGGACGCGATGCGGAAGACCAGGGCGTAGCCGATCTGGCCGGCGGCTCCGGTGACGGCGACACGGACGGGGGTGCTCATGGCGGATCCTCCAGCGACGGCGAGGTGGTGTCCGAGCCTACCCAGCGGGCGCCCCCGGCCCGACACCCGTCGCAGACGGGCCAGGGCCCCGATCCGGCACCACGGGGGGCGCCGGCCGGACGGGTCAGCGGCGCGGAAGCCCGCGGCGTGCCCGGGCCGCCTCGAGGGTGTTCTGGAGCAGCATCGTCACCGTCATCGGACCGACCCCACCAGGGACCGGGGTGATCGCACTGGCGACCTCCGCCACCTCGTCGAACGCGACGTCCCCGACGAGCTTGCCGTCCTCGGTGCGGTTGGTCCCGACGTCGATCACGACGGTGCCGGGCGAGACGTACTCCGCCGTGATCAGACCGGCGACGCCGACGGCCGCGACCAGCACGTCGGCCCGACGGCACACCGCGGGCAGGTCACGGGTGCGCGAGTGCGCGAGGGTGACCGTCGCGTCCCGTCCCTTCAGGGTCAGCATCACCGACAGGGGGCGGCCCACCAGGTTCGAGCGTCCGACGATCACCACCTCGGCCCCCGCCGTCTGCACCCCGGCGTGCTCGAGGATCTCCAGCACCCCGTACGGCGTGCACGACAGGAACGTCGGATCACCGATCGCGAGCCGCCCGGCCGTGTAGGGGTTGAGCGCGTCGACGTCCTTGTCGGGGAGGATCAGCTCCTGGACCGGCCGGGGAGCGAGATGGTCCGGCAGCGGCAGCTGGACCAGGATCCCGTCGATCGCGTCGTCGTCGTTCAGCTCGTGGACGACCTGCTCGAGGTCCTCCTGGCTGGTCTCCGCGGGCAGGCGGAGCTGCCGTGAGAGCATCCCGGCCTTCTCGGTGGCCCGGTGCTTCATGCCCACGTACACCTCGGAGGCGGGGTCGTCACCCACCAGGACCGCCGCGAGCCCCGGCACGATGCCGTGCTCCTCCTTCAGCGCGGCCACCTCGGTGGCGATCCGTTCCCTGACCTCGGTCGCCAGCGCCTTGCCGTCGATCACCCGCGCGCTCATCCTGTCCCCTTCCATCGGTTCGTCGGGTCGGCCTCGCCCGTTCTGATCCGGCCCGGATACCCGCGCACGGCGACGGTGGCGTCAGTGGCGGAAGTGCCGCCGCCCCGTCAGCACCATCGCGATGCCGTGCTCGTCCGCCGCGGCGATGACCTCCTCGTCGCGCACCGAGCCGCCGGGCTGGACGATAGCGGTGACACCGGCCTGCGCGGCGGCGTCCGGCCCGTCGCGGAACGGGAAGAAGGCGTCGCTGGCGAGCACCGACCCGACATGGCGCTCTCCCGAGCGCTCCACGGCGAGACGCACGCTGTCCACGCGGCTCATCTGCCCGGCCCCCACGCCGACGACCTGACGGTCCTTGGCCAGCACGATCGCGTTCGACTTGGTGTGCTTGCACGCGGTCCAGGCGAAGCGCAGATCGGCGAGGGTGGCCTCGTCGGGGCGGACCTGCGAGACCACCTCCCACGCATCCCAGGGCTCCGCGCCCACATCGGCCTCCTGCACCAGGAGCCCCCCAGCCACGCTGCGCAGCTGCCAGTCCCCCTCGGGACGTGCGGCGGACGGCATGGCGAGGATGCGCAGGTTCGCCTTGCTGCGCAGCACCTCCAGCGCGTCCTCGTCGAACCCCGGGGCGATCACCACCTCGGTGAACACCTCGACGATGCGCTCGGCGGTCACCCGATCGATCGGGCGGTTCGCCGCCACGATGCCTCCGAAGGCGCTGACCGGGTCACCCTCCAGCGCGCGCACGTACGCGGCCTCGAGGTCGTCGGCGACCGCGTACCCCGCCGGGTTGGTGTGCTTGATGATCGCGACGCAGGGCTCGTCGAGGTCGACCGCCATCCCCCAGGCCGCGTCGGTGTCCAGCAGGTTGTTGTACGACAGCTCCTTGCCGTGGAGCTGCTCGGCCGCGGCCAGGCCCTCTGCCACACCGTGGGTGTAGAACGCCGCCGCCTGGTGGGGGTTCTCGCCGTAGCGCAGCTCGGTTGCCCGCGGGAGCGCGAGCGAGAGCTGCGCGGGGAAGGGCTCGTCGCGTTGGAACCACGCGGCCACGGCCGCGTCGTACGCGGCGGTGTGCTGGAAGGCGGTGCTCGCGAGCCGTCGGCGCAGCGCGGTGGTGAGGCCGCCGTGGGCACGCAGCTCGGCGACCACCTCGTCGTAGTCGCTCGGCTCGACCATGACCCCTACCGACCCGTGGTTCTTCGCCGCGGCCCGCACCATCGTGGGACCCCCGATGTCGATCATCTCGATCGTCTCGGCGTCGGAGGCGCCCGACGCGACCGTCCGCTCGAAGGGGTAGAGGTTGACGACGACGAGGTCGATCGGCGAGACCTCGAGCTCGTCGAGTTGCCGGACGTGCTCCGGGTCGTGGCGATCGGCGAGGATCCCGGCGTGCACCCGCGGGTGGAGGGTCTTGACCCGGCCGTCGAGACACTCGGGGAAGCCCGTGAGGTCGGCGACCTCGGTGACCGGGACCCCCGCGTCGCGGATCACCTGCGCGGTCGAGCCGGTAGAGACGATCTCCACCTCGAGCTCGGCGAGGGCGGCGGCGAGGTCCGCGACCCCGTCCTTGTCGAAACAGCTCACCAGCGCGCGACGGACCGGCATCGGGGTGTCGGTGCTCACGGTGCTCTCCTGGGTCGTCGACAGGTCAGGGACCGTCGGGGGTGTCGGTGGGGGACGGGGACGTGGGCGTCCGCTCGTGCGGGTCGGGACGCACGTTGACGGTGCGACCGGTGACCTCCAGCTGCCCGCGACACAGCCACCCGACGCACTCGGGGAACAGCGCGTGCTCGACGGCCTTGATGCGGGCGTGCAGGCGGTCCTCGTCGTCGTCGGGGTGCACCGCGACCGCGCGCTGCGCGACGATCGGGCCGTGGTCGACCTCCTCGTCGACGAGGTGCACCGTCGAGCCCGTGAGCTTCACGCCGTGCTCGAGGACCTCACGGACGGCGTGGGCGCCGCGGAAGGCCGGGAGCAGCGACGGGTGGGTGTTGATCACCCGCCCCGACCAACCGGCGAGGAACGCGCCCGAGAGGATCTTCATGAACCCGGCCAGCACGACCACGTCAGGTCGGTAGCGCTCGAGATCCGCCCGCAGGGCCCGCTCCCAGGTCGGCCGGTCCGGGTGGTCGGCGAGCCGCTGCACCACCGTCGGGATGCCCGCCTGCTCGGCGCGGGCGAGCCCCGCGATGCCGTCCCGGTCCGCGCCGACCACCACCACCTCGCCGCCGAAGCCGGCGTCGGCACCGATGCGGTCGAGCAGCGCCTGCAGGTTGGTGCCGCTCCCCGACACCAGGACCGCGATGCGCGACGGGACCGGTCGGTGGCGGTCGGGCACGGGCCGCTCCCTCCGATGGCGGTGGCGGGGGCGCGAGCCTAGCCGTGCCTCGCGGGCAGCCCGACCCCCGGGTCGCGCGTCACGACCGCGTCTCGGGGTGGGACCGGACGACCGGGGAGGGGGCCGGACGGACGGTCGCGCCGCGCACGGTGCGGGCGCTGCGGCTAGCATCCGTCCGGGGCCGCACGCCGCACCCGGTCCTGCCTGTGCCGGAGGCGCGCACCCACCGACGCCGAGCCATGGAGCGTTCCGTGACCCGAGCAGCGCTCGCCCGCCGCCCGTCGCTGGTCCTCATCACCTCCCTGGCCCTGCTCGCGGTGATGGCCGTCCCCGTCGAGGCCGACCCGAGCAGCGACGAGGCCCGCTCGATGCTGCGGCAGGCTGAGGAGCGCCTGGAGCAGCTCGAGGGTCGGTTCAACGCCGTCGTCGACGAGTACAACGAGGCCGAGGAGCGCCTCGCGCAGGCGCAGGAGCGGGTCGCCGATGCCGAGGCCGAGCTCGCGGCGCTGCGCGCGGAGAGCGAGGCCCTGACCGCCGCGACCGCCACCCACGTGCGCCGGCTCCACAAGTTCGGCCCGACCGTCGAACTGGCGACGCTGTTCGGGTCGGAGGATCCGAACGCCGCCGGAGCGACGGCCGCGGCGTTGCGGCGGGTGCTCGCCGGACAGCAGGCGGACCTCGAGAGCCTGATGGCGACCCGCGCCGCTCTGGAGGCGGCCGAGGCACGGCTGCGCGACGAGCAGGCACAGGCCGAGGCCCTCGCAGAGGAGGCCGAGGAGCGTCGCGAGCAGATCGAGGCGACGGTCGCCGAGCAGGCCGAGGAGGTGTCCCGCCTGGAGGGCGTGCTCGCGACGGCGATCGAGCGCGAGGAGGCCGAGCGCCGGGCCGCGGCGGAGGCTGCCGCCCGGGCGGCAGCC
>SKNO01000274.1 GCA_007120465.1 Nitriliruptoraceae bacterium
CCGGGTGGCGTCCGGCCAGTCGGCGTCCTGGGCGCGGTGCGGCCCGGTCGCCAGTCCGAGCCAGGCACCGGCGATCGCCCGTGCGAGGTCGCCGGCGTCGACCACCTCGCGGTACGCCGCCTGGAGGCCGGCCGCGAGGTCATCGCACCGGGTGGCGGCCTGCGGCCAGAGGTCCCCGACCACCTGGACGTGCGCGATGAGGTTGCCCGCATCCTGGACGATCAGTCCTGGACCGGCACCGTCGACGTCCAGGACCCCGGTCACCTCGCCGTCACGGAGGAGCAGCTGCCCGTCGTGCAGGTCCCCGTGGACGGGGACGGGCGCACCGTCGACCCGCGCCGCCTCCGCCGCGACCCGTGCGATGTCCGGTTCGAGCTCCGGTGCGAGCCGGCACAGCGGCTCGACGTGGCGCGTGGGGTCAGCGAAGCCACGCGGGTCACGGCGGCTGCGCAGCCCACTCGCCGCCAGTCGTCGGGACAGCTCGACGAGGTGGTCCGGCGACGGCAGTGCACCACCCTCGACGAGGAGCGCGCGGAGGGTGGGACCCTCCAGCGCCTCGAGGGCGACGATCCCCTGGGACAGCGACACGCCGATGACCTGCGGCACCGGGATGTGCGGGCTGAGCTGGCGGTGGATGTCCGCGAGCTCGCTGGCCCGGTCCCCGGCGAGGACCTTGAGGTACAGGATCCGACCGACCAGGTCGTCGGTCGCGATCGTGACCTCCACGACGGCGCGACGGCTGGGCCGGTAGGCGCGGGTGTACAGCGAGATCCGTCCGGCCGGAGCGCGCAGCTCGTCCAGCAGTTCGCGGACCCGGACCGGATCGATCGCCGAGGGCAGCCCGGGCAGGAACGGATCGTTGGGGAAGCGCCACACCGCGACCCGTGCTCCGTCGCGCTCCAGCTCGAACGCGCCCTCGGGGAGTGGCTGGGTGTCCGCGTGGGCGACGAGCAGCACCGCCTCCTCGCGGTCCTCGACCCGCAGCACCGCCTCGTAGACCTGCGACACCGAGCGTCCGGGCCGGGTGTGGACGCTGCGGAGGTGGGCCTCGCGGAGCACTGAGCCGGCGTGCTCGACCGCGACGGTGAGCAACTCGAGGGCGCCGTCAGCATCGAGGTAGCGTGCTCCCGGCGGCTCGGCCACGTCAGCGGGCGCTCCTGGTGGGCGAAGGTGTCCCACCGTCGATCGGCACCGTCGCCGACACGTCCTCCCGCGTCGCGCTCCAGGGCAACCGCAGGTCGAACCGTGTGCCGGCCGGGCTGGTCTGCACGACCACCTCGCCGCCGTGGGCATCGACCACGGCCTTGACGACGGCGAGCCCGAGCCCGGTCGACCCCGGGGCGTCGCCGGCACGGGTGAAGGGGATGAACAGCTCGTCACGGACCTCCTCGGAGATGCCGGGCCCGTCGTCGGAGACGCTGAGGACGAGCTGTCCGTCGGCGGTCTCCGCGTGGACACGGACCGGGGTACGCGACGGCGTGTGCACGTGCGCGTTGATGACGAGGTTGAGGACCGCCTGGGCGAGCCGGTCCGGATCCGCACGGAGCATCACGGGCGGGGGCGGGATCACGGCGACCTCGGGGCCGGCCTCGGTACCCGCCAGCCGGAGCTCGAGATCCTCGAACCACTGGACCAGTTCGAACTCCCGAGGACGGACGAAGTCCTCCATCTCCGCACGGGCGATCACCATCAGATCCTCGACGAGCCGGCCCATCCGTCCGAGCTCGTCCCGGACGATCCCGAGGGTCTCGTCGAACGAGCGGTCGTCCCGGTCGACGCGCTGGAGCAGCTCCAGGTGTCCGCGCGCGATCGTGATCGGGGTCCGCAGCTCGTGACCGATGCTCGCCATGAACTCGCGCTGCTGGCTCGACGCGCGCTCGAGCCGATCGAGCATCGTGTTGAACTCGCGAGCGAGCAGGCCCACCTCGTCGGCGGTCTCGGGCTCGTCGACCCGGGTGTGCAACGCCTGGAGCTCCGTGCCCCGTGCCGCGTCCGCGAGGGTGCCGAGCGGCGCGAGTGAGCGCCACAGGGTCATCCCGAGCAGGGTGCCACCGACCACCAGCGCCGATCCGGCGGCGAGGGTGACCAGCAGCGCCGCGTGGACCGCCTCGGAGCGGACGGGATCGAGCGGTGCGATCACCTGGACGGTCGCCAGCGGCTCCCCATCGACCGAGATCGGGACCGAGACGGTCCGGACGTCGCCCGCCGGGCTCGGTAGCGTCTCGCGCGCGTTGAGCCGCCCTTGCGGGAGCTCCTGGCCGTCGTCGCCCCGGAACAGCGGCTCCAGCTCGGGCGGGCCGTTGGCCGCAGCCAGCCGGACGCCGTCCTCGAAGGTGACGATCGTCCAGTACGACTCGGTGCTCGGGTTGAGCTGCAGGTACCGGCGCACGGCGCGCTGCAGCGCTTCGATCGGGGTGGCGTCGGGGGCGTCCTGCTGGACCTCGGCCAACAGCTCGCCGACCGAGCGTTCGAAGCGTTCCTGCTCGCGAGCCAGCACCACGTCCGCGTCGCGTCGGCCGTCCTGGAGGAGCAGTTCGTAGGCGAGGAACGCGGCCACCGCGAGGCTGATCGCGAACACCGCCACGGCCGTCGCCAGCACCCGGACCCGGAGGCTGCGCAGCGGCGACACCGGACTCACCGTGCCGCCCGGAACCGGTAGCCCGCGCCACGCACCGTCTCGATCAGGTGCTTGTCGAGCTTGCGGCGGAGGTAACCGACGTACACCTCCACCACGTTCGATCCCGGATCGAAGTCGTAGCCCCACACCCGGTCCATCAACTGGACCTGCGAGAGCACCTGGCCGGGATGGCGCATGAAGGTCTCGAGCAGCGCGAACTCGCGGGACGTGAGGGTCACCTCCCGGCCCGCGTGCCGCGCCGTGCGGGTGCGCAGGTCGAGCTGGACACCGCTGACATCGAGCGCGACGGCGCTGTGCTGATCCCGTGAGCGGAGTCGCGCCTGGATGCGTGCCAGCAGCTCCGCGAAGCTGAAGGGCTTGGTGACGTAGTCGTCGGCACCCGCGTTGAGGTTGCGGACACGATCCTCGACGGCGTCCCTCGCCGTGAGCACGATCACGGGGACGTCGGGGCGGACCTGCCGGAGCCGCTCCAGCACCTCCTCCCCCGACAGCCGGGGCAGGCGCAGGTCGAGCAGGACGAGATCGACGTCCTCGGAGGTGGCCAGCGCGTACCCGGTCTCCCCGTCCGCGGCCACCTGGACGCCGAAACCCTCCGCACGCAGTCCGCGTTCGATGAAGGACGCGATGCGGTCCTCGTCCTCCACGATCAACACGTTCATGTCACCAGTCTGCCCCACCTGCCGGCGCCGGGTGACGCAGATAAGGGTTCTCTCATCGAACCCTCAGCTTCGTGGGGCAGACTGGTGGGCGAGGTGGCGCGCCGACGAGACGACGAGGTGGCGGTGACCCGGGACCGTGGCGACGGGCCGGACCCGTGGCCGGCGGCGTGCATCCTCTCCGGCCCCTCCGCGGCAACGCTCCTGGACCGAGCGGCCCGCACGATCGGCGCACGCCGCGTCTCCTCCGAGCTCCACCGGCTCCACCACCGCCCACACCGCAGCGTCACGCGGGTCGACACCGCCATCGTCGACACCCCGGCGGGGTTCCGTGAGGCGCTCCTGGTCGTCCACGCCCACCGAGCCGGGCTCCCCCACGACGCGGAGACCGTCGAGGTGGACGGGGTCCAGGTCGCGGTGTGGGCCTACCCGCACGACCCGTACCTCCCGGGGCTGCCCGACGCCTCGGCTCCGGACCGGGTGGCGCAGCGGCTGGCGGCGGTCGGGCTCGAGGCCGTGGCGGTCACGCTCCACCGGCGGGCCTACCGTGCCACGCGGGGCGCGGTGATCGAGGTGCACGTCACCTCGCGGCGGGGGGTGCCACGGTCGGTGTTCCTGAAGGTGCTGCGCACCGGTCGCGCTGACCGGCTCGCCGCCGTCCACCGCCACCTCGGCCTCCACCTCCCCGTCGCGCCGCTGCTCGGCAGCGACCCGGGCGTGCTGGTCCTCGGCGGGCTCCCCGGCGTGCCGGTCCGGCGGCTCCTGCGGCAGGGGGGCAGCCTCCCGGACCCCGACCGCCTCGTGGCGCTGTCGGAACGCCTCGCGCCGATCGCCGTGGACAGCGGTCGGCGACCGGACCTCCGTGCCGATCCCGCCCGCCACGTGGCGGGTCTGCGGGCCGACCGGCCGGAGCTCCGGGCGGAGATCGACGTCCTGGTAGCCGCCTGCCGTGAGGTCGGTGGACCGCGCGGCACCGTGCACGGTGACCTGCACGGCGGGCAGTTGCTCACCGCGGACGGCGAGGTGACCGGGCTCCTCGACCTCGATGACGTCGGCCCTGGCCGGCTCGTCCACGACGCCGCGAACCTGATCGCCTACCTCGAAGCCCAGGGTGACCGCACCCCGGCGGCCGCCGACCGGGCCCGCCGGTACGCCGACGAGGTCGCGCGGGCGTACGGGGGGTGGTTCGCCCCCGCGTCACTCGCCCGGGCCACCGCGGCCCGGTGGCTGGCCCTGGCGGCGGTCGCGCACCGTTCCGGCGACGGCCCCCTCGTCCGCCGGCGGATCGACCGTGCTGGAGACCTGCTCGACGGCACGTGACGGGGTGGGCCACCTGAGGACGAGACCGGCTCCGCTCCGGACCGCCCCGGTGGCCCTCCGCGCCGGTCGGAGGGTTACGGCTCGTCCGCGGCGCGTGGCGGCGGCCGGTCCGGGCCGCTGTCCCCCGCCACGTCGTCCTCGTCGCCGTCACGCTCGTCGTGATCGTCCTCCCCGGCGTCCTCGTCGGCGCTGAGACGCTCGCCGATGCTGGCGGCGCGCTCGCGCGCCTGGGTCGCGAGGTCCTCCACGCGGTGGCGGGCGTGCTCGGCGATCGTCTCCGCGCGCTCGCGGGACCGGGCGGCGAGGTCCTCGGCGATCTCCAGTCCTCGCTCGCGCGCCTGGGCGACGCGCTGCTCGACCTCGTACTCCTCCGCGAACCTCGCCATGCGCTCGCGAGCGTGCGCGATCGCCTCGGTCATGCTCTGGCGGTAGCGCTCCAGGTTCTCCCGGGCCGCGGCGGTCGGCGACGCCGGCACGGCGTACGGCGGCCACCACGGTGCCTCGGGATCGGCCTGCGGGTAGCTGGCCTGCAGCTCCGCGCTGCGGTCCATCATCGTCGCGGCGATGCGGCCCGTCAGCGAGGAGGCGTCCTCGTCCGGCCACGGCGAGAGCACGTCGCAGGTCATCGTGACCACGGCGCCACGCTCGGGGACCCGCACCACCGGGGAGAACCCACGTTGGGCTCCGAAGTGGGTGATGACCAGCACGTCGACGCCGGCCTCCAGTGCGAGGCGTGCCGCACCGTGCCGCAGTGGCAGGAGCGACCCGTCGTGGGTGGTGGTCCCCTCCGGCGCCACCAGCACCGTTGCCCCCTCGCGGAGACGTGCGACCGCGGCGTCGTAGGCCGCCTCCCGGCCGACACCCTCGTCCCGGGTCACCGGGATCGCCCCACCCTGTCGGACGATGATGCCCAGCACCGGGAGGTCGAACAGTTCGGCCTTGGCCAGCGGCTGGCACCAGCGGCGCATGCGCCGCCAGAGCGTGTCCGCGACCAGGAACGCATCGACGTTCGAGGTGTGGTTGATCACGACGACCAGCGGCGTGCCCGGCTGCGGAATCACGTCGGGTCGGCGGGCGTGGACACGCCAGCCGAACAGCCCACGCAGCAGCCACCGCACGAGCCGCACGGTCAGCCGCCACGCCCAGGGTGGGCGGCTCGTCGGCGGATGGTCGGTCCCGTCCACCAGGTTCCTTCCAGAGGAGGACCATCACCCTAGACCCGCCACGGGGTCCCATCGCAGCGCCGCAGCACCCGTTCGCGGCGACGACCGTTGACAACGTGGGTGCCTGGAAGGCATGATCATGTCATCATGACGAATCTCCGCTCCCGGGCGCCACGGGGCCTGCGCGACGTCCAGGCGGCGCTGCCGCTGTACGTCCAGCTCCGTGAGGCGCTGCGGGCGGAGATCGAGGAGCGCGGGCTGCAGCCGGGCGACCGGCTCCCCACCGAGGTCGAACTCGAGGACCGCTACGGGGTGTCGCGCTCCACGATCCGCCAGGCCGTCGGCGACCTCCAGACCGAGGGGCTGGTCCGTCGCGTGCAGGGCCGGGGCACCTTCGTCGCCGCCCCGAAGATCCAGCACGTCCCGGTGCTGACCTCCTTCACCGAGCTGCTGCGCAGCCAGGGGTACCGCCCGGCGCACCGACTGCTGGACTCCGCGGTCGTCGACGCCCCGGCGGACGTCTGCCACGACCTCGAGGTGGAGGACGGCACGCCGTGCCGCTACCTCGAGCGGCTGCTCGTCGCGGACGGGGAGCCGATCGGGGTGTCCCGGACGTGGCTGCCCCTCCCGGTGCTCGGCGACCACGACCGGCGCATCACCCGCGGGGCACTGGAGGGCCGCTCCCTCTACGAACTGCTCGGCGAGGCCGACCTGGTCCCCCACCGCGGGGTGGAGACGATCCAGCCCGCCCTCGCCGCGGCGGACGACGCCGCGCAGCTCGGTTGCGCGCTCAACACCGCGCTGCTCCAGATCCGCCGCTGCACCTGGACGGCGGACGACGAACCCCTGGAGTGGACCCGGCTGGCGTTCGTGCCCGGCCGCTACGAGTACCGGGTGGAGCTCCGCCACGCGGGCAGCTCGGAGGGTGGCGATGGCTGAGCGCACCCCGAGCCCCGACGAGGTCCGCACCGTCGTCGCTGCGGTCGTCGGCCGCTACCTCGACCCGGACGCTGTGGACGCTCCCGCCACGCCGCCGGCAGCACCGGACGACGGATCCGCGCCACCCGGGACGGTGCTCGCGATCGGGGCCGACCACGGGGGGTTCCAGCTCAAGGAGCGGCTCGCCGCCGACCTGCGCGACCGGGGCTACACCGTGCGCGACTGCGGGACCCGCAGCACCGACCCGGTCGACTACCCCGACATCGCCCACGAGGTGGCCCGCAGGGTCGCGACGGGCGAGTGCCAGGTCGGCATCGTGGTCGACGGGGCGGGGATCGGCTCGGCGATGGCGGCCAACAAGGTCCCGGGGGTCCGGGCGGCGACCTGCTGGGACGTCTCCTCCGCCCGCAACAGCCGGGAGCACAACTACGCCAACGTCCTCTCGCTCGGTGCCGGGCTGCTCGGGGAGAACCTCGCCCGCCAGATCGTCGACACGTGGCTGTCCACACCCTTCGGCGCGCCCCGTCACGGTCGCCGCGTCGAGAAGATCGCACAGCTCGAGCAGCACTACGGAACGAGGCTCGCGTGAACACCGAGCAACTCATCGACGCCATCACCCAGGAGGTCCTGCGGTCGTTCGGCCACACGCCTGCGGACCCCGACGACAGCTGCGTCGACTGCACGGGTGGGTGCGCCGGCAGCTGTTCCGACAAGGTCCGACGGTTCGTCGGCACCGGGACCGAACGGGTCGGCTTCACCGGCAACGGCGCGGACGTCCCGAGCGACCTGGCCATCTACATCGACCACACCCTGCTGAAGCCGGACGCGACCGCTGACGACATCGATCGGCTGTGCAGCGAAGCGCGGGCGTTCGGGTTCGCGTCGGTGTGCGTCAACTCCTACTGGGTCAAGCGTGCGGCCCGGAACCTGCGCGGCACCCCGGTGAAGGTCGCGTCGGTGATCGGCTTCCCGTTCGGGGCCTCCCCGCCGGAGATCAAGGCGATGGAGGCCCGCCGGGCGATCCGCGACGGGGCCCGCGAACTGGACATGGTGATCAACATCGGTGCGCTCAAGAGCGGCGACCTCGACCTGGTCCGGACCGACGTGACGAAGGTGTCCGAAGCGTGCCGCGAGGCCGGCGTGGCGCTGAAGGTGATCATCGAGACGGCCTTCCTCACCGATGAGGAGAAGGTGATCGCCTCCCACCTCGCGCGTGAGGCCAAGGCGTCCTTCGTCAAGACCTCGACGGGCTACGGGCCCGGCGGCGCCACCGTCCACGACGTGCTGCTGATGCGCGAGACCGTCGGCCCAAAGATGGGGGTGAAGGCCTCCGGCGGGATCCGCACACGCGAGGACGTCCGCGACATGATCGCGGCCGGTGCGACCCGGATCGGCGCCTCCGCCGGCGTGCAGATCGTCACCGGCGGCCAGGGCGACGAGCCCTACTAGCGAAGGAGCACCGATGAGCAACGGCATCGAGCTGCGGGCCTACTGCTTCCTCGACAGCCTCCAGCCGCAGTACGCGGCGTTCCTGGGCACGGTCGCGCAGGGGTTCCTGCCCCTCGCCGAGGACGCCTCCCTGTACGTCGAGGTGGCCCCCGGGATCGAGATCAACCGGCTCACCGACGTCGCGCTCAAGGCCGTCGAGGTCAAGCCGGGGATGCAGATCGTCGAGCGGGTCTACGGCCTGCTCGAGATCCACGCCCCCGAGCAGGCCGCGGTCCGGGCCGCCGGTGCAGCGATCCTGGAGGCGATCGACCAGTCCGAGCCGGACCGCCTCGCCCCGCAGATCCTGTCGAGCCAGATCATCCGGCGCGTGGACGACCACCACGCGCAGATGATCAACCGGATGCGGCACGGCCACATGTTGATCCCCCAGCAGACCCTGTACGTGCTCGAGTGCCAGCCGGCGGCCTACGCGGCCCTCGCCGCCAACGAGGCCGAGAAGGCCGCCGACATCAACGTCCTCGAGGTCCGGGTCTTCGGCTCCGTCGGCCGGATGTACCTGGGCGGCGAGGAGCGCGACATCGAGGTGGGCTGGCAGGCGGCGGTGTCCGCGCTCGAATCGCTGGAGGGACGCGCGCCGAGCAGGTAGGGCGCGGTACCCACGCCGCGCCAGCACGCAACGACCCGTGTACGACCGACGACCGACCGATCGAGGAGGACGCACGATGGCTGAGGCCCTGGGGATGATCGAGTGCCGGAGCTTCCCGGCGATGGTGGAGGCCGCCGACGCGATGGTGAAGGCGGCGAAGGTGGAACTGGTCGCGATGCAGACGACCGGCGGCGGCTACGTGACCGCGGTGGTCCGCGGCGACGTCGCCGCGGTCAAGGCCGCGGTGCAGGCGGGCGTGCTCGGCGCCGAGCGCGTCGGCGAACTCACCAGCAGCCACGTCATCGCCCGCCCCCACGCGAACGTGGACGAGGTGCTGCCCCTCGGCCGCGGTGGCGAGGAGGACGCCGGCTAGGTGCGGATCCCGCGACCAGCCACGTCGCGGATCCCCTGCCCGCCGCACGGGACGCACCCACCGCGGGACGTCCCGCCGACCGGAAGGAGTGCCCATGCTCCTCGGACGTGTCGCCGGCACGCTGGTGTCGAGCCGCAAGGACCCCTCGATCGAGGGGCTCAAGCTCCTGCTCGTCCGCACGCTGGATCTCGACGGTGCCGAGACCGGCCAGTCGATCGTGGCCATGGACGCGGTCGGCGCCGGCGTCGACGAGGTGGTGCTGCTCGCACAGGGCAGCTCTGCCAGGCAGACCGAGGTCACCCGCGACCGCCCCTGCGACGCCGTGGTGATGGCGATCGTCGACTCCTGGGAGGTCGGCGGCGAGGAACGGTTCCACAAGTACCGCGCGGCGGGGGGTGAGGCGTGAGCGCGCTGCCCCCCGAGGAGATCCAGCGGATCATCACCCGCGTCAAGCTCCGCCTCGGTGAGACGACCGGCTCGCCGGGCGTCGCCCTGCGCGGTCAACAGGGTCTCGAGGAGGCCGCCCAGGCGGAGCTCGGCGACGGCCTCTACGCGACCGTGCCGGAGGCGGTGGCGGCCGCGTCCCGCGCCTTCGACCGCTTCCGGGCGGCCGGGCTCGGGCTGCGCAAGCGCATCATCGCGTCGGTGCGCAGCGCGATGCTCGAGCACGCGGTGACCCTGGCCGAGATGGCCCACGCCGAGACCGGCCTCGGCCGGGCCGCCGACAAGGTCGAGAAGAACCGGCTGGTCACCACCAAGGCGCCGGGGCCCGAGGACCTCGAGCCCCAGACGGTCACCGGGGACCAGGGCATGACCGTCACCGAGTACGCACCGTTCGGGATCGTGGCCGCGATCACCCCCACCACCAACCCGACCTCGACGATCATCAACAACACCATCTCGATCGTCTCGGCCGGCAACGCGGTCGTGTTCAACGTCCACCCCAACGCCAAGCAGGTGTCGGCCGAGAACATCCGGCTGCTCAACCGCGCGATCGTCGACGCCGGCGGGCCACCCGACCTCGTGACCGGTGTGCCCGAGCCGACGATCGACACCGCCAAGGAACTGATGCACCACCCCGACGTGCGGGTGCTGCTCGTGACCGGCGGGCCGGCGGTGGTGCAGGAGGCCCTGAGGACCGACAAGCGGGCCGTCACGGCCGGCCCGGGCAACCCGCCCGTCGTCGTCGACCAGACCGCCGACATCGAGCAGGCCGCACGCGACATCGTGCGCGGCGCCTCCTTCGACAACAACGTGATCTGCACCGACGAGAAGACCACGATCACGGTGCGCGGCGTGGCCGACCGACTGGTGCCGGCGATGGAGCGCCACGGCGCCTACGTGCTGAAGGAGCACGAGCTCCGCCGGCTCGAGCGGGTGATCTTCACCGAGCCCGGCCCGCCGTCGAAGCCGGGCAGGATCGATCCGCGGTGGCTCGGTCGGGACGCGGCCGTGATCCTGCACGAGATCGGTGTCCGCGCGCCCGATGACGTCCGGCTGATCGTGGCGCGGGTGGGCAACGAGCACAACCTCGTGTGGACCGAGCAGATGATGCCGGTGATGCCGGTCACCGAGGTGGGCGACGTCGACACCGCCATCGACCTGGCCCGCCGCTCCGAGCACCACTTCGGGCACACCGCCGGCATCCACTCCACCAACGTCGACGTCATCACCCGCATGGCCCGGGTGATGAACTGCTCGATCTTCGTCGCCAACGGCCCGACCTTCAGCGGGCTGGGGTACGACGGCGAGGGCTTCTGCTCCTTCTCGATCGCCACCCCGACCGGTGACGGGATGACCCGTCCCCGGACCTTCTCCCGCGAGCGGCGGATCACCCTCGTCGGCTCCCTCCGGATCGTGTGACCATGGACCCCTCGATCGCCATCCTCGAGTTCGACTCGATCGCCCACGGCATCGTCGCCGGTGACGCCATGGCCAAGCGTGCGCCGCTGGACGTGTTGCTGGCGGGCACGATCCATCCAGGCCGTTACCTCGTGCTCGCCGGCGGCGGCACCGCCGAGGTCGAGGAGGCGATCGAGGCCGGTCGGACCGCGGGTGCCAGCGCCCTGCTCGGCCTCACCTACCTGCCCGACGTCCACCCCGACGTCATCGCCGCGATCGGCGGCACGCGCCGGGAGGGCGGTGAGGCCCTCGGCGTGATCGAGACGCGGACGGTCACCGCGGTCGTCGAGGCCGCCGACGCCGGCGTCAAGGGTGCTGCCGTCGTGCTCCGCGAGCTGCGCCTCGGCGACGAGCTCGGCGGGAAGGGCTACGTGCTCTTCGGCGGCCCGCTCACCGACGTGGAGGCCGCCGTCGAGCAGGGGGTGGCCCGCATCGAGGAGGATGACCGGCCGGTGACCCACGTGACCGTCACGCAGCTGCACGCGGACATGGACGACAACCTCCGCGCCGACGGTCGGTTCCTGCGACGCGCGGACGGCGCGACGAAGCCGACCGACGGCACGCCCACGGGACGGGGGCGCTGATGCAGCTCGGTCGGGTGCTCGGCACCGTGGTCGCGTCGGTCAAGGCCGACGGGCTCGAGGGCGTGCGGCTGCTCGTCGTCCAGCCGCTCGACCGGCGGCAGCGCCCGCGGGGGGCGCCGATGGTCGCGGCCGACGCCGTGGCGATGGCCGGGCCCGACGAGCTGGTCCACTACGTCAGCGCACGGGAGGCCGCCCAGGCGCTCGCGGAGACCTTCGTCCCCGTCGACCAGGCGATCGTCGGGATCGTCGACGCCGTCGAGGAGTTGTCGCCGTGAAGCTCGCGCGTGTCGTCGGGACCGTCGTCTCCACGATCCAGGTGGACGCTCTGGACCAGCACAAGCTGCTGCTGTGCGACACGCTGGACACGCAGGGGCAGCCGGACGGTGGCTACCTGATCGCACTCGACGTCGTCGGGGCCGGCGCCGGCGAGACGGTGCTGCTGCTCGACGAGGGCAACTCGGCCCGACAGGTCCTCGGCCTCTCCGCAGGTCCGATCCGCACGCTGGTGGTCGGCATCGTCGACGAGGTCACCGTCGAGGCCGGCGGGGCGAGCAGCGGTCACTGACGCGGGGAGGGGCGGGCAGCGGACGGTTCGCGTCCCGCTCCGGATCGCCCGGTCAGAGGGGGGTGGCGCGGCCGGCATCGCGCAGGTACGTGAGGACGGCCGCGACCCGCCGGTGGGTCTGTGGCTCGTCGCGGAGACCGAGCTTCGCGAAGATCGCGGTCGCGTACTTCTCGATCGACGATTCGGAGAGGTGCAGCTGCTCGGCGATGGCGGCGTTGGTGCGTCCCTGCGCCATCCGCTCGAGGACGTCCCGCTCCCGGTCGGTCAGCGTGGCCACCGGTGAGCGTCGTTGGTGCGCGGTCCTGGCGAGCAGCAGGGTCACGACGTCGGGGTCCACGACCGACCCGCCACGGACCACCTCGCGGACCGCGTGCGCGAGCTGGCTGGGGTCGCCGATCCGCTCCTTCAGCAGGTAGGCGAGCCCGGCGGTGCCGTCGCCGAGGAGCTCCAGCGCGTACGTGGCCTCCGCGTACTGCGACAGCACGACGACCCCGATCCGAGGGTGCGCACTCCGGATCCGGTGCGCAGCGTCGATGCCCTCCATCTGGTGCGACGGAGGCATGCGGATGTCGGTCACGACCGCGTCCGGCTGCTCCCGCTCGACCGCCTCCTCGAGCTCGCCGGGGGTGCCGACCGCGGCGCACACCTCGAGGTCCGCCGCCTCCTCGAGGGCACGACGGGTGCCTTCACGGACGAGGTAGTGGTCGTCGGCGATCACGACGCGCAGCCGCTCACCCATCGGCGACCCGCAGCCGCGCCGTCAGCGTCGTGCCCGTCCCCCGGGCGGCGTCCACGTTGAGCCGACCGCCGAGGGCGGCGAGCCGCTCGGCGAGGTTGGTGAGGCCCTCACCGACGGTGGTGGCCACGTCGAACCCGGCGCCGTCGTCGCGAACCGTGATCTCCAGCGCGCCGGCGGTGTGGACCAGCCGCACGTCGATGCGGGAGGCGTGGGCGTGCTTGCCGACGTTCGCGAGCGCCTCGGCGACCGTGAAGTAGCCCGCCCCCTCGATCTCCTCGGCGAACCGCGCCCCCCGAAGCGTCGGGTCGGCGCGGACGGTGACCGGGACGGCGCTGCGGGCCGCCAGCGCCTCGACCGCCTCGAGCAGGCCACGGTCGGTCAGCACGCTCGGGTGGATGCCGCGAGCGAGGTCGCGCAGCTCGGCGAGGACGTGGGTCAGGCCGTCCTGGAGCTCGTCCAGCGCGGCGCGCCCCGCCGCGACATCGCGGCCGAGCTCGCTGCGCACGCGGGCGGTGTGGCCGAGGAGCGCGACGAGGTCCTGCTGCACCCCGTCGTGCAGGTTGCGTTCGAGGCGCCGTCGTTCGGTCTCCTGCGCCCGCACCAGGCGTGCCCGCGAGCGCTCGAGCTCGGCCGTGAGGCGGACGTTGCGCACCGCGAGGGCCGCCTGTCGCGCCAGGGTCGCGACCACCACCTCGTCGTCCTCGGACAGCTCCCCCACAACCTTGGGGCCGCACTCGACCACGCCGAGTTGCGCACCGTCGAGGGTGATCGGGACGGTCAGGGCCGGGACGCGCTGGTCGTCCGCGGGAGGTGCCAGCGGCTCCAGGCGGACCCGCGCCCAGGTCAGCCCCAGCCCCTCCTGGAGGGTGTCGGCCATCCGCGGTAGCAGGCTCTCGAGCTCCACGGTGCCCTCGAGGTCCGCCCCGAGCCTCGCCACCAGACGCGTCGGGTCGGTCCGGGTGCCGAACACCCAGCGGTCAGCGGCCCGCTCCAGCCGGCGCCGGGCAGGCTGGAACAGCAGCGTGGCGAGCACCGTCAGCCCGATCGCGAGGCCGAGAGGGAGGCGCTGGCCGGCCGCGACACCCAGCGCAGCCGCAGCCGCCACGTACACCGCCGCGATGAGCACCCACAGCACCCCGTACACGAGGGAGCGGCGGATCACCCGGTCGACGTCGAGCAGGTCGGGCCGCAGTAGCGCGATCGCGATCGCCACGGGGAGGGACGCGACGGCCCCGATCCACAGCACGGTCAGCGTGAGCTCGGCGGCGGGACCCGGCGGACCGTCGGCGAACAGCCGCCACGCGACCAGGTCCGCGACCGCCACACCGGCGGCGAACAGCGCAGGGATCAGCAGCCAGCGGATACGCCGGCGGCGGTCGGCGTCGCCGCGCCGGTAACGCGGGACCAGGAGCACGGCTCCCAGGACGAAGATGCCCTGCAACCCCGCGAGCGCCGCCGCCGCCGGTTCCCCGAGGGGTGCGAGGACCTCGAGCTGGTACGGGTTCGCCAGGGTGGGCGACTGGTGGTAGCTCGGCACCACGAGGGTGGGGCTGGCGACGAACGCGAGGACGGGGAGGGCCAGCAGCCACCACAGTGCCCGCACGAGACGACGTTCGTAGGCTCGTTCGATCCGATGGTCCGGGAACAGCCCGAGGAGGTGCACCAGCGCGATGCTCGCTGCGGCCATCACCAGGTGGTTGACCAGGACCACCCACGCCACCCGCGCCGCCGGCTGCGTGGCCCCCAGGTGCAGCACGAGCCCGTCGAGGGACTGCACGAGGGCGACCAGCCCGGCAGAGACGGCGAACCATCGGGCGACGGCCCGTTGCGGCCGGCGGCGCCACACGAGCGCGGCCATAGCGACGAAGATGCCGATCCCCGCGACCCAGGGCAGTTCCTTGCTGGCCGTGCCCTGCACGAGGGTGACCGGCACCATCGCCACCAGCGCGGCGGTGCCGAGCAAGAGCAGGAGCGGCGCCAGGCGCCGATGCATGTTCACCGCGACATCATGCCCGACGCGCGCGCGGCACGACACGCGGATGGCCGCCACGGTGGCTGGGGGGTAGCCGCAACGCACCGGGTGGTCAGCGGGTTGGGCGCGTCACCGGGACGCCCGTAGCGTCCCTCGCGCGCGCTCCGATGTGCGGGTCGCCGACCAGGTGATCGGGGGGCACCTGATCGCACCCCTGACGGTGTTCGCGACGCTGTTCACCCTGGCGGGCATCCTCGTGCCACGGCGGCGTCGCGATCGAGACGCGGTGGTCGACCTTCCCCTCCGCCGTCGAGGTGCCGGTCGACGCCACAGCACTGTGGATCGACAACCAGGACCCCTTCCACCACACGATCGTGATCGACGGTACGGGGGTCCGCGAGGTGCTGCCCGCGTCGACGACCGTCCCGATACCCGTCGGCCTCGCGGCCGGGCCTACCGGTACTGGTGCGACGTCCAGGGGCACGAGTCGATGGAGGGGCAGTTGCATGTCGGCTGACGTCGCGTGCCGCGACGGGGACCTCGTCGCCGCCGTCGCCCCGAACCGTGGCACGATCCGCCTGACCGACGACGGTGAGGTTCGGCTGAACGTCCTGGTGGCCGTGGCGAGCCTCCTCGGGGCCCTCGCCACGAACCGGGCTACGGGGACGTCACCTCGCGATCTCCGGCGGGACCGGTCCACGTGCGGTCGGGGGGTCGGCCCAGCGGGTTACACGCCGCGATCGCGGACGCGCTGGCGACGAAGGCGGGCAGGAGCGAGTACAGGCCCCACCCGAAGGGGTCGGTCGCCTCCCACACGACCACCGTCAGCGCCCCGACGACGATCCCGGCGACGGCACCGGCGCGGGTCATCCGCGGCCAGTACAGTGACGCGATGATGACCGGGCCGAAGGTGGCGCCGAAGCCCGCCCAGGCGTACTCGACGATCTCGAGCACGCCCCGTCCCCCGAGGGCGAGCACGAAGGCGACGGCGGCCACGAGCACGACGGTGAGACGTCCCGTCCAGACCAGCTCGGTCTGGCTCGCCTCCCGTCGCACGAACCCCCGGTAGAGGTCCTCGGTGAGCGCTGACGACGCGACGATCAGCTGCGAGTCGGCGGTGCTCATCGCGGCGGCCAGCACGGCGGCCAGCAGGATCCCACCGACCCACGGGTTGACCATGTCCTGGATCAGAGCGATGAACACCGCCTCGGGGTCACCCAGCGGCTCGACGAAGTGGACGACACCGACGAGGCCCACCAGGGTCGCGCCGCCGAGCGTGGTCACGACCCAGAACACGGCGATCCGGCGGGCCGGGGTGACGAGCTCCGCCGTCCGGATCCCCATGAACCGCGCGAGGATGTGGGGCTGGCCGAAGTAGCCCAACCCCCACGCCACCCCGGAGGCGATCGCTACCCAGCCGAGGCGCTCCCCAGCCGTCCAGGCGTCGCCGAGGAACTCGGCTTCAGCGAACCACGCGAGCAGGACGGGGCTGCGCTCCTGCAGGCCGTCGGTCACGGCCGTGAGCCCACCGACCGTCGCGATCGTCACGAGGGGCAGCGTGACCAGCGCGACCCACATCAGGGTGCCCTGGATCGTGTCGTTGAAGGCCACCGCGAGGAAGCCGCCGAGGAACGCGTACCCCACGATCGCGAGTGCGGACACGGTGATCGCCACGGTCTCGTCGGCGCCGAACACCTCGCGGAACAGGATCGCCCCGGCGACGAGTTGCGCCGACACGTAGACCGAGAAGAACACCAGGATCACCAGCGCCGACAGCAGGCGCAGCAGACGTGTGCGGTCCTCGAAGCGCTCGTCGAAGTACGCCGAGAGGGTCAGGGCATCGTTCGCTCGCTGGGTGTAGGTACGCAGGCGCGGTGCCACGAACCGCCAGTTGAGGTAGGTCCCGATCGCCAAGCCGATCGCGATCCAGGTCGCCCCGAGGCCGGCGGCGTAGACCGCGCCCGGGAAGCCCAGGAGCAGCCACCCGCTCATGTCGCTGGCCTGGGCGCTGAGCGCCGCCGTCGGGGAGTTGAGGCCACGTCCCCCGAGGAGGAAGTCCTGCAGGGTGCGTGTCCGCGCGTAGACCCAGATCCCGATCATGATCAGGATCGCGAAGTACACGACGAACGTCGTGAGCGCCGGGACCGACAGCTCGGTCATCACCACCCCGTCTCAACGGTTCACACGTGTGTCGTGGCAACGCGTCCGACGCACGCTACCGAGGCACGCCGTCGGTGCGTGGCGCGCGAGCGAGGTAGACCGTATTCGCCGACTCCCCGCCGGTGTAGAAGTTGGGGAAGGTGACCACCTCGCCGCGGGCTGCCTCGAACACCCCGCCGAGGACGTCGAGGAATCGTTCGTCGGGCGGATCGTCCGACCACAGCCCGAACACCCCGCCCGGACGGAGGTAGCGCGCGAGACGGGCGAGACCTTCGAGCGTGTACAGGTCCGCGTGACTGGGATCGAGCACGTGCCTCGGCGTGTGGTCGATATCGACGAGGATGGCGTCGGCACGACGTCCCGGCGCGTGCGGATCGAAGCCGGTCTGCCCGCGCGCCATCGCGAAGAAGTCGCCCTGCACCAACCGACAGCGGGGATCGTCGACGAGCGCCGCCGCCTCGGGGAGCAGCCCCTGCTCGTGCCAGCCGATCACCTCCCCGAGGGCTTCGACCACCACCAGCGAACCGACACGGTCCTCCTCGAGCACCGCACGAGCCGTGTAGCCGAGCCCGAGCCCGCCGACCACGACGTCCAACGGGTCGCCGTCGACCGCGGCGAGGCCGCGCCGCGCCAGCTCCTCCTCGGCGACGGTGAACAGGCTCGACATCAGGAACTCGTCGCCGAGCTTGACCTCGTAGACGTCGACCTGCCGTGTCGGCTCACGCCGGCGGCGCAGGCTCAGCACCCCCATCGGGGTCTCACTGCTGGCCAACTCGGCGAACAGCGCGCTCACACACCCTCCGTCGGTCTCTGCAGCGGTGCCCCCGGCGCGACGTCACGGTAGCGCCTGATCACCCGCACGATCTGGATCGGTCGATGGTCCGGTCGGGATCCACCGGCGACGAGCTAGCGTTCGCGGCACGGAGTCTCGGGTAGATGCCGATGGGCACCTCGTTCGGTGGGGCGCCGCTGCTGGGTCGCGACGACGATCTCGCAACGGTGTCTGCCGCGATGTCCTCGACCGCCACCGACGGGCTAGCACGGGTGGTGCTGATCGAGGGCGAGCCCGGGATCGGCAAGAGCGCGCTGCTGCACGCCGCCGTGGCTCACGTAGCGCCCGGCTGTCGGGTGCTGCTGGGGCACGGCCACGAGCTGGAGCGCGAACGACCCTTCGGCATCGTGCTCGACGCCCTCACCCAGGGGACCGGCGCACGGCGGCAACTCGCCCCGATCGTGGAGATGCTCCACGCGGACGGCGGCGCAACGGCGGCGGCCGAGGAGTTCGCGATCCGGCGGTTCCGTGTCCTCGAGGCGGTCATCGACCTCCTCGCGGGTTGGGCCGACGACGGTCCCGTGCTGCTCGCCCTCGAGGACCTCCACTGGGCGGACCCGTCCAGTCTGCTCGTGCTCGATCAGGTGGCCCGACGCCTGGCGCGCCGTCCGATCTGCGTGCTGGCCACCCTGCGCCCCTCGCGGCACGCACCGAGCCTCGACGCCCTGCGCCGGGAGCTCTCGCCGGAGGTGGTGCGACGGCTCCGGCTCGGCCCACTGGACGACGAGGCGGTCCACGGCCTGGCGGTGCGTACGCTCGGCGCCGAGCCGGGCCCCCAACTGCTCGCGGCGCTCGGCGGCGCGACCGGCAACCCCTTCTTCATCACCGAACTGCTCGCCGCACTCGCCGAGGACGACGCCCTCGGCCAAGGGGAGGGCGGATGCGTGGAGCTCACGACACCCGAGGCTCCCGCACCGCTCCGGCTCACGATCCTGCGCCGTCTCGCGTTCCTCCCACATCGCACGCTCGAGGTGCTGCGAGCGGCCAGCGTGCTCGGCTCACGGTTCCACCTCGACGATCTGTCCGTGATGCTCGAGCGTCCGGCGACCGAGCTGCTCACCGACCTCGAGGAGGCACGGGTCACGGGGTTCGTCGAGGTCGGCGAGGAGGGCCTGGCCTTCCGGCACGACCTCGTGCGCAGCGCCATCCACGACGACCTGGCCCCGCCGGTCCGCCGAGCGCTCCACGGCCAGGCGGCGCGCCGACTTGCGGCCGCAGGCCGGGACGCCACCGTCGTCGCCACGCACTACCTCGAGGGAGCTGCTCCCGGGGATGCCGAGGCGATCGGCTGGCTCGAACGGGCCGCCCGCGACGCGCTGTCCAGCGCACCCGACGTCTCCGCCACGTTGCTGACCGCCGCGGTGGAGCTCGCCCATGACCGTCCGGGCGACCGCGACCGGCTCGAGGTCGAGCTCGCGACGGCGCTGACCTGGTCGGGACGCCTGGACGACGCAGAGCGCCTGCTGGAGGACCTCACCCTGCGCCCCCACGACCGGACCGTCGACGCGCGCATCCGGCTGGCGCTCCTGCGGGTCCTGCTGATCCAGGGCCGGTCGGTCGCTGCGCTGGAGCGATGCGACGAGCTGGAGGGGATGCCCGGCCTCGACGAACGACAGCGTGCCCGCGCCGACACCGATGCCGCCACGGCCCGACTGCTCGGCGGGGATCTCGCCGGGGCGGAGCGTGACGCTCAGCGCGGGTTGGCGCGCGGCAGCCGGGTCGGTGACGAGCCGGCCGTCTGCGGCGCCCTGTCGGCGCTGTCCTGGGTCGCGAACCTGCGCGGGCACACCTCCGAGGCGATCGACCTCGGCCAGCAGGCCGTCGACCTCGCGGGGACGAGCGCCGTGCACGAGACCGGTCGGCGCTACCCGCACTGCTACCTCGCCACGGTGCTGATGGACGCCGACCGGCTGGACGAGGGGCTGCGGATGTACGACGTCGGCCGTCGGCTCGCCGAGGCCTACGGCGACACGTGGCAGCTCCCGATCCACCACTGGGGAGCCGTGCTCGCGAGCTTCTACGCGGGCCGGCTCGAGGACACCGCTGCCGCCCTGGAGACCGCCTTCGCCGTCCTCGAGGAGGTCGGCACGGGCATGTTGACGGTCTGGGCACACGCCCTGGCCGCCCACGTCGCGATCCGCCAGGACGCCCTGGACATCGCCGACGAACGACTGGGGGCGGCCCAGCGTCGGATCGCGGAGGCCGGGCCAGGCATGGGGGTCGACTGGTTGCTGTGGGGGCGCGCGCTGCTGCACGAGGCGAACGGCGACCTCATACCCGCCACCGAGACGCTCCGGTCGGCCTGGGAGCTCGCTGGCGACCTCGGCATCGTCGCCCAGCGGCGTCTGATCGGTCCGGACCTGGTGCGTCTGCTGATCGCCGCCGGTGACGTCGAGGGGGCCCGCGGCGTCGCGACGCAGATGGCGGAGGTCGCCGCCCTCAGCGAGGTTGCCGGAGCACGCGCGGCCGCCCTGCGCTGCCGCGCGCTGGTCGACAGCGACGTCGAGGTCGCGCGGGATGCGGTGGCGGTGCACCGTGA
>SKNO01000211.1 GCA_007120465.1 Nitriliruptoraceae bacterium
CTCGACGGTAGGTTGCGGACCGGTGCCGAGGTGCTGGAGGAGCTGCGCTCCGACGAGGTCGTCGGGAGCTGACCTGTCGGCCGTCCGCCTCGTCGGGCACCGCCGGACCGCTGCCACCGACCCCGAGGCCAGGCCCCTCACCTGCCCCTGCGCCCACGTCGCGCAACCACACCACCGCACCCACGACACGACCAGGAGACGACGAGCTCGTGGTACCGACCGAGCTGATCCTGCGGACGCGCGGCCCCGACGACACCCGCGCGATCGGTGCTGCCGTGGCCGGGCTGCTGCGGCCCGGCGACGCGATCGCGCTGAGCGGGGAACTCGGCGCCGGCAAGACCGTGTTCGTGCAGGGCGCCGCACGCGCCCTCGGCGTCACCGGCCGGGTCACCTCGCCGACCTTCACCCTGGTGCGCACCTACGAGCAGGCCGACCCGCCCATCGTCCACTGCGACGTCTACCGGCTCGACCGGCTCCACGACGTCATGGACCTCGGCGACGAGGTGCTGGCGCCTGACGTGGTGACCTTCGTGGAGTGGGGTGACACGATCGGTCCGCTGCTCCCGACCGACCGGCTGGAGGTGGAGCTGCACCTCGCCGATCCCGACCAGCCCGACGGCGACCGGTTGATCCGGGTGCGCGCGTCGGGGACGTGGGTGTCCCGCCTGCCCGACCTCACCGCCGCGTGCGCGGCCTGGCGTGACGGAGCCGCCTGATGTACGTGCTCGCCATCGAGACCTCCACCAGCCGCTCGTCGGTCGCGATCGTCGACCAGGACCGGGTGCTCGCCTCGGCCAGCCTCGGCATCCCGCGCCGCCACGGCGAGTTCGTCGCGCCGGCCATCGGGTTCTGCCTCACCCAGGCCGAGCTGTCCGCGGAGCGGCTCACCGGGATCGCCGTCGGGCTCGGGCCGGGGCTGTTCACCGGTCTGCGCGTGGGCATCGCCACCGCCCAGTCGATGGCCGCGTCGCTGCAGCTCCCGGCGGTCGGGATGTCGAGCCTCGACGTGCTCGCCTTCCAGGCCCGCTACGTGCCGGGGCTGGTGGCGGTGGTGGTCGACGCGCGCCGCGGCGAGCTGTTCTGGGCGCTGTACCGGTCGCTGCCCGGCGGCGTGCAGCGGCAGAGCGGACTGCGGCTCGGACGCATCGACCAGCTGACGGCCGAGCTCGAGTCGCAGGGGGAGGACGTGCTGGTGATCGGTGACGGCAGCCTGGTCTACCGCCGCGAGCTCCAGGTCGTCGACGTCGAGCTCGCTGGTCCCGACATCGCCTGGCCCGACGCGGCCGTGCTCGGCGAGCTGGCGGTGCCGCGCTTCATCCGCGAGGAGACCCAGCGGCCCACCGACCTGCAGCCGATCTACCTGCGGGAACCCGACGCCGAGCTCGGCTGGGAGGAGCGCGGCCGGCTGTACGGCGGTGGGCGGACGTGACCGCCGCCGTGGCCTCGCGCGTGCGGGTGCGGCACGCGACGTCCGCCGACGCGGACGCGATCCGGCGGCTCGACGGGCCGTCCGACGCGTCCCGGCAGCTGCTGGGGCACGACCTGGCGGCGGCCGACCGCTGCTGCCTCGTCGTCGAGGACGACGCCGAGGTGGTGGGGTACGCGGCGGCGATCGTGCAGCTCGGCGAGGCGCAGGTCACCGACGTGGTCGTCGCGCCCGCCCGGCGCGGCACCGGGATCGGCGGCCGGCTGTTCGACGCGCTGCTGGACGCCGTCGCCGCCCGTGGTGCGCGGGCCATCACGCTGGAGGTCCGGGTCGACAACCTCGCCGCCCAGTCGCTGTACCGTCGTCGCGGGTTCGTCGTCGAAGGGCGGCGGCCGCGCTACTACGCGGACGGCACCGACGCGCTGATCATGTGGCGACGACCCGTCTCCCCCGACGCGGAACCCGATGCGGAACCCGACGCCGACCGAGAGGGGTGCTGACGTGCTGGTGCTGGGCATCGAGACCTCCTGCGACGAGACCGCCGTCGGCATCGTCGAGGACCGGTTCGCCCTGCGGGCCAACATCATCGCCTCGCAGGCGGAGCTGCACGCGCCCTTCGGCGGGGTCGTACCCGAGGTGGCGGCCCGTGCCCACCTCGCCCAGCTGGTCCCGACGGTCGACCACGCGCTGGTGTCCGCTGGGGTTGGGTTGTCGGACATCGACGCGATCGCGGTGACGGCCGGACCCGGGCTCGCCGGGGCGCTGCTCGTCGGCGTGTCCGCGGCGAAGGGGATGGCACTGGCCCACGACGTGCCGCTGATCGGCGTCAACCACCTGCGCGCGCACGTGGAGGCCGCCCAGCTCGAGTACGGCGAGCTGGAGCCGCCCCTGCTGGCGCTGGTGGTCTCCGGGGGACACACCTCGATCGTCGTGATGGACGCCGATGGCAGGTTCCGCCAGCTGGGGGGCACGATCGACGACGCCGCCGGCGAGGCCTTCGACAAGATCGCCCGGTTCATCGGGCTCGGCTACCCCGGCGGGCCGGAGATCGACCGGCTCGCGCAGCAGGGTGACCCGACGGCGTTCGCCTTCCCGCGGGCCATGCTGCACGACGACAGCTACGACCTGTCGCTGTCGGGGCTGAAGACCGCGGTGATCCGCGAGCTGCGCCGGCTGGAGGCCGCCGGCGAGCAACCCGACCTGGCCGATGTGGCCGCGTCCTTCCAGGAGGCGATCGTCGACGTCCAGGTGGCCAAGACGTTGCGTGCCGCGGGGGCGGAGGGGCTCGACCAGATCGTGCTGGCCGGTGGGGTCGCGGCGAACTCGCGGCTGCGCGCCCGTTTCGCCGCCGAGTGCGAGGCCAACGGGCAGCGCCTGATCGTCCCGTCGATCCCGTTGTGCACCGACAACGGGGCGATGGTGGCG
Organism: Nitriliruptoraceae bacterium; assembly: GCA_007120465.1. Taxonomy (GTDB): domain Bacteria; phylum Actinomycetota; class Nitriliruptoria; order Nitriliruptorales; family Nitriliruptoraceae; genus CSSed11-175R1. The sequence continues at coordinate 2,852 of SKNO01000211.1, forward strand.
GCGTCGGGGGCGAACCTCCTCGCCGCGGGGGTGACCTCCGACCTGGGCCTGGCCGTCGACCCGAACCTGGCCCTGGCTGCGGCGGACGCGACCGCATGAGACGCCGCCTGCGCTGGCGCCGGGTCGGTGCGGGCGAGCTGGAGACCATCACGGCCAGGCTGGTGGAGTGGCCGGCACCCTCCGGCGGGGCGGCCCGCCACATGTTCGCGCTGTCGGCGATCGAGTCCTACGGCATCGAACCGCTGCGGATCGCTGCCGACGACGAGCGCTGGGCGCTGGCCGTGGTGTTCCCCGGACGGCTGGTCGCGCCCTGCGGGGACCCCGAGGCGATCGCCGCCGCGCCGCCGCCGTCGCGGCGCTGGCGGCTACTCGTCGGCGACGAGGCCGCGGGAGACGCGCTGCTGTCCCGGGTCGGGTCCACCGCCGGGCTGATCGTCCACGACCAGCGCTTCATGACCGTGGACCCCGACCGGGTGCCCGACGAGGCGGCGCTGCCCGACCCGGGCCTGCGCCGCGCCGAGCCGGACGACCTCGACGTGCTGGCGCGGCTGGCCGTCCGGCTGCACATCGACGACCGGTTCGGGCCCGACCCCGGCGCGGTCGGGTTCCGGGGCTACCGCCAGCGGCTGGAGGGGTCGGTCGCGCAGGGGCTGGTGTGGTGCGTCGGCCCGCCGGGCGCACCGGTGTGCAAGGTGGAACGGTCGGTGTCGTCGCGCCGGTGGGGCGTGCAGCTGGCGGGGATCGTCGTCGACCCCGAGGCACGCCACGAGGCCCTCGGGCGCGCGGCCGTGGCCGCGGCGGTGCGGGCGGCGATGGTCGAGGGCGGACGGCGGCGGGCGGTGTCGCTGCACGTGCGGACCGACAACGTGCGGGCGATCGCCGCGTACGAGGCCGCCGGCTTCGTCGACCGCGAGCCGTGGCGCCTGGCCGTGCGCACCTGACCGGCGGTGACCGCGACGGGCAGCGGTTCCTGCGGGCGTGCGGCCCCGTCGCCTCAGGCGCTGCTGCGGAGCACGCCGTAGGCGCGCAGCCGCTGCACCAGCGTGTCCAGATCCTGGCCGGTGGTGAACGCCAACATCTCGAGGTCCGACGCCCGGACCGTCAGCACCCGCCCGTTGTGGTCGCCCCGGTGCCGGCGGATCCGCGCGGCGAACCGGGCCACCGGCAGCAGCTCGCGGCCGTCGGTGGTGGTGGCGTGCCGCAGCGCGATCAGGTCGAGCACGTACCGCGGCGGCTGGTCGGTGCGGCGCTGCGAGGCCGGTGGGGGCAGCAGGTCCGCGAGCGGGACCCGGTAGAACTCGGCGAGCTGCTGCAGCCGGGCGACGCTGATCGTCCGGTCCCCGCGCTCGTACGCGCCGACCACCACGGCCTTCCACACCCCGCCGCTGCGCTCCTGCACGTCGGCGAGGGACATGCCCTGCTGGTGGCGGATGCGGCGCAGCCGGGCCCCGAGCTGCCGCTGCCGGTCGGCGATGTGCCGCTCGGTGCGGTTGTCCCGGTCGGTGCCGTTGCCTCGGTCGGTGGTGGTGTCGCTCATCGCCCCGCCCCTGTGCTGTCCGCCCCCGGGTTGCCTACCTCCGCGCTGCCCGCCTCCGTGCCGCCGGCGCCTGTGCCGCCAGCGTCCGCGCCGCCGGCGCCCATGCCGCCCGCCTCCGTGCTGCCGCACACCACCAGCTCGAGCACCTGCGAGGCCACCCCCGACGCGGCACCGTCGGTGCGGACCTCCTCGCCGTCGGTGCGCACGATCGTGACCGCATCGATCGTGGTGCCCTCGAAGGCCTCCCAGGTCACCTCGGCCCAGCCCTCGACGCCCTGCTCGAGCACCTGCGCGGTCACCGCAACCGCGCCGAGGTCGCCCGTGGAGCCCGTCGGCGTGAGCACCGCCAACGGGTCGTCGCAGGTGCCCGGCGGCTCCTGAGCCGCGGCGAGGGCCGGGACGGCGATGGCACCGAGGGCGAGGGAGGCGAGCAGGCTCACGAGCCGGCGGCGAGGCGAGGGGGAACGCATCGGCGACGTCCTTGGTGGCGGGTCGACCCGAGGGCCGACGGGTCTCGTCGGGTCCGGGTCGGTCTCGCCACTCGCTCACCTCGGACCACTCGCGAGCGCTGGGTGCTCGCGGTGGGCGACCGTGCAGTGGTCCAAGGGTCGTTGCGCCCCGCTGGCCGGGGGATCCGGCCGCTGGTCTACCACTCTCAGCGTCAGAGTGGTGACTCAGCGCATCATCGCGCATCTGCCAGCGGAGCGCAACCATTCGTGGTTGGACAGTGACGCAACGTTGCACCTCGGCTCCCGTGGCGGGGACTTCGCCACGGTGCGTGACACAATGACGGTGGTAGCGAGCGCTGGGCGCATTGCCAGCAGCGTTCTGCGGTCGGTCGGCCTGGCGCCGGCGGTGCCGCAGTGGCCCGCGGGCCGATGGTCGGGGCGCGCCGTCGTGCGACGCGATGGCACCATCGGCGACGGTGGCACGGAACCCCTCCGGCGTGCCCGGATCCCGGGCCGATCGGCGGTGGCCACGGGGGCTTTGCACTCGGCAGGGACGAGTGCTAGCGTCGCGCTTGGCACTCGAGCTGAGTGAGTGCTAGCTGCCGGAGGTGCCGGGTTCCCGGCCGGGCAGCATCCGGACCGTCGTGTGGGCTCCACGTGGGCGGCACGTCGGTCCGCACCCCTCGGCTCGTCTGCGTCCCTGACGGGGCGCGACGTCACAAGGAACCCGACAACCGACAGGGCCGCGACCCGCGCGGCCCGACCGACACCCTAGGGAGGGCACGTTGGCCACTGCGACCGAGGTGAAGATCAAGCCTCTCGAGGACCGGGTCCTCGTCACCGTGGACGAGCAGGAGCAGACCACGGCCTCGGGGCTCGTGATCCCTGACACCGCGAAGGAGAAGCCGCAGCAGGGCACGGTCATCGCCGTCGGCCCGGGCAAGCGCTCGGAGCAGACCGGTGAGCTGATCCAGCTCGACGTGAACGAGGGCGAGACCGTCCTGTTCTCGAAGTACGGCGGCACCGAGGTCAAGGTCGGCGGGCAGGAGTACCTGATCCTGTCGGCGCGCGACATCCTCGCTGTCCTCGGCTGACCAACCACGCACCCGCTTCGAGCAAGCTTCCAAGGAGGAACCACCGTATGGCGAAGATGCTCAGCTTCAGCGAGGACGCCCGTCGGCGCCTCGAGAAGGGCGTCAACAAGCTCGCAGACGCTGTGAAGGTGACGCTCGGCCCCAAGGGCCGCAACGTCGTGATCGACAAGAAGTGGGGCGCCCCCACGATCACCAAGGACGGCGTGACCGTCGCGCGGGAGATCGAACTGGAGGACGCCTACGAGAACATGGGTGCCCAGCTCGCGAAGGAGGTCGCCACCAAGACCAACGACATCGCGGGTGACGGCACCACCACCGCCACCGTGCTGGCCCAGGCCATCGTCAAGGAGGGCCTGCGCAACGTCGCCGCCGGCGCGAACCCGATGGCGCTGAAGCGCGGCATCGACAAGGCCGTCGAGTTCGTGGTCGAGGAGGTCGCGAAGCAGGCCGTCGACATCGAGACCCAGGACCAGATCGCGCAGGTCGCGGCCATCTCGGCCAACAACGACATGCAGATCGGGCAGATCCTCGCCGACGCGATGGACAAGGTCGGCAAGGACGGCGTGATCACCGTCGAGGAGTCGCAGACCTTCGGCATGGAGCTCGACTTCGTCGAGGGGATGCAGTTCGACAAGGGC
>SKNO01000133.1 GCA_007120465.1 Nitriliruptoraceae bacterium
CTCAGCCGAGCGCCGCCAGGTCCTCGGACACCTGCGCACGCTGGTCGAGCACGGCCGGGTCGTCGCTCTCGAGCGTCACCGCGTCGGTGAGCACCGCGCGGGCCTCCGCGGTCCGGCCGAGCTCACCGAGGGCCGCCGCCCGGATCCGGCTGACGAGCAGCCACTGCTCGGCGTCGAGCGGCGCGGACGGGTCGAGCTCCCCTCGCAGCTCGTCGGCCGCGGCCAGCGCCGGTTCGACCGCACCGGCGTGCAGCAGGTTCGCCGCCCGGTTGACCCGCGCCCGGACCACCTGGTCGCGGGTCACCGGATCGTCGGCCTGGCCGTACCGGTGCACCACCTCCTCGTAGGCCTCGCGGGCCACGCTGATCTGGCCGACCGCCTCGAGGCACATCCCGCGGTGCAGCAGCGCCATCGCGACCTCATGCCGCTGGTCGGGGTCGTCGGGATCGGTCGGCGTGTCCGCCGCCTCGCGGTACGCCTCGGCTGCGGCTTCGAGCTCCTCGCGCTCGGTGAGCACGATCGCCTTCTGGTACCGCGCGACGAACAGCGACTCGCGCGCCACCTCGTCGTGCTCGCCCAGGGCACGGGCCGCGTCGGCCAGCTGGTCGGCGAGGGACAGGGCCCCGTCGAGGTCGCCGTTCTCGTGCAGCTCGATCAGCCGGTCGGCGGTGACCCGCAGTTGCTGGTTGGTGGGCATGCGCACCCCCTCCGGTACGGAGGTTGTGGAGGTCGGTCCGTGCTCCTCGGGGGTCGTCCCCGCGTCCCTGCCCAGGGCACCACGCCCGAGCGCGTTCGTCCAGCAGGCGGCTGTCCGAACCGCCCCGGCCGCCTGACCGGGCCCGCGGGGGGATCCGTCCGGTGGGCGCCGACCGGGAGACCCGGACACGCCGACGGTACCGTCCGCGCCATGTTCTCCCGCGCCATCCGCCTCCTGTCGATCCGCGGTATCGACGTCCGCCTCGACCTCACCCTCGTGGTGCTGGCGGCGCTCGTGGTGTGGACCTTCACCGTCCGGTTCGCACCCGAGCACGGGACCTTGCCGGCCGCGACGATGGGGCTGGTCGGCATGGTGCTGTTCCTCGGGTCGATCCTCGCCCACGAGCTCGCCCACGCGCTGGAGGCCACCCATCGCGGCATCGAGGTGGAGAGCATCACGCTGCTGATCTTCGGGGGCGTCACCCAGATGCACGCACACTCGACCCGCCCCCGCGACGAGTTCGCGGTCGCGGCGGTCGGTCCCTTCGTGAGCCTGCTGTGCGGGGCGATCTTCGGGCTGATCGGCGCCTACGCGGACGGGTGGGCCTACGGGGCCGAGACCGCCCGGGTGATGGGGCTGCTCGCGCTCCTCAACGTGCTGCTCGCCGTGTTCAACCTCGTCCCGGGGGCGCCGCTCGACGGCGGCCGCGTGCTGCGGGCCGGGTTGTGGGCGCTGCTCGGGGACCGGTCACGAGCGATCCGGATCGCGGCGCGCTGCGGGCAGGCGCTGGGGCTCGCGATCGTCGGCTACGGGGTCGTGCTGGCGGTGCGCTCGCCGGCGCTGATCGCCGCCGTGTGGTTCCTGGCGATCGGCAGCTTCCTGTTCTGGGCGGCGGGCAGCGAGCACCGGATGAGCCGCCTCGACGACCTGTACACCGCCACCTCGGTCCGCGAGGTGATCGCGCTCGGGCGCGACCACCCGGCCACGAGCTTCCCGCTGGTGCCGGCCTCCGCCGCCGAGCAGGACGCGGCCAGCGGTGGCGCCCTGCCCCGGGTCGAGATCGACGCCGATCTGCACACCCTGGTGGAGGCGTTCCAGCACGACCACGCCCGGGTCCTGCTCACCGACCAGGGCCAGCCGGTCGGGGTGGTCGAGGAGCGCTACGTCGCCCGCGCCGTCGCCCTGCTGCGCCGCGGGGCGCGCCCCACCCCAGCGACCGTGGACACGGCGACGGCCGGCGACGACGAGGGCAGCCGGTGAGCGCCGAGCCCCCGGTCCGCGGTGCCACTGCCACCGCCGAGCCCGCTGCCCGACCGGCACGCCGGCGTCGGTCGCTGCTCCGCACCCTGTTCTACACCGTCAGCACGGCGATCATCGTGTTCGCCGGGTTCGCGGTACCGCTGCCGCTGGTCGAGACCCAGCCCGGCACCCCCTCCGAGATCGCCCCGCTGGTGGAGATCGAGGGCACCGAGATCCACGACCTCAACGGCACCACCGCGCTGCTGACGGTCCGCCAGCAGGAGCTGGCGGTGTTCCCGACGATCGGGGTGCTGCTCGACGGGGACCGTGAGCTGCGGCGGCTCGAGGACGTCTACCCGCCCGGGATCGACCGGGACGACTACCTCGCCGGGCAGCGGGAGCGCTTCGGTCGGCAGTTCGACGTGGCCGCGGCGGTCGCGGCCCGGACGGCCGGCGTGGACGTCGACCTCGAGACGGCCGTGGTGGTCGTCAACGTGCTCCCGGACAGCCCGGCGGACGGGGTGCTCGAGCGGGGTGACATCGTGGTCGCCGTCGACGGCGAGCCGCTGGCCGACGCCCAGGACCTGGCCGCCCGCACCCAGGCCGGCACGGTCGGGGACGTCATCGGGTTGACGGTCCTGCGCGACGGCGAGGAGCTCGAACTCCAGGCCGTGCTGGGCACGATCCCGGGGGAGCCGGGCGCACGGCTCGGCGTGTGGATCGAGGACGGCGTCGACCTGCTCCGGCTGCCCTTCGAGATCTCGCTGCAGGAGGGGACCCGGATCGGCGGGCCGAGCGCCGGGATGATGGTGGCGATCACGGTGTACGACCTGCTGACCGAGGAGGATCTGCTGCGGGGCCGCACGGTGGTCGGGACCGGGACCCTCGGATCGGACGGCACCGTCGGCCCCGTCGGCGGGATCCCGCAGAAGCTGCAGGCCGCCGCGGAGCTCGGAGCGGACCTGGTGCTGGTCCCGCAGGTGCAGTTCGGGGTGGCCGAGGCGCGCGCCCCCGAGGGGTTGACGGTCGTGGGGGTCGCCAACCTCGACGAGGCCATCGAGGTGCTGCGCGCCGACACGGGCTGACCGGCCGGGTGAGCCCGATCAGCCGGCCGGCGCGGCCAGCGGCGTGTCACGCAGGTCGGTGCAGCGGGCGACGAAGGTGCCGAGCAGCTGCATCCCCACGTTGGTGAGGATCGATTCGGGGTGGAACTGCACCCCTTCGACCTCCAGTTCCCGGTGCCGCAGCCCCATGATCAGCCCGTCCGAGGTCTCCGCGGTGACCCGCAGCTCCGTCGGCAGCGTGTCCCGCTCGACGATCAACGAGTGGTAGCGGGTCGCGTCGAAGGGCACCGGCAACCCGGCGAGGACCCCGTCGCCGCGGTGGTAGATCGGCGAGGTCTTGCCGTGCACCAGCGTCGGTGCCCGCACGACCCGACCGCCGTACACCTCCCCGATGCACTGGTGGCCGAGGCACACGCCCAGGAGCGGCCGCCGGCCCGCCACCGCCCGGATCACGTCGTTGGACAGCCCCGCGTCGCTGGGGTCACCCGGACCCGGAGAGATCACCACCCCGTCCGGGAGGTCGTCGAGGAGGTCGACCACGGCGAACGCGTCGTTGCGCACCACCTCGACGTCCGCGCCGAGCTCCCCGAGCTCCTGCACCAGGTTGTAGGTGAAGGAGTCGTAGTTGTCGACGATCAGGATGCGGGTCACGGCACGTCCCTCGGAGCGGCGGGGCGGTCCCGGGGTTCGTCGGCGTCGGGGTCGGCGTCGGGGTCGAGGTGCAGGGTGTCACGCATGCGCTGCTCCAGCGCCGCGACGTCGAGGTGGCCGTCGTCGTCGCGCGGCAGCGCGTCGAACACGACCAGCTCGTCGGGCATCGCGCGATCGTCCAGGGCGACGGCGAGGTCGGCACGCAGGTCCTCGACGGCGGGGTGGCGACGCCGGGCCCGAACCACCGCCGCGACGAGCTCGTCGTCCACCGCCACCACCTCGACGTCCCGCACGGCCGGGTGGGCCACCAGCGCCGCCGCGATCCGGGCGGGGGAGCGCGGTTCGCCGCCGACGTCCACCACCTCGCCGTCGCGGCCGACCACGGTGAACCACCCATCCGCGTCCATCCGGGCGAGGAGGTCGGTGGCCACCCACCCGTCCGTGCGCACGGTGCCGTCAGCGGCGGGGGCGACCTGCGGGCCGTGGAGCAGGAGCCGCCCGACCTGCTCGGGTGGGACGATCCGGCTCAGGTCGTCGGGGCGGACCACCATCGCCACCGTCGAGGTGACCGGCAGCCCGAGCGCGGAGGGCACGACCCGCCCGTACACCGGCTGGCCGTGACCGATGGGCACGGCGTCGCCGTACCCGTGCAGCGCACGGACCCGCGCCCCGTCGGCCGCCACCTCCAGCTTGCGGGCGAGCTGCGGGGGGAGCCCGTCACCGACGGTGAGGCACACCCGCAGGCTGGACAGGTCGTGGTGGGTCGCATCCCGGCTGCCCATCAGCCGCGCGATCCGCGGGCTGCGGGCGACCAGCAGGGTGGCGCCGCTCCGTTCGATCGTGCGCCCCAGCTCACCGTCGTCGGTCGTGTCCAGCAGGATCGTCGTGGCGCCGGCCAGCACCGCCGCCAGTAGCCCGACGGCCAGGCCGACCAGGTCGTGCATGGGCTGGGCGACGAGGACCCGCTCGCGGCCCGCCTGCACGTCAGGGATCCACAGCCGAGCCTGGAACGCCGTCGCCAGCAGACCGACGTGGGTGTGCTCGGTGAGCGCGACGCCGTCCGGTCCCGTGCGGACGGCCAGCAGGGCGGGGCCGTCGTGGGGCAGTGCCGGTCGCGGCCGCCGCGCCCGCGGATCACCCCCGGCAAGCAGGTCGGCCATCGCGGTGACCAGCTGCTCCGGTCCCTCGTCGGACGGCGCCACCCGGCGCCGCATCGGGCGGGGGAGCCGGACACGGGGGACCAACCCGAGGGGGCCGCGCCGCCGGGCCGGGTCCCACTCGTCGCCGCGGACGGTGACCGCGAACCGCAGCGGCACCTCGGCGTCGGTGAGGGCGCGCACCGCCGCCGGGTCGGCGATCGCCCCGACGACCTCGGCGCGCTTGGCCACCTCCAGCAACTCGTCCACGTCGAGGGCAGGGTCCACGGGCACGGCGACGGCACCGAGCCGCCACAGCGCGAACAGGATCACCGGCGCGGCGAACCCGTCGGGCACCCGCACGAGCACCCGGCCCTGCTGGAGCGACGCGTCGTCATCCGGGCGGTCCAGGTCGGTGAGTGCCGCCGCCAGCGCGTCGACCCGCTCGCGCAGCTCGGTGTAGGTCAGCTGCCGGCGCTCGAACCTGCAGCTGACGTGCTCGGGGAAGTCGCGGGCGGCGTCGTCGAGGAGGCGCGGCAACCGGACCGTCGGCAACCGGTAGGTCGGTGGGACCCCGGGTGGGTAGCTGGCCACCCACGGACGCGCCGAGGTGGCGGGGTCGGGCGGTCGCAGCACGTGATCGGCGCTCCTGGATCGAGCGCCAAGCCTACCGACGGTACGGTGCGTGCCCGCACCCTCCCGCGGCGGCGACCCGCGCCGTCGGGGCCGTCGGTTCGGAGTCGCACCGTGGCCAGCCCGTCCGATCCCGCCACCGCGCCGCCGGCACTCGTGGCGCTCAAGGAACGGATCGACACGGCGCTGGAACGCGAGCTGGCCGCACCCCTGGCCCGGTTGGCAGCCGCCGCACCAGCGATGGGTCCGGTCGCCGAGGAGCTGCGGGCCTTCACCGCCGAGGGCAAGCGCATCCGCCCGGCGTTGCTGCTGCTGGGGTTCCAGGCGGCCGGGGGCCACGACCTCGACGCCGTCGAGGGGCCGGCGCTGGCGCTGGAGCTGCTCCACACCTGCGCGCTGCTGCACGACGACGTGATCGACCGGGCCCCGACCCGCCGCGGCCGTTCGACCGTGCACGTCGGGTTCGCGGCGCGGCACCGGGACGCCGGGTGGCACGGCGACGCCGACGCCTACGGCGAGGCGATGGCGATCCTCCTCGGCGACCTCGCCTTCGTCCAGGCGGACGAGCTGTTCCTCACCGCCGCCGTCCCGAGCGAGCCGCTGCTCGCGGCCTTCCGGCGCTTCACGCTGCTGCGCGAGGAGGTGATGGTCGGGCAGACCCTGGATCTGCACGCCGCCGCCACGGCGACGACCGACCGGGAGGTGGCCCTGACCGTGGCGACCCTGAAGTCGGGGCGCTACTCGGTCACCCGGCCGCTCGAGGTGGGGGCGCTCCTCGCCGGCGCGCCGGCGGCGCTGCTCGACGGACTGCGCGCCTTCGGCGACCCCGTCGGGCTGGCCTTCCAGCTCGCCGACGACCTGCTGGGCGTGTTCGGCGACACCGCCGAGACCGGCAAGTCACGCTCGTCGGACCTCGCGGAGGGCAAGCGCACCCTGCTGATCGCCGAGGCGTACGCACGCACCGACGACGCCGGGCGGGCGCTGCTGACGCGCCATCTCGGCGACCCGGCCCTGACCGACGCGGACGCGGCCACGCTCCGCGAGGTGCTGGCGGGCTCCGGCGCCGTCGACGCGGTCGATGCGCGCACGCAGGCAGCGACGGCGGAG
>SKNO01000258.1 GCA_007120465.1 Nitriliruptoraceae bacterium
CCGGAGGAGTACTGGAGCTTCCCGGCCCGCTTCGGCCGGGACCCCGATGCGACGCCCGAGATCGACGCACAGCTCTACGCCGTGTCGGGACGACGGATCGTCAGCCCGAAGGATCTCGCGGAGCGCAGCGAGGCCAAGCAGGCCGAACTGCTGGTGGTCCGCTCCGAGCCCGAGGCGACCCGGCTGGCCGAGCGCGCCCGCCGTCTCGAGTACACCGTCGCCGAGGTGCGGCGCACCCAGGCCAAGCGCAACCCCAAGCCCCCGTTCAAGACCTCCACCCTGCAGGGGGAGGCGTCGAAGTACGGCTTCTCCGCACGCCAGACCATGTCGGTCGCGCAGCAGCTCTACGAAGGCGTCAACCTCGGCGGCGAGCAGGTCGGGCTCATCACCTACATGCGCACCGACTCGCTGAACCTGTCCGACACGGTGCTCGGGGAGATCCACCGTCACGTCGCCAACCAGTACGGCGAGCGGTACACGATCGACAAGCCACGCCGGTTCGCGAACGGCAGCAAGGGCGCCCAGGAGGCGCACGAGGCGATCCGCCCGACGTCGATCGCGCGGACGCCGGAGCGGGTGCGCCGCTACCTCACGAGTGAACAGGCGCGGCTGTACGAGCTGATCTGGAAGCGCACCGTCGCCACCCAGATGGCCCCGGCCGTGTTCGACCGGGTCTCCGCCGACGTCGTCGGCGAGGACGGTGAGGGCCGCCTCACCTTCCGGGTGACCGGGCAGGTCGAGCGCTTCGACGGCTACCTGCGTGCCTACCGCGCCGTGCGCGACGAGGACGAGGAGGAGGACGAGGTCACCGACCGCCTCCCCGAGCTCGAGGAGGGGCAGCGCCTGCACCTGGCGGAGTTGAACCCCGAGCAGCACGAGACCTCGCCGCCCCCGCGCTACTCGGAGCGCACGCTGGTGGAGGCGCTCGAGGAGGAGGGCATCGGCCGCCCGTCGACGTACGCCGCGATCATCTCCACCCTGGAGCAGCGCGAGTACGTCGTGAAGGAGTCCCGCCGGTTCTTCGTCACGCCCCTCGGCGAGGTCGTGGTGTCCTTCCTGAAGGCCCACTTCGGCGAGGTCGTCGACATCGGCTTCACCGCCCGGATGGAGGCCACCCTCGATGAGATCGCGCAGGGCGAGGAGTCGTGGCACGCGACCGTTCGCCGCTTCCTCGACGAGGTCGACACCTGGGTCGAGGAGCGCAAGCCGGAGCGGCCGCGGCTGCCGCTGCTCGAGCCGGCGGACTGCCCGGAGTGCGGCTCGCCGATGGAGCGGGTGTTCTCCGGCAAGTCCAAGCAGTGGTTCGCGTCGTGCAGCCGCTGGCCGGACTGCGAAGGCACGCTGCCGCTCAACGACGACGGCACCGTCGGGGAACCCGAACCGGAGCCCGAACCCGACGAGGACGTGCGCTGTCCGGAGTGCGGGAAGGCGATGGTGCTGCGCTCGGGCCGGTTCGGCCGGTTCTTCGGGTGCGTCGACTACCCCCGGTGCAAGGGCATCCGCAACCTGCAACAGCGGCTGATGTACCGCACCGAGGACGGCGAGGTCGTGCCGTTCCGCTCGCCCACCGACCCCGGCGGCAGCTACCTCGAGCGGCGGGTGTCGCGGTACGGCAAACCCTTCGTCGGTTCGACGGGCTACCCCGATGACGCCTTCGCCGTGTGGTCGTTGCCGATCGCGACGCCGTGCCCGAAGTGCGGCGCGCCGTTGCGTCCGCCGCCGAAGAACCGCAAGGTGCCGACGGCGATCTGTACCCACCCGGAGATCAACCACACCTTCGAGGCCGAGGACTTCGATCTGCCCACCGTCGCGACCTGGACGGTGGTCGAAGGGGTGGAGCGCTACGACCCCGAACTCGGCGGCGAGCCGCTGGAGGCCGAGGAGGTGCCGTCGCCGATCGCGCTGACCTACACAGGAGAGCAGAAGCCCCCGGCGAAGAAGGCGGCCAAGAAGCGGGGCCGGAAGAAGGCCGCCAAGAAGGCCGCGAAGAAGGCCACCGGGAAGCGGAGCGGGTCTGGCGCGGCCAAGAAGGCCACCAAGCGGACGGCCACGTAGCGCGCGGACCGGTCGGTGCTCGTCCACCTCGAGGTGATGGGGCGCTGGACGGGACGTGGCGGACGGCCGAGCGTCCCGCCACCATGGGACACGGACCGGGCCGGAGGTAGGCTGGCCGGATGGTCGAGGACACGGGGCGGGAGCCCGAGGGTGACGTGCTGCGCGGCGCGTCCGCCAACGCCTACCTGAACCTGGTCAGCAACCGGGGGTTCCGGAACCTGGTGGGGGGGACGATGGTCTCCACGGCCGGGGACTGGCTCGGGTTCCTGGCGATCATCGCACTGGTGAGCAACGAGCTCGGTGCGACCCGGTGGGCAGCCTTCGCCGTGTCCGCGGTGATGGCCGTGCGGGTGCTGCCGAGCCTGGTCCTCGGGCCCGTCGCCGGCATGCTCGTCGACCGGTGGGACCGTAAGCGCGTGATGATCACCGCGCATCTCGGGCGGGGGGTCGTGATGGCGCTGATCCCCTTCGCCGACGTCCTCGCGATCCTGCTCGCCACCCTCGTGATCGAGACGCTGTCGGCGATGTTCACCCCGGCGAAGGACGCCGTGCTCCCGGCCCTGGTGAAGGGGGAGGAGCTGGTCGTCGCCAACCAACTGAACCTCGTGTCCACCTACGGCACCCTCCCGCTCGGCGGAGCGGTGTACGCGCTGCTGCTCGGCCTGGTCGAGGGACGCTTCGTCGAGGGGCTGCTGGCGGACCGGCCGAACGCCGTGCCGATCTGGGTGAACGCGGCGTCGTACGTCGTGGCGGCGTTGTTCGTCGCCCGTATCCCGATGTCGCGTCGGACGGCGCGTGAGGCGGTGCCCCGCAGGCATCGTGCCGGCCCCTGGGAGGAGTTCAAGGAGGGGCTGCGGTTCGTCGGGGGGCACCCGGTGATCCGCAGCCTGATCCTCGGGGTGATGGTTGCCGCGGCCGTCGCCGGGGTGGTGATCACCGCCGGGGTGTTCTTCGCGCCACTGCTGAACGCCGGTCAGGCCGCGTACGGCATCCTCGTCGCCGTCGTCGGCACCGGGCTGGTCGTCGGACTGGTGGCGACGCCGCCGCTGACCGAGCGCGTGTCGACCGAGCGGCTGTTCGGCCCGGGCATCGGCGTCGCCGGGGTGGGTCTGATCGTGACCGCCTCGGTGCCGACCCTGGGGGCCGCGGTGGCGCCGGCGCTGCTGATGGGGGCGGGTGCCGGCGTCGCGTTCGTGGTCGGGTACACGGTCCTGCAACGTCGTGCCGACGACCGCATCCGCGGGCGGACCTTCGGCGCCTTCAACTCGGGGGTCCGGGCGGCGATCTTCGGCTCGACGATCTTCGCGCCGGTCCTGATCGGGGTGCTCGGCCGCGAGCGGCGGGTGCTGACCGATCTCCCCGACGGCACCCAGGCGCTGCTGTTCCCCTACACCTTCGGTGGCGTGCGGATCACGTTGCTGCTGGCGGGCGTGCTGGCGGTCGTCGGGGCGATCCTGACGAGCGGTGCCCTGCACGGCGCGCTGCGCCGGGAGGAGCGCCCCGCGAGGGACCTGGAGCTCCCGCCGCTCGATGCCGCGGCTGCGGCGGTCCGCCACGGTGCGCTGATCGTGTTCGAGGGGGGAGACGGGGCCGGGAAGTCGACCCAGATCCGGTTGCTTCGCGCCGCCATCGAGCGGGTGGGGAAGGATGCCGTGATCACCCGCGAACCTGGCGGGACCGCGATCGGCGAGGGGATCCGTGAGGTGCTGCTGTCCCGGGGGTCCGACGCGATGTCGGACCGGACCGAGGCCCTGCTCTACGCCGCCGCACGGGCGCAGCACGTCGACGAGGTCATCACCCCGGCCCTGGAGAAGGGCGCGGTGGTCCTCTGCGACCGCTTCGTGGACTCCTCCATCGTGTACCAGGGGATCGCCCGCGGGCTCGGCGAGGAGGAGGTCGTCGAACTGAACCGATGGGCGACCGGCGGGCTCCAGGCCGACCTGACGATCCTCCTCGACGTCGACCCCGCGGAGGGGCTCCGTCGTGCGACCGCCGGACGGGACGCGGACCGGCTGGAGGCCGCCGGGCTCGGGTTCCACCGACGCGTCCGTGACGCGTACCGTCGCCTCGCCGCAGCCGAGCCGGATCGCTACCTCGTGCTCGACGCGACCCGGCCGGTCGAGGACCTCCACGAGGAGATCCGTGACGAGGTGCTGCGACGGTTGGCGGACGACGACGAGGGCGGAGAACCGCCCGAGGAGGGGATGGCCAGGTGACGATCTGGGACGGCGGAGCGCGGGAGCAGCCGGCGGCGGTGCAGGCCCTGCGCCGCGCACTGGCGGCCGACGAGGTCAGCCACGCCTGGTTGGTGGTGGGCCCGCCGAGCGTCGGACAGCAGGACCTCGCCCGGGCCCTGACGATGGCCCTCAACTGCGACCACGCCGACGCACCCGACGAGGCATGTGGCTCCTGTGACCGGTGTACCCGGATCCGGCGGGGGACCCACGAACTGCTGGAGGAGCAGCAGCCGGCCGGGGCGGCGTACGTCGTCGACGACGTCCGGGACGGCTGGATCCGCCCGGCGAGCCGGACCGTGACCGACGGCCGCCGGCGGGTCATGCGGATCGTGGCGGCGGACCGGATGAACGAGGCGGCGCAGAACGCGTTCCTCAAGGTGCTCGAGGAGCCGCCTCCGTCGGTGGTGTGGCTGCTCGAGGTCGAGGACGAGTCGGTGCTGCTGGACACGGTGGTGTCGCGCTGCCGCCGGCTGACCGTCGTGCCCTGGGGGATCCCCGCGCTGCGCGAACGGGCCACGCAGCTGGGCGTCCCCGACGCGCGGGTCGATGCGGTCGCCCGTGCAGCGCTGGGTTCGCCGGACCGGGTCGCGACGCTGGCCGAGGAGGGGGTGCTGGAGGCCCGTGAGGAGCACCTGGGGATCCTCGACCGGCTGGCCACCGAGGGTCCCGGACGCGTGGTCCCGACCGCCAAGGAGTTGGCGCGGTGGGCGAAGAGCCGGGTGGAGCCGCTCAAGCAGCGTCACGCGGAGGAGCTCGCCCGCTACGAGGACGACCTCGGCGTCGATGCCCGAGGCCAGGGCTGGCCGCCGGGACTGCGCAAGCAGTTGGAGCGCCGCCACCAACGGCTCGAGCGTGGCGAGCAGCGCCGGGCGCTCGGGCTCGTCCTCGACCATCTCGCCACCTACCTGCGCGACCTGCTGGTCGTCGGCAGCGGTGGGCCCTCCGACGCGGTGGTCAACGTCGACCACCTCGACGAGCTGCGACGTGACGCCGCGCGGCTGTCACCGCAGATGGTCGTCGACGGGCTGGCGGCGGTGCAGCGCTGCCGGGACGCCCTCGACCGCAACGGCAACCCGGAACTGCAGCTCGAACGGTTGCTGCTGGCTCTGGCCCTGCCGCTGTACGCGCACGCCGCGAGCGGCCGTTGAAGGGTGGCCGATGATCCAGATCCACCACGTCGCGCATCTCGCCCTGGACGACGATGACCTGGACCCGGACCAGATCGTCGAGGGGGCACCCGAGGTGCGATCGCGCGTCCTGCACGAGGACGGGGTCGTGGAACGCGGGGTGTGGGAGATCACCCCGGGTGTGGTCACCGACGTCGAGGCCGACGAGCTGTTCGTCGTGATGGCGGGTCGCGCCACGATCGAGGTCGAGGGCGGAGCGAGCTACGACATCGGTCCGGGCGACGCGGTCGTCCTGGAGGCCGGTGCCCGGACATGCTGGAGGGTGCACGAGACCCTCCGCAAGGTCTACCAGGTGACCCTGTAGACGCGTCACGGGCGCCGGACGCTCGGGGATCGCCCGGTGCGGTGACACGGTGCGAGGTCGCCGCCCGCTGTGGTCGGTCTCGGAGCCTGCCCGCTACCCTGCGCCCGCCATGCTGGAGTAGCTCAGTCGGTAGAGCAATCGCCTCGTAAGCGATAGGTCAGGGGTTCGAGTCCCCTCTCCAGCTCGACGACGGGGACGGATGTGGCCCGCCGGTACGTCGCGAACCTGGCGGCAGAGCTCGGCATCGTGACGAGGTGACCGGGCCGGTCGGCGCCGCCGGCCGGGCGCACGCCCCGACGGTGTCGCCACGTGGGACGCGGTTCGGTCGAGGGTCGGCCTCAGCGACGAGGGCGGTGCCGACGGTCGAGTAGGGTCGTCCCATCCGCGCCGGCGCGACGAGGAGGGTGCGTGGCAGCGGGTCACCGCACCCCGTCCCGGTCATCGGCCAAGGTGACGCGGCGGGGTGACCGAACAGGATGTGGCGCCAGCGATGGGTGAGTGGGCAACGACCGACGTGGAGGGGCGGCTCCCCGGACGGGTGCAGGCGACCTTCTGGCCGGGGCAGCCGACGCCCGCCTCCGGCCACCTCGCGCTCTGGGGGCTCCCCGAGGACGACCTCGACGCGGCGGTCGCGGAACTGGGGTTCGGTCCGGGGCACCCGGCCGTGCTCCCGACCGTGCTCCCGCGCACCGCGCGGGCGCACACGCGGGTCGCGGCGGCCGAGGTGCCGGCG
>SKNO01000271.1 GCA_007120465.1 Nitriliruptoraceae bacterium
CCGCGATCGACGCCGCCCGCGCCGGGCTGGTCCCCGGCCCGAACAACGTCGCGTGTGCGGGTCGTGGCGTACGGCCGGCCAGCGCGGCCGCGAACGCCCCCGGATCGTGGGCCAGCAGCGCGCCCAGCGCCTCCGCACCGTGCCGTGGTGGCACCGGGCACACCAGCACCCCCGCCGGCGCGGCGCGGTACCGCTCGAGCACGTGCTGGACGAGCAGCCCGCCGAGGGAGTGCCCGATCAGTACCGGCGGGGCCGGCAGCTCGGTGATGGCCTGCAGCACGTCGTGCTCGTAGGCGCGCAGCGGCGTGCGCGCCAACGGGGTCGGTGCGTCGCTGCCCCCGTGCCCGCGCAGGCTCACGGCGTGGGCGGCCCAGCCGGCGTCGGCCGCCATCGGCAGCCACCGTTCCCACGCCCAGGCTCCCATCGCCGCGCCGTGGACGAACAGCAGCGGTGGGCGTCCGGGGACCGGCTCGTCGGGGAGCACCGACACCAGTTCGCGGTGGCGCAGCGGCGGGGGCGGGAAGGTCCAGTCACGGCGCCGCAGCACCGGCTCGTAGGGCCGCCGGCGGCGCCAGGGCCCGTTCCGGTTCGGCGCGGTCACGATGCCACCTCGACGTGCGCCGGTCCGGCTCCGCGACGACCCGTCACGATGCCACCTCGACGTTGGCCGCCTCCAGTTCGGCGATGTCCCGCCGCAGGTCGTCGAGGTACTCGAGGTGCTCCACCTCGACGAGGTGGCGGGTCGAGTCCACCAGCGCGATCCCGCCCTGGGACCGGTCGTCGAGCCGGTCGGCGGCGCGACGCCGCCACGCCGCAGCCGCCGCCCGATCGTGGTGGAGGAGTTCGAGGTAGCGGGCCAGCAGCACGGCCTGCCAGTGCACCAGGCAGAACTGGCCCGAGTCGGGCTGGATCAGTCCGATCACCGCGAGGTCGTCGCGGTCGGGGTGCAACACGTTGCGGTACAGCACCGGCCGGCCGTCCCGCCACGGGATCGCGTCGTCGGGGAGGAACGGGAACCGGATCAGGTAGCCGGTGGCGAACACCACCAGGTCGGCCGCGACCCGGCGGCCGTCGGTGAAAACGACCTCCGCACCGTCGAAGCGGGCGATGTCGGGGACCGGGGTGATCTGCCCGTGGCCGACGTGGTACAGCAGCGTCTGGTTCACGATCGGGTGGGTCTCGAGGAAGCGGTGGTCGGGGGTGGGCAGGCCGAACCGCTCGTAGCGCCCGACGACCGTCTTCGCGGTCAGCTCGAACAGCCACTGGGTCAGGCGGATCGGCAGCCCGAGCGAGAAGATCAGGTCCGAGACCTGGTCGGCGGGACGCCCGAGGGCGTACTTCGGCGCGTACCAGTAGCCACGGCGGGTCGAGTGGTACACGGCTGCGGCCCGCTGGGCGCCGTCGACGGCGATGTCGCAGCCGGTGTTGCCGGCGCCGACGACCACGACCCGTCGGTCGGCGAGCTGGTCGGGATGCTTGTACGCAGCCGCGTGGATCAGCTCCCCGGTGAAGCCGTCCTGGCCGGGGTAGCGGGGCACCTTCGGTGACCAGTTGTGGCCGTTGGCGACCACGACGCGGCGGTAGCGCCGGGTCTCGGGGCCGTCCGGGCCGGCCAGCTCCACCTCCCAGCCGCGGTCGCGCACCGGCGTGCACCGCTCGACCGAGGTGGCGAAGCGGATGCGCTCGGTCAGCCCGAAGTGCGCGGCGTACCGCCGCAGGTAGGCGAGCACGTCGGTGTGGTGCAGGTAGTCGGGCGCCCGGTCGGGCATCGGGAAGTCGGGGAACTGCGTGAACGGCTTCGAGGAGATCATGTGGGTCGTCGCGTAGACCCGGCTCGACTCGCCGGTGATGTTCCAGTTGCCGCCGAGATCGTCGGCGCGCTCCACGATGTCGACGTCGAACCCGGCCAGACGCAGGGTCTTGGCCGCCGCCAGACCCGAGCTGCCGGCCCCGATCACCAGCGTGTCCCGTTGCATCGGCCTCGACCCGATCCGTCGCCCACCGCCGAGGCTAGCGCCGACGCAGGGGTAGCATCGTGGCACGACCACCACCACGACCACCCCCGGATCCCGGCGGCGGATGCCGTCCCGCGGATGGTCACCGACCACACCGGCCGCGACCCGGCGACGACCCTGCGAAGGAGCCCCACCCCATGGCGACGAGCCACGCCGACGAACTGGCGGTCCAGCGCGAGCGGCTGGACCGGTTCGCCGTGGACCTGGACGTCGCGGGCAAGCGCCACCGGCTCGAGGAGCTCCAGGCGGTCGCGGGGGAACCGGGGCTGTGGGACGACGCCGACCGTGCCCGGCAGGTCACCACCGAGCTCAAGCGACTCGAGGTGGAGCTCGCCCGCATCGACGGGCTGGGCGAGCGCCTCGACGACCTCGAGGTGCTCGACGAGCTGGCCGGCGAGGAGGACGACGCCGCCTCGGCCGCCGAGGTCGCCGCCGGGCTCGCCGAGGTACAGGCCGAGCTCGACCGCCTCGAGGTGGTCACGCTGCTGTCGGGTGAGCACGACGACGCCGACGCGATCGTGTCGATCCACGCCGGCGAGGGCGGTGTCGACGCCATGGACTGGGCCCAGATGCTGCAGCGCATGTACCTGCGGTGGGCCGAGAAGCGCGGGTACGAGACCGAGGTGTTCGACCGGTCCTACGGTGAGGAGGCCGGGCTGAAGTCCACCACCTTCGAGGTGCGCGGTCCCGACGCCTACGGCTTCCTGAGCGTCGAGCACGGTGTGCACCGGCTGGTGCGGATCAGCCCGTTCGACGCGCAGTCGCGCCGGCAGACCTCCTTCGCCCTGGTCGACGTGGTGCCGGTCCTGCCCGAGGTGGACGAGGAGGTCGAGGTCCCCGACGAGGACATCCGCGTCGACGTCTACCGCTCCTCGGGCCCGGGCGGGCAGAGCGTCAACACCACCGACTCGGCGGTGCGGATCACCCACCTGCCGACGGGTCTGGTGGTCAGCTGCCAGAACGAGAAGTCCCAGCACCAGAACAAGGCGGTGGCGCTGCGGGTGCTGAAGGCCAAGCTCGCCGACCTGGAGCGCCAGAAGCGCGCCGCGCAGCTCGAGGAGCTGCGCGGCGGGCCGCAGAACGTCGGGTTCGGTTCGCAGATCCGCAGCTACGTCCAGCACCCGTACCAGATGGTCAAGGACCTGCGGTCCGACCACGAGACCGGCAACGTGCAGAACGTGCTCGACGGCGATCTCGACGAGCTGATGGAGGCGGAGCTGCGCCGACGGGTCCGCGAGACCTCCGAGGCGCAGACCGCGTCCGCCTGAGCGGACGGCCACCGCCCCGCTGCCGCTCGCGACACGGTGAGTGCGGCAGCGGGTGTCGATGAACCGCGCACCGACGGCTCGCCGCCCGACCATTCCGGTCAGGGACACCGTGCCGGATCCCCCCCGACCTCGCCGCGGGACACCGCGCTGATCATCCTCCGACCTCGCCGCGGGACACCGGGCGCATCCCGACCCTCGCGACACCGCCGGCGCACATCAGCCGCCGACGCGGCGGACCCCGCGAGCAGGAGAACCGCCCCGCCTGCCCACCCGGCCTGCCCACCCCCAGCGGCCCGGCGGCGCACCTGCCGGCCCCAGCCGGCCCCAGGTTGCACGAACCTCGCCCCACGGCCAGGTTCTCGCAGTCTGCCGGTCCCAGCCGGCCCCAGGTTGCAAGAACCTCGCCCCACGGCCAGGTTCTTGCATCCCGCCGGCCACCGAGCACCGCGCCGCGGCACGTGCGGTTACGACCGGCCCCGAGCTGCGCACCTCGCCGGCGACAGCGGCGGGTCGGTCACGAACCCTGCTCCTGAACCCCGCTCGGACCTTGCAGCAACGCTGCGGACACCGCCAGCAGCCGCTGCGGACGCAGCCAGCGACCCTCGCTGGCGAACCCGCGACCCGGCGGACCCTGGCCGGATGGCCACGCCCGTGCCTGAACGGAACGCTCCAGCCCACGGGGTACCCTTCGCCGCTGGTGTCCGGAGGTTCCCGGTGCGGTGGTGCGCTGCGCCCGGGAACGGGTCTCGTCCCGATCGAGCGAGCCGTCGTGATCAAGCTCAAGAACGTCACCAAGACCTACAAGCGAGGCGCCGACGACGAGGTCGTCGCGCTCAAGGACGTGTCGCTGGAGGTCGGCAAGGGCGAGTTCGTCTTCGTCGTCGGCCCGTCGGGCTCGGGCAAGTCGACCTTCATGAAGCTGCTCACCCGTGAACAGCTCCCCGATGCGGGCGAGATCTACGTCGCCGGCAAGGACCTGACGTCGCTGCGGTCCTGGAAGATCCCGGCCCTGCGCCGCGAGATCGGGTACGTCTTCCAGGACTTCAAGCTGCTGCCCAACAAGTCGGTGTCCGAGAACGTCGCCTTCGCCCTCGAGGTGATCGGCAAGGGGCGCCGGGAGATCCAGCGCCGGGTCCCCGAGGTCCTCGAGCTCGTCGGGCTGGAGGACAAGACCGGCGCGATGCCCCACGAGCTCTCCGGCGGGCAGCAGCAGCGGGTGTCGATCGCGCGGGCGTTCGTGAACAACCCGCGGATCCTGCTCTGCGACGAGCCGACGGGCAACCTCGACCCGTCCACCTCGGTCGGGATCATGAAGCTGTTGGACCGCATCAACCGCACGGGTGCCACCGTGGTGATGGCCACCCACGATCAGCACATCGTCGACTCGATGCGCCGGCGCGTCATCGAGCTCGAGAACGGTGTCGTCGTCCGTGACCAGTCCCGCGGCGTCTACGGCTACGCCGGCTGACCAACCGTGACGAGGTGGCCGTCGCGTGCCACCTCGTGCTGACCACGGCCGCAGGGCCGACGAGGAGGACCGATGTCCGCGCGGTGGCGCTACATCATCCAGGAGTCCGCGAAGGGGCTGCGTCGCAACCCCCTGATGACCGTCGCGGTGATCCTGTCGATCACGGTGTCGTTGACGCTGCTCGGTGCGACGCTGCTCCTGCGTGATCAGATCGACCTCGCCACCGACGACTGGGTCGAGCAGGTCGAGGTGTCGATCTTCCTGTGTGACGGCACCACCTGCCCGCCGATCACCGACGAGCAGCAGGAGACCCTGCGCCGCGACCTCGAGGACCAGCCGGTCGTCGAGGAGGTGATCTACGAGTCCAAGGAGGAGGCCTACGAGCGCTTCAGCGAGCTGTTCAAGGACCAGCCGAACATGCTGGAGATCGTGGAGCCGGACATCCTCCCGGCGTCGTTCCGGGTCAGCCTCGTCGACCCCGACGAGTTCCTGATCATCCGCGACCAGTTCGAGGCGTACCCGGGCGTCGAGGACATCGTCGACCAGCGCGAGATCCTCACCCAGTTCCTCAACTTCACCCGGATCGTGCGCAACGGCGCGCTCGCGATCGCGGTGATCCAGCTCGCTGCGGCGGCGCTGCTGATCGGCAACACGATCCTGATGTCGGCCTTCGCGCGGCGTGAGCAGACCGCGATCATGAAGCTGGTGGGGGCGAGCAACTGGTACATCCGCCTGCCCTTCCTGATGGAGGCGGTGATCACCGGGTTGCTCGGTGCGCTCGTGTCCTGGGGGCTGCTGTACGGGGTGGTGCCGCGCGTCACCGAGGGGTTGTCGCAGGAGGTGCTGCTGATGCCCTTCATCGGGGTGACCGAGGTGATCGCCGCCGGGCCACCGCTGCTGCTCGCCGGCTTCGGGATCGCGGCCATCTCGTCGATCGTGGCCCTGTGGTTCTTCCAGGACTCCTGATCGCCGCGCGCCGGTGACCCGCTGGCCGCCGGTGCACCACCGGTGTGCGGCGGGGTGGAGCGCGCACGGGTGTGGACGTTGTGGCGCCTGTGTCGTACTGTTGGCCGTCGTCGCCCTGTGGTACAGGTCGGGGCCCGTGGCTGATGGTGCCCCGAGCGCACCCGTGAGGTGGATCTGGTGCCTCGAGTCCTGCGTCTGCTGAGCCTCGCGCTGGTGCTGTCGCTGCTGCCTGTCGCCGCGGTGGCGCAGACCGGCGAGCTGCGTCAGGAGCTCGACCGCACCGCCGAGGAGCGGGCCCGCACCGCCGAGGAGCTGCGCGACGCCCGGGCCCGGGAGGGCTCCGCGCGGGAGCAGCTCGCCGCGATCGAGGCGGAGCTCGACGACGCGCAGACGGCCCTGGAGGCACTGGAGGAGGAGCTCGCCCGCTCCGAGGCCGAGGTGGAGGAGGCGCAGGCGCGTGCCACCGCCGCCCGCGAGCGGCTGCTCGAGGTCGAGACGACGATCGCCACGCTCGAGCGCGACCACGACGGCAAGCGGGCCCGCCTCGACGCACGGATCCGGGCCGCGTTCAAGTTCGGGCAGGTCTCCTTCGCGGACACGCTGACCACCGCGGCGGACATGGCGGACTTCCTCAACTCCAACGTGTACGTCGCCCACGTCGTCGCCGGCGACCGCGAGCTGATGGAGGCGGTCGAGCGACTGCTCGGCGAGGTGCAGCGCCAGCGCGCCGAGGTCCGCGAGTTGCGGGTCGAGGCGGAGCGCGAGACCGAGATCGCCGCGGCCGCCGCGGCCGCCGTCG
>SKNO01000242.1 GCA_007120465.1 Nitriliruptoraceae bacterium
CGGCGCCGGCCAACCACCGCGAAGCAACACAAGGGCAGGACGGGCCGGCGCGATCAGGAGTCGACCGAAGCCGCCCCGGCAGCCGACCCGTCCCACTCCAAGACTACGCAACACAAGGACCTCGTTCATGCTTGACATCGGTTAGGAACTCACCTTCCGGCGGGGACCGCACCGGCCGCCGGGCCGATGTGCACGGGCGACCGCTGGCCGCGATGCTGCACCCCGTTTCCCCTGGTCGGTCGCGGGGGCGGGAGGAGGTGGTGGCGACGGTGCATCGTTCGGACGAGCGCCCGCCGATCTGGGTCGACACCGACGGTGGCGTCGACGATGCCCTGGCTCTGCTGTACCTCGTGGCGACGGGGCAGCGACTGGTCGGGGTCTCCACCGTGCACGGGGTCGTCGACGCGCGGCAGGCCGCGGCCAATGCGGCGGGCGTGCTCGCTCGTGCCGAGGTCACCGTCCCCGTCCACGTCGGCCGGACGCCGCCCGCGCCGCGGGACGCCGGCGCTCGGCACGGATCCGACGGGGTCGGCGGTGCGGCGATCGCCCGGGCGGACCTCGTCGGCGACGGGGACGCGGTGGACGCGCTGCTCGCGGCGACACGGGAGCACCGGAGGCTGACGTTCCTGGCGACCGGTCCGGCGAGCAACCTCGCCGCAGCCGTGTCCGCGGACGCCACCGTCGTGGCGCGGCTCGGGCAGGTCGTGGTCGTGGCCGGTGCCACCCCGCCCGTGCGCGACACCAACACCTGGTGCGATCCGCCGGCGATGCGGTCGGCGGTCGAGATCCTGGCGCCGGCTGGTCGGCTCACGGTCATCACCCTGGACGCGACCGCCACCGACCCGATCGCGGGGGAGGGTCTCGACCGGCTGGCAGCGACGTCGAGGTACGACGGTCTAGCCTGGCGGATGGCGGCCACCTACCACCGGCGGCAGTCGGAGGAGCAGGGACGCCCGGTGCTGGTCCCGCATGACGCGCTGGCCGCCGTCGCCGCGACCACGCCGGCGGTGATCGCCGACCATCGGACGTGCACCCCGTCGGTCTCGGAGGAGCGGCTCCGTCCCGGCGGGCCGGGGACGGTCCGGTGGGTGACGCGGCTGCGGGGAGCGGCCGCCCTCCTGACGACCGCGCTGGCGTGACGATCCCCTGGCGCGGGACCGCGGTCGCGTCGACATCGCGTCGGTGCACGAACCTGGCCGTGGGGCGAGGTTCTTGCGTGTGGGGGGCGCTGGGGTGGGTGGTGGGTGCACGAACCTGGCCGTGGGGCGAGGTTCTTGCGTGTGGGGGTCCGTGACGGCGACCGGTCGGATGGGAGGCGGCCGACCTCCTGACGGCCGTGCTGGCACGACGCCGGGGGCGCGGGGAGCCGGTAGCGTCGAGGGGGTGACCGCCGCCGACCCATCCCCAGTGCCTGACGCCACCGGTCGGGCCGGGCCGGCGACCCACCCCCACGGCCGGTGGTACCCGTGGGTGGTGATGGCGGTGGTGCTCGCCGGCAGTTACCTCGTCGTCCTCAACACCACCGTGTTGGGGGTCGCGCTGCCCGACATCGCCGACGGGTTCGGCGGTTCCAGCGGCCTGGACGTCGACTGGGTCATCACCTCGTACCTGCTGGCGGTCGTGGCAGCCCAGCCGGCGACGGCCTGGCTGGCCGACCGGTTCGGGCACAAGCGGCTCTACCTCGGCTGCCTCGGGTTGTTCGCCGTCGGGTCGCTGCTCTGCGCGATCGCTCCGACGTTGCCCGCCCTGCTGGCGGCGCGCGTGGTGCAGGGCACGGGGGGCGGGGCGCTGATGCCGCTGGGCATGGCGATGGTGCTCGGGGTGTTCCCGCCACACCGTCGCGGGCTCGTCCTCGGGATCCGCGGGGTGGCGATCATGGCGGGACCGGCGCTCGGTCCGCCGATCGGCGGCATCATCGTGACCCAGGCGAGCTGGCGGGTGATCTTCGCCGTGCTCGTGCCGATCGCGGTGGTCGCGGTGGTGCTGGCGGCCCGCCTGCTCCGCGATCCGGGGACCCGCAACCACCGGCCCCTCGACACCGCGGGCTGGATCCTGGCCTTCGTCGGCATCAGCCTGGTCGTGGTCGCCGCCCGCCAGGCGCCGAGCTGGGGGTTCACGGATCCGACGACGATCGCCGCGCTGGTGCTCGGGGCGGTGGCCCTCGGGTGGTTGGCGGTCCGATCCTCGCGTCGTGCCCACCCGATCCTGGAGCTGCGGCTGTTCACGGTCCCGATCTTCGGGCTGTCGCTCGTGATGGTGTGGCTGATCACGGTCGTGCAGTTCGCCCGGCTGAACTTCCTGCCTGTCGAGCTCCAGGTGGTGCGGGGCGCCACCGCCCAGGAGGTCGGGCTGATGCTGGCGCCCGCCGCGATCGGGGTCGCGCTCACGATGGCGACGGGCGGGTGGCTGGCCGACCGCATCGGCGCGCGCATCCCGATGGTGGCGGGGCTGTCGGTGCTGGCGTTCACGACCTGGCAGCTCGCGACCCTCACGCCCGAGACGTCGGTGCGGTGGATCGTGCTGGTGCTGCTGGTCCAGGGGCTCGGCACGGGGCTGATGCGCATCCCCCTGAACGTCGCGGGGATGAACGCGCTGCAGAACCGCTACATCACCCACGCCGCCGCCCTGCGGTCGCTGAACCGTCAGGTCGCCGGCGCGCTGGCGACCGCGGTGCTGGCCGCGATCCTCACCGCCCAGATCGGGGTGATCGCGCCGCAGCCGGCGACCGATGCGGAGCTTCTGGCCGCGCAGGAGGCCTACAACCGGCTGTTCCAGGTCGCCTTCGGGTTCAGCCTCGCCGCGCTCGTCGGAGCCGTGTTCATGCCGGGCCGGGACCGGATGCGCCAACTGCAGGCCTCCCGGGCAGCGGAGTACGCCGCGGACGACTGACACGTCGTCGGGCCGCGTGCTTGTCTTGGCCCAGCCGTCGAGGAGGAGCACCATGGTCGAGGTCGTCGTCGCCGACATCACCACCCTCGAGGTGGACGCGATCGTCAACGCCGCGAACGAACGCATGCTCGGCGGGGGTGGCGTCGACGGGGCGATCCACGCGGCCGCGGGCCCCGAGCTGCGCGAGGCCTGCGCCGAGGTCCCCGAGGTGGAACCCGGCGTGCGCTGTCCCACCGGCGAGGCGCGGATCACCTCCGGGTTCGCGTTGCCCGCCCGGTACGTGATCCACACCGTCGGCCCGGTGTGGCGTGGTGGCGACCAGGGCGAGCCCCGGCTGCTCGCTTCCTGCTACCGCAGCTCGCTGGAGCTCGCCGCCGCCCACGGCGTAGCCAGCGTCGCCTTCCCGGCGATCAGCACCGGTGTGTTCGGCTACCCGGCGGAGCCGGCCGCCCGGATCGCCGTCCGTGAGCTCCGGGCCGCGCCGGACGGCGTCGAGCGGGTGAACGTGTGCTGCTTCGACCAGGCGAGTGCGGACGTCTACCACCGGGTCCTGGACGAGTGACCGGGTCGCCGGTGCGACGGTCCGGGGCTCCGTGCGCGGTGGCTCGCTGCCCGATCCCCATCCTGCTACCTTCGTGTCGTACGCCGAACAGGGAACCTGTACGGAACGGTTGACGGTGACCGCGGCACGGCGTCGCCCCGTTCCGGCCACCGCGCCGGTGGATCGACGCCACCGCGGGGAGGTCGCAGATGTCGCAGGAGCGCGAACCCTGGGAGGACGTGCTGGACGACCCCGACCAGGCCCTGTACCCGGTCGGGGTGGTCGCCGAGCTGATGGGGGTCGACCCCCAGGTCGTCCGGGGCTACGACAAGCGGGGACTGGTGGTGCCCGGACGCTCGGACGCCGGGCAGCGCCGCTACTCGCGACACGACATCCAGCGCCTGTCCCGCGCGATGGAACTCGCTGGCGAGGGCATCCCGAGCACCGGGATCGACCGGATCCTGGCCCTCGAGGACGAGCTGGCGCGACGGGACGAGCCCGACGCCGCCACCCATGACCCGCCCTCCGAGGCGGACCGGGGGAGCGGGGACCTCGACGACGGCTGACACGCAGGGCGCGGCGATGCTCGGTCGCGCGTCACGCACACACCACCGGGGCCCGTGCCGTCGTGGCTGAGCGTGACAGAGAAGCGATGGCATCGGGAATAGATCTCCTGTTGTCCGCGTTGTGCACGGTTGACCCGAGATGGCCAGATCGAGGAGACGTCCTGAGGAGGTGGTGGGATGCGTCAGCCGGACGGTGCCGCGGTCAGCCGGACCGCCACCGACCGCGGGATGGCCAACCGCGTCAAGACCGTCGTGCTGCTGTCCGCGCTCGGCGGGCTCCTGGTCTGGGTCGGCTCCCTGATCGCCCCTGGTCCCGGTGGCGCCACCCTGGGGTTGGCCCTGGGTCTGCTGGTGGTCGGGGGCTCCTACTGGTACTCCGACCGCCTCGCCCTGCGGGCGGCGCGCGCTCGTGCCGTGTCCCGTGCGGAGGCACCCGGGTACCACCGGATCGTGGAGGACCTCGCCGCCCGGGCCGGCCTGCCCATGCCGCGCCTGTACATCAGCCCGTCGCCCCAGCCCAACGCCTTCGCGACGGGACGCGATCCGCAGCACGCCGCGGTGTGCGTGACCGAGGGCCTGCTGCGGGTGCTCGAGCCCGACGAGGTGCGTGCCGTGCTCGCTCACGAGCTAGCCCACGTGGGCAACCGCGACATCCTGCTGACGTCGGTGGCGGCGGCGATCGCCACGGGGATCAGCTGGCTGGCGAACGTGGCGCTGTGGCTGCCGCTGTTCGGCAGCGATGAGGACGGGCACGCCAACCCGCTCGGCCTGCTGGTGGCGGCGTTGCTCGCGCCGATCGCTGCGACGTTGCTGCAGCTGGCGCTGAGCCGCAACCGTGAGTTCGAGGCCGACCGGGCCGGTGCCGCGCTCCTCGGCGAGGGGCACACCCTGGCGCGGGCGTTGCAGCGGATCGAGGCGACCGCCCGGCGGGTGCCCGTGAACGTCGATCCCGCCCAGACCAGCGCGTACATCGTCAACCCGCTGACCGGACGTCGGGTGACCTTCGCCAGCCTGTTCGCCACCCACCCGCCGACGCAGGAACGGGTCGCCCGGCTGGTCGGCGTGCGGCACGGCAGCCCGGTGCGCTGATCCGGGAGGTGGTCGGCGATGAGCTCGACGTCAACGGCGCTCCCAACCACCTCGAGGTCCTCCGGGGCCGGTCCGGACGGGCCACCTCCACCTCCTCCGGCCTCACGTGCCCGTCGCCGGGCCGGCTCGCTCCGGGGGTACCTCGTCACGGCGGTGCTGGCTGCCGTCGTGGGAGCGGTGTCCGCCGTCGTCACGATGGCGGCGGTGGACGACCCGGCGCCGACGTCGGTCAGCGCGGCCGACGTGGTCGGCATGGCCGCTGCGGCCGCGTCGGCGCCGTCCGACACCCCGCCGGCACCGTCGGACACCCCGCCGGCACCGAGCCGCGGCACCGGGGTGATCGACGTGAGCGAGATCGCACGGTCGGTCAGCCCGTCGGTGGCCCGGGTCGACGCGGTGACGCCCGCGGGTCCGGGGACGGGGTCGGCGGTCGTCTACGGCGAGGATGGGATGCTGGTCACCAACGAGCACGTCGTCCGGGGCGCCACCCGCATCACCGTGACCCTGCCCGACGGGGTCCGTGAGGACGCCGAGATGGTGGGCACCGACACCCGCTCCGACCTGGCGGTGCTCCGGATCGACGCGGACGGTCTGCCGCGCCCGACCTGGGCCACCGACGAGGAGGGGCTCGAGGTCGGCCAGCCGGTGGTGGCGATCGGCTCGCCCTTCGGGCTCGACGGGTCGGTGACCTCCGGGATCATCAGCGCTCTCGGACGCACCGTGAGCGCACCGGCGGGCACCCCGATGGTGGACATGATCCAGACCGACGCGGCCATCAACCCGGGGAACTCGGGTGGGGCGCTGGTCGACGCCGAGGGGCGCGTGATCGGCATCAACACGGCGATCCTGTCCCGGGGTGGCGGCAACGAGGGGATCGGGTTCGCGATCCCGGTCAGCACCGTCCACAACGTCGCCGACCAGCTCCTCGCGACCGGAACGGTCCGGCACGCCGAGCTCGGCGTCGCCGGGCAGACCGTCGACCCCGACGTCGCCCGGCTGTACGGGCTGCCCGTCGAGGAGGGTGCGGTGATCGCCGAGGTGCGCCCCGGCAGCCCGGCGGAGGCTGCGGGCATCACCGCCGGGGACATCATCATCGCGCTCGACGGCGAGCCGATCGGCTCCATCACGGACCTGGCCGGGCGGGTGCAGCAGCACCGACCCGGCGACACCGTCACGCTGACCCTGGTGCGTGGCGGTGAGGAGCACGACGTCGAGGTGGAGCTGGCCGAACGGGTGCCACCGGGTCTCCGCGGCTGACCGTCCCAGCCACGCAGGCGAACGCACAGCGAACGTCGCGAGCGCAGGATGCGCGGTCGGTTGGGTAGGTGGGTCCGTCGTCGGGCGAGACCCCGTGCCACCCTGCGCATGCAGAGGTCGCCCGATCCAGGGGCCCGCCCCGCCGGGGCGCGCGCCAGCCGCGGGCGA
>SKNO01000081.1 GCA_007120465.1 Nitriliruptoraceae bacterium
CGTGTCAACCACCTCATGAGCGCAGCGGAGGACCATCGGCGGGAACGCGTGGCACGGGACCGGAGGCTCCGGATGAAGCGTGAGGCCCGCACAGCCGATCGATCGGAACCCGCGGCGCAGGTCGAGAGCGTCCCGGCAAGCCGGTCGCCGCGGTGGTTCGCTCGCCTGCCGCTGGCCCTGCGACGCGCGTGACGATCCGCACGGGGCGACGTGCCTGGGCTCCGTATGGGTCGCCGTGCCTGGTCAGGGAGCGCTGCTCCGAGCGTCTCAGGCGGCCTGGAGCGACCTCCAAGCGGACTCCCAGCCGGGGGATCCACCGTCGCGCCGTCGGGTCCAGCGACCCGGCGGCGCAGGCATCGTGGCTCGCGCACCGAAGAGAGAGGGAGGCAGACCATGACCCGCATCCGCAGAACGATCGTTCTCGGTCTCACGCTCGCCTTGGCGCTCATCACCGCCGCACCGGCGCACGCGGCGCCGCCGCGGATGGAGACGACGCACGTCGGATGGCACATGCAGGCACAGATGCTGGACGGCAAGCCGGCCGGCGCGATCGAGGGCGCCACCGCTCGGCTCGTCGCCACCGACGCCGGCGCCTCGGTGATCCTACGGACCCACGGCCTCGAGCCGGGGCACGCGTACACCCTGTGGTACGTCGTCATCAACAACCCGGAAGCCTGCGCGGGCACCCCGTGCACTGGGCCTGACATCCTCCTGAACCCTCAGGTCGATGCGCAGGTGACCTTCGGAGCCGGCACCGTGACCGGCAACAGTGGCCGAGCCACCTTCGCCGCCCACATGCCCGTCGGCCCGGTCGACGGTTGGCTCGCGGACCGAACCTTCCACAACCCGCGAGGTGCCGAGTACCACTTCGTGATCAACGACCACGGCCCGAAGCTGGCCGCCCACATGCCGGGCATGATCCACACCTACCGTGGCGGCTGCAGCGACGACAGCCCCTTCCCACCGATCTTCCCGGACACGGCGCTCGCGGATGGTGAGCCGGGACCGAACCGCTGCCTGCTCACCCAGGTGGCCATCTTCCAGCCGTAGGTCACCCCGAAGGACCCGGCACCCGTCCCGCGCACGCACCTCCCCCGACGCGACCTTGCGCACGCTCGGGGGAGGTGCTCGCGGGCTCAGCCATCCCGGGCGACGACGCGACGCCGCCCGCGGTCAGTCGGCGGCCGCCCCCACCTCGCCGTCGGCGACGATCCGAAGCTGGCCGTCGACGGCATCGACCTTGACGGTCTGGCCGTCGAGGACGTCGCCGGCGAGCATCGCCTTCGCGAGCTGGTCCTCGAGGTGCTTGCGGATCACGCGCTTCAGCGGTCGGGCGCCGTAGAGCGGGTCGTAGCCCAGCTCAGCCAGCGCGTCCTTGGCCGCGTCCGTGACCTCCAGGTCGAGGTCGCGCTCGGCCAGGCGCGACCGCAGCCGTCCGAGCTGGATGTCGACGATCTGGCGCAGCTGCTCGCGCGCCAACCGGTCGAAGATCACCACCTCGTCGACCCGGTTGAGGAACTCCGGGCGGAAGTGGTTGCGCACGTCGACCATCACGCGGCCGCGGAGCGCGTCGCGGGACAGCTCGGCGTCGAGGATGTGGGTGGAGCCGAGGTTCGACGTCATGATCACCACGACGTTGCGGAAGTCCACGGTCCGGCCGTGCCCGTCGGTGAGGCGGCCGTCGTCGAGCACCTGGAGCAGGACGTTGAACACGTCCGGGTGGGCCTTCTCCACCTCGTCGAGCAGCACGACGCGGTACGGGCGACGGCGCACCGCCTCGGTGAGCTGGCCGCCCTCTTCGTAGCCGACGTAGCCGGGCGGCGCACCGATGAGCCGGGCGACGGTGTGCTTCTCCTGGTACTCGCCCATGTCGATGCGGATCATCGCCCGCTCGTCGTCGAACAGGAACTCGGCGAGCGCCCGCGCCAGCTCGGTCTTGCCCACCCCGGTCGGCCCGAGGAACAGGAACGAACCGAGCGGACGGTCGGGGTCGGCGAGCCCGGACCGTGACCGCCGCACCGCGTTGGCCACAGCCTCGACGGCCTCGTCCTGCCCGACGACGCGGGCGTGGAGCTGGTCCTCGAGCCGGACGAGCTTCTGCGCCTCGGACTCGATCAACTTGTCGACGGGGATGCCGGTCCAGCGAGCGACCACCTCGGCGATCTCCACCTCGGTGACCTCCTCCTCCAGGAGGCTGTCACCCTCGGCGCGCATCGCCGTGATCCGCTCCTGCGCCTCCTCGAGCTGCTTCTCGAGCTCGGGGATCCGCGAGTAGCGCAGCTCCGAGGCGCGCTCGTAGTTCCCGTCGCGCTCGGCGGCGGCCGCAGCCTCGCGGAGCTGCTCGAGCTCCTCCTTCGCGCGGTTGACCTGCTCGATCTCCTCCTTCTCCCGCTCCCAGCGTGCCCGGAGCGAGGTGTCCTGCTCGCGCAGGTCCGCGAGCTCCGCGTCGAGGTCCGCGAGCCGGGTCCGCGCCGACTCGGTCTCCTCCTTCGCGAGGCTCACCCGCTCGATCTCCAGCTGCCGGATGCGTCGGTCGACCTCGTCGATCTCGGGCGGGAGCGAGTCGATCGCGATCCGCAGCCGCGCCATCGACTCGTCGAGCAGGTCGATCGCCTTGTCCGGCAGGAACCGCTCGGTCAGGTACCGGTCGGACAGCGTCGCGGCGGCCACCAGCGCGTCGTCGGTGATCCGCACGCCGTGGTGGACCTCGTAGCGCTCCTTGAGCCCGCGGAGGATCCCGATCGTGTCGGCGACCGACGGCTCCGCGACGTGGACCGGCTGGAACCGACGCTCGAGGGCGGCGTCCTTCTCGATGTTGCGGTACTCGGCCAGGGTCGTCGCCCCGATCATCCGCAGCTGCCCGCGGGCGAGCAGCGGCTTGATCATGTTGGCCGCGTCCATCGCGCCCTCGGCCGCACCGGCACCGACCACCATGTGCAGCTCGTCGATGAAGGTGATGATCTGCCCCTCGGAGGCCTCGATCTCCTTCAGCACCGCCTTGAGGCGCTCCTCGAACTCGCCGCGGTACTTCGCCCCCGCCACCATCGCGGACAGATCCAGCTCCACCAGGCGCTTGTCCTCGAGGAGGGTCGGGACGTCACCCTCGATGACGCGGCGGGCGATGCCCTCGACGATCGCGGTCTTGCCGACGCCGGGCTCGCCGATGAGCACCGGGTTGTTCTTGGTCCGGCGTACCAGCACCTGGATCACCCGGCGGATCTCCTCGTCCCGGCCGATCACCGGGTCGAGCTTGCCGTCCCGGGCGAGCTGGGTGAGATCCCGGGCGTACTTCTCGAGCGCCTCGTAGGTCGACTCCGGGTCCTGGCTGGTGACCCGCTGGGCGCCGCGGACCTGGCGCAGCCCATCGAGGATCGCGTCGCGGGTGATGCCCTGGCTGGTCAGCACCCCTGCGGTGCGGTCCTGCGCGTCCGCGAGCGCCAACAGCAGGTGCTCGGTGGAGACGTAGTCGTCGCCGAGGTTGCGGGCCTCCTCGAAGGCGGCCTCCAGCACCCGCCGTAGCGGCTCACCGATCGTCTCCTTGCCCGACGCGCCGTACGCCGCAGGGGCGGCCTCGAGCAGTTCGATCGCGCGGTTGCGCAGGGTGGTCGGCGTCACCCCGAGCTTCTGGACCAGCGGCAGGACGATGCCCTCGGTCTGCTCGAGCAGGGCGACCAGCAGGTGGGCGGTGCCGACCTCCGGGTGGTTGCGCCCGCGCGCGATCCCGGCGGCGCGCTGCAGCGCCTCCTGCGACCGGTGCGTCAACCTGTCCATGTCCACGACGCGTCACCTCCTGCGTCAGCGTCACACCCGGCGCCCACGAGCGTGCGCCATCTCACCAGCGAAGGTACGAACCGATGCCGTCCCGGTCACGGGGACTGCGTCGATCCGGCACAGGCAGTCTGCGCGGAGGTGACGCAACCTGCTGCGATCGCCACCTCGCCGGTCCAACAGCCGGATCGCATGGGACCACCGCCCCTACCGGAGGGGTCCCCGGACCAGGAGTCTCGACGGAGCCACGACGCGCGATCGCCGCGTCGGGACCCCGATCCGGGCGGACACCGGCCCGCTCCCCGACCGCCGGTGTGCAGGAGGGAGCGTCGACGATGGACCCGATGGTGCTGCGGGAGGCTGCGCGCGAGACGATCACCTCGCGGCAGCTGACCTACCGCCAACGGTTGCAGCGGCTGGCGCAGGTCGGGGAGGGCCTGCTGGACCCGCCGAAGGTCAGCCCGGAGGCCGACGAGGCGCTGGCGACCGGCCTGCTGTGCGACCTGCACGAGGGGCCGGCGCCCTACCGCCCCCGCTACCTGTTGCCCGACTACGCCCGTGCGTTGCGGCAGGGCTCGCCGTTCCTCGAGCTCGACCCTCCTGCGGACCTGGACGATGCGGTCGCGTTCCTGTCGATCCTCTACCACCATGTGCCGTCGATCACCGGCTACCCGTCGTTCCTCGGCCGGCTCGACCAGCTCCTCGAGCCCTTCACCGACGGCGTCGACGACGCCCGGCTGCACGCGACGCTGACGCGGTTCTGGCGGTACCTCGACCGGGCGATCCCCGACGCCCTCGCGCACGTCAACCTCGGGCCCGACGACGGTCGGGTGGCACGCACGCTCCTGCGGATCGACCGCGAGCTCGGGCAGGTCGCACCCAACGTCACGCTGCGGTGGGACCCCGACCGGTCCGGGGAGGCGCTGCTCGACGAGGCGGTCCGGTCGATCGTGGCCGTCAACAAGCCCCACATCGCCAACGAGCCGATGATCCTGCGCGACTTCCCCGCGGACGACTTCCCCGCCGGCTACGGCGTGGTCAGCGCCTACCACACCCTCCCGATCGGGGGCGGGGCGCACACCCTCGTCCGCCTCAACCTCGCCGCGAGCGTGGCTCGTCACGTCGGCGACGTCGACGACTACCTCGACGTCACCCTGCCCCGTCACCTCGACCTGCTGCTCGAGGTGGTGGCGGCCCGCACCCGCTTCCTCGTCGAGGAGGTGGGGTTCTACGAGCACGGCTTCCTCGTCGAGGAGGGCCTGATCGACCCGGGGCGGTTCACCGCCATGGCCGGGGTCCACGGCGTCGCGCAGGCCGTCGACACGCTGCTCGGTGGCGACCACCTCTACGGGGTCGAGCCGGACGCGAACGAGCTCGGCCACTGGATCACCTCCGTCGCCGCCGCCGCGGTGGCCCGGACCGACCTGCCGTACTGCGTGGACGAGCGCGCGATGCTCCACGCCCAGCAGGGGACGGGCGAGGACGTGGACGTGACCGCCGGTGCTCGCATCCCGACCGGTCGCGAACCGGACACGATCAGCCACATCCTCGCCGTGGCGCCGCACCACCGGTTCTACACCGCCGGGATCAGCGACATCTTCCCGGTGGAGCCGTCGGTGCGCGACAACCCGTCGGCGCTGTCCGACCTGACGCGCGGGGCGTTCGCCGCAGGGCTGCGCGAGATCACCTTCGACGTCGAGGACAGCGAACTGGTGCGCATCACCGGCTACATGGTCCGGCGCGCCGACGCCGAACGTGCCCGCACGGCGGAGGTCCGCCACGACAGCACGCGGCACGGTGCGCAGGTGATCTCCAACGGGCAGGTGCTCGAGCGCGCGAGCCGGGTGATCAGCATCGAGACGCTGCCCTTCGCGCTGGGTCGCCGCTGATGACCTCGACCGGGACGTTGCGCGAGGCCCAAGGGACCCCGGGTCCCACCTCGCTGCCGGACCGGGGCACGCTGGCGCGGCCACGTCCCGATGGCTCGGCGCGGCTGCTGGTCGCGAGCACCGAGCCGGTCAGCGTCGTCGACGGGCCCGGCGCACGCTTCACGGTGTTCCTGCAGGGCTGCAACCTCGACTGCGCCACCTGCCACAACCCGACGCTGATCGGTCCGAGCCGGTTCGCGCGGTGGCGCACCGTCGCGGGCCTCGTGGCCGAACTCGCGCCGCGGGCCCCGTTCCTGCGGGGCGTCACCGTCAGCGGCGGCGAGGCGACGCTGCAGGTCGCGGGGGTGGCGGCGCTGTTCGCCACGGTCCGGGCGGATCCCCGGCTGGCGCACCTGACCACCCTGGTGGACTCCAACGGCACCCTCGACACGGCCGGATGGCACCACCTCGCTCCGGTGATGGACGGGGTGCTGCTCGACGTCAAGGCCGTCGGTGCGGACACGCACCGGCGCATCACCGGGCAGGGCAACCGCGCGGTGCTCGCGTCGGTGCGCACCCTGCACCGTCTGGACCGCCTCACGGAGGTCCGCCTGGTGGTGATCGAGGGACTCACCGACACCGACGAGGAGCTCGCCCGCTACGCCGGGTTCATCGCGAGCGTCGACCCGGCGATCCCGGTGCGGCTGCTGCCCTTCCGGCACCGCGGGGTGCGCACGCCCGGGCGGGTGTGGCCGGAGACCTCCGCCGGGACGGTGGCGCACGTCGCCGCAACCCTGCGGTCGCACGGCCTGACCGACGTCCGGGCCCCGACGGCGCGCTGATCGCCGCGCCGCCGGTCAG
>SKNO01000192.1 GCA_007120465.1 Nitriliruptoraceae bacterium
CTCGCCGCCACACGCCGATCGCGGGAGCCTTCGCGCCGTCCCGCCCCACGGGTCCGGCCGCAGGCCCCGTGAGAGCGCGGACCCGACGCGTCGGCCGGGGCGCAAGCGGCTCGCCGCGCTGCTCGATCGTTGAGATCGTCGGGTCGCGCCGCCCCTACCGGCTCGGTCGCCCGGACCCGGCTCCCGCGAGGCTCGAGGGCCGATCGTCGCCCGTCGACCGGCGCGCCTGTTCCCGCTCCCAGGGGGACATCCGTGCGAGGAGGACCGGCGAGAGCTCCGCCCAGTGGTGACCGCAGAAGTGGAAGTCCTGCCCGTAGAGGTCGATGTGGTGGATCGCGATCGCCGGGCAGTCGCTGCGGTCACAGGTACGGACGCTGCTCATGTCCGACTCCTCCGGTACCGGTCTCACCTCGAAGGGTGCCCCGCGCACCGGCTGCTGTACAGGCCCGCACGGCTCGACCTGCAACGGCCTTTCGGCCCTCGCCGATCGCCGGCAGAGCCACACGACGCCGGCAGCGGGCCGACCGCGGGCCACGACCTGCCGACGGGCGTTGGCCGGCGTCAGGGGGCGGTGTCCGCGCGCAACACGTCCTGCTCCGCGGCATCGCGCTCGGCCTTCAGGCGCTCGTGGGTCGGGGCGTCGGGCACGTGGGGTGGCCGCCCCGTCGCCATCTCGTCGCGGAGCACGGGCACCACCTCGCCCCCGAGCATCTCGAGCTGCTCGAGCACGGTCCGGAGCGGCAGTCCGGCGTGGTCCATCAGGAACAGCTGCCGCTGGTAGTCACCGACGTGGTCGCGCATCCCGGCGTAGCGCTCGATGACCTGCTGCGGGCTCCCGACGGTCAACGGCGTCTGGGCGGTGAACTCCTCGAGCGACGGGCCGTGTCCGTAGACCGGCGCCACGTCGAAGTACGGCCGGAACTCGCGCACCGCATCCTGGGAGTTCTCGCGCATGAACACCTGGCCGCCGAGGCCGACGATGGCCTGGTCCGCCGCGCCGTGCCCGTGCTCCTCGAACCGGCGGCGGTAGAGCGCCACCATCTGCGTGGTGTGGCGCATCGGCCAGAAGATGTTGTTGTGGAAGAAGCCGTCCCCGTAGGCCGCGGCGATCTCGGGCACCTCGGGGCTGCGGATCGAGCCGTGCCACACGAACGGCGGGACCCCGTCGAGCGGACGAGGGGTGGCGGTGAAGCCCTGCAGCGGCGTGCGGAACCGACCCTCCCAGTCGACCGCCTCCTCGCGCCACAACCGGTGCAACAGCCCGTAGTGCTCGACGGTCAGCGGGATCGCTGCCCGCATGTCGTATCCGAACCAGGGGTAGACCGGCGCCGTGTTGCCGCGCCCGAGCATCAGATCGACCCGGCCGTCGGCCAGGTGCTGGAGCATCGCGTAGTCCTCGGCGATCTTGACCGGGTCGTTGGTCGTGATCAGCGTGGTCGCGGTCGACAGGATCACCCGCTCGGTACGCGCCGCGATGTAGCCGAGCAGGGTGGTCGGCGACGAGGGTACGAAGGGCGGGTTGTGGTGCTCGCCGGTCGCGAACACGTCGAGCCCGACCTCCTCGGTCTTCAGCGCGATCGCGACCATCGCCTCGATCCGCTCCGCCTCCGAGGGCGTGCGTCCGGTCGTGGGATCCGGGGTCACGTCCCCGACCGAGAACACCCCGAACTGCATGATCGGTCCTTCCTGCGCGATCGGCGGCTGCCTGCGTGCCTCATCGAGGGTAGTTGCATCGGCAACCGACCGCTGGGCAGCGGCGACGTCCGACCGCCACGTGCAGACCCCGAGCACCGTCGTCGCCCTCGGCGGATGGTCACCCGGCACGGTGACCATCGTCCCTGGCCACCGTTGCGTCGGCGGGATTGGCTGAACTCGGCATCGTCTCCGGCGTCCACGATGTCCGGGAGCGCGTCATGAGCTGGCCGACCCTACACAAGGACCCTGCGAGCTTCCGCGTCCCGCCCAACCTCGAGGCGTACGAGACCGTCCGGGAACGGTTCAGCTGGGACGACGCACGGGCCGCCCTCGATGGCCTGCCCGACGGCGCCGGGCTCAACATCGCCCACGAAGCGGTCGACCGGCACGCTGCCGGACCGAACGCCGACCGCACGGCGATCCGCTGGCTCGCCAAGGACGGCCGCGTCCGCGACGTCCCCTTCGGTGAACTGGCGGCGCTCACCGCCCGGTTCGCCAACGTCCTGCAGGGCCTCGGCGTGGAGGCGGGCGAGCGGGTGTTCCTGCTGCTCGGCCGGGTGCCGTCGCTGTACATCGCCGCCCTCGGTGCGATCAAGCACCGGGCCGTGGTCAGCCCGATGTTCTCCGCCTTCGGGCCGGAACCGATCCGCCAACGCATGGAGATCGGCTCGGGCTCCGTGCTGGTGACCAGCCGCCGCCTGTACGAGCGCAAGGTCGCAGGCATCCGCGACCAGCTCCCGTCCCTCAAGCACGTCCTGATCGTCGACGGCGCCGACGGGCTCCCACCCGGCACCCTCGACCTCGAGGTCCTCCTCGACGCCGCGTCACCCGACTACCGGATCGGCCCGACCGACCCAGAGGACCCGGCGCTCGTCCACTTCACGAGCGGCACGACCGGCAAGCCCAAGGGGGCGGTCCACGTCCACGAGGCGGTCGTCGCCCACACGATCACCGCGCGGTTCGCCCTTGATCTGCACCCCGACGACACCTTCTGGTGCACCGCCGACCCCGGCTGGGTGACGGGCACCTCCTACGGCATGATCGCGCCCCTCGCGCTCGGCGTGACGATGATCGTCGACGAGGCCGAGTACGACACCGAACGCTGGTACTCGATCCTCGAGGAACAGCGCGTCACGGTCTGGTACACGGCGCCGACGGCGATCCGGATGCTGATGCGGGCCGGAGACGAGCCTCGGGTTGACCGCGACCTGTCGGCGCTCCGGTTCATCGCCAGCGTCGGTGAGCCGCTGAACGCCCCGGCGGTGATCTGGGGCCAGGAGGCCTTCGGACTCCCCATCCACGACAACTGGTGGCAGACCGAGACCGGCGCGATCATGATCGCCAACTTCATCGCGACGGAGATCCGCCCCGGCTCGATGGGCCGGCCGATGCCGGGCATCGAGATCGCGATCGCGCACCGCACCGGCGACGACGAGCACCCCGGCGTCGAGTTGGTGGAGGAGCCCGACGTCGAGGGCGAGCTGGCCCTCCGGCCAGGCTGGCCGTCGATGTTCCGCACCTACCTCGACATGCCCGAACGCTACGCCAGCTGCTTCCGGGACGGGTGGTACCTGACCCGCGACCTGGCCCGCCGCGACGCTGACGGCTACCTGTGGTTCCTCGGCCGTGCTGACGACGTGATCCAGTCGGCCGGCCACCTCATCGGTCCGACCGAGGTGGAGAGCGTCCTCACCGCGCACGAGGCGGTCGTCGAGGCGGGCGCGATCGGGGTGCCCGACCCGGTCGCCGGCGAGGTCGTCAAGGCCTTCGTGACCTTCTACCCGGGGATCGAGGCCACCGACGAGCTCCTGCGCGAACTGCACGGCTTCGCGCGCAAGCGGCTCGGGCCAGCCGTCGCCCCGCGGGAGATCGTCGTCGCCGAGCGGCTGCCCAAGACCCGCAGCGGCAAGATCATGCGGCGGCTGCTCAAGGCCCGTGAGCTGGGGCTGCCCGAGGGCGACCTCTCGACCCTGGAGGCGCCCTACGACGCCACGCCGCCCGGCGCCGCAGGAACGTCCGCGCCGGATGCCGCAGGGGAGGGACCATCGTGACCGAGCGACCCAGCCACGCCACCGAGCTCGCTCCCCCACCGGACGTGAGCCGGGAGCACGGGGTGCACCTGCTGCGCGAGATGCTCCGGATCCGGCGGTTCGAGGAGCGCTGTGTCGAGCTGTACTCGGCCGCCAAGATCCGCGGGTTCCTCCACCTGTACATCGGCGAGGAGGCGATCGCAACCGGAGTGATGGCCACGCTCGAGGAGGACGACGCGGTGGTGTCGACCTACCGCGAGCACGGCCACGCCATCGCCAAGGGCATCGGGATGGGCCCGATCATGGCCGAGATGTTCGGCAAGGTCGACGGCGTCGCCCGTGGCCGCGGCGGATCGATGCACCTGTTCGACGCCGCCACCCGGTTCTACGGCGGCAACGCGATCGTCGCCGGCGGGATCCCGCTGGCCGTCGGCGTCGCCCTGGCCGACCGCATGCAGGGGCGCGACCGGGTCACGGTGTGCTTCTTCGGGGAGGGTGCCGTCGACGAGGGCGCCTTCCACGAGTCGATCAACCTGGCGTCGCTGTGGGACGTCCCGGTGCTGTTCGCCTGCGAGAACAACCGGTACTCGATGGGCATGGCACTCGAGCGTGCCGAGGCCCAGACGGACCTCGCGCTCAAGGCCGCGAGCTACGCCGTGCCCGCCTGGCACGTCGACGGCATGGACGTGCTCGCGGTCGAGGAGGGCACCCGCCGGGCGATCACCGCGATCCGGGGCGGTGGAGGGCCGGTCTTCATCGAGTACGAGACCTACCGGTTCCGGGCGCACTCGATGTACGACCCGGACCTCTACCGCGACCCCGCGGAGGTGGAGGCCTGGAAGCAGCGCGACCCCATCCCCGCCCTGATCGGGACCCTGAAGCAGCTCGGCCACCTCGATGATGTCGGCGTCGCCGCGCTGGAGGCCGAGGTCGAGGCCGAGATCGACGAGGCCGTCGCCTTCGCCGAGGACGCGCCGCTCGAGCCCGTCGAGGACCTGCACCGGTTCGTGACCAGCGAGGTGGCACCGTGAGCACCACGACCGTCGAGCCCACCACCGTCACCCTCACGCTCCGCGAGGCGCTGAAGCAGAGCCTGCGTGACGCGCTGATCCGCGACGAGCGCGTGTTCCTGATGGGCGAGGACATCGGGGCCTACGGCGGCTGCTTCGCGGTGACGATGGGGCTGCTCGACGAGTTCGGGCCGGAGCGGATCCGCGACACGCCGCTGTCGGAGGTAGCGATCATCGGCACCGCGATCGGCGCGGCGATGAACGGCATGCGCCCCATCGCCGAGATCATGACCTGCAACTTCTCGCTGCTCGCCCTCGACCAGATCGTGAACAACGCCGCGACGCTGCTGCACATGTCGGGCGGCCAGTTCAACGTTCCCGTCGTGATCCGCACGACCGCCGGCGCGGGCAAGCAGCTGGCAGCGCAGCACTCCCACAGCTTCGAGCCGATCTTCGCCCACATCCCCGGCATCCGGGTGCTCTCGGTCGCGACCCATGAGGACGCGCGCGGCGTGCTGTGCCAGGCGTTGGAGGACCCCGATCCGGTCGTGCTGTTCGAGTACCCGCGGATCATGACGATGGAGGCGGAGGTCCCGGTCGAGCCCGCCCCGGTCGACCTCGGTTCGGCGGCGATCCGCCGCGCGGGCTCCGACGTCACCCTGGTCACCTACGGTGCGATCCAACACACGGTGCTGGAGGCGGCTGCGACGCTGGCGAAGGACGGCATCGACGCCGAGGTGATCGACCTGCGTTCGCTGCGCCCGCTCGATGACGCGACGGTGCTGGCCTCCGTCGCCCGGACGCACCGGGCCGTCGTCGTCGAGGAGCCCTGGCGGACGCTGGGGGTGGGCGCCGAGGTGGCGGCACGGATCACCGAGGAGGCCTTCTACGACCTCGACGCCCCCGTCGGCCGGATCGCCTCGGCCGAGGTCCCGATGCCCTACGCCAAGCACCTCGAGGAGGCGGCGCTGCCCCAGGTCCCGGCGATCGTCGCGGCGGTCCACCGGGTGATGCACCGTGGGTGAGTTCCGGATGCCCGCGCTCGGGGCCGGCATGGACGTCGGCCGGATCGTCGAGTGGTACGTGAAGCCCGGCGACCGGGTCGAGCGGGGTGACATCGTCGCGCTCGTGGAGACCGACAAGGCCAACATCGACGTCGAGGTGTTCGAGAGCGGCGTCATCGAGGAACTGCTGGTCGAGGAGGGCACGCGGGTCCCGGTGGGGACGCCCGTGGCGATGATCGCGCCGGCGGACCGTGCGGACCTCGCCCCCACCGCTCCGGCGGAGGAGCCAGCACTCGCGGAGGAGCCGGCGGCCGCGGCGGAGGCCGTGCCCGAACCCGTCGCAGCCGCGGCGGAGCCGGCGGCCGAGGTGATCGACGAGCATCCCTTCGTCACGTCCCCGCTCGTGCGGCGGCAGGCGGCCGAGACCGGCGTGGATCTGACCCGGGTGCGCGGGACCGGACCGGACGGCGTCATCACCCGTCGCGACGTCGCCGAGGCAGCCGTCGCACAGACGCGCGACCGGCCGGAGGTCACCGGCGACGGCGTCCGCCCCGTGCCCGAGGAGACCATCCCGCCTCCGAGCGACGTGCCGTCCTCGCCCTACGCCCGGCGGCTGGCTGCCGAACGCGGCGTGGACCTCGCCACGCTCGCAGGGAGCGGACCCAGCGGCAGCCGTGTCGCCCGCGACGTCCCCGCGCCCGCCGCACGAGGGGGCGAACCGACCGAGGCGCGCGAGCGGCC
>SKNO01000206.1 GCA_007120465.1 Nitriliruptoraceae bacterium
AGCATCCACATCCGGGCGACGGCCTCCTGCCCCGGGTAGCAGCCCTTGCCGAGGTGCACGTGGGTCGGCAGCACGCCGACCTCCTCGGGCAGGTGGGGCGCGACGACCTCACGTCCCCACGCCGGCACGCCGGCGGCCACCCGCCACGCCTCCAGGTCGGTGTCGTCGCCCCGCGCGGCACCGGCGTCGGTGAGCGCGCCCGTGAGCTCGGTGAGCAGGTCGGCGGGTCCGACCACGTCCACACCGTCGTCGCGGCCGATCACGTAGGCGTCCCCGGCGGGCCTCACCGTCCCCGGTCGGGCGGCGAGGTTGGTGGCGCCGGCCACCTCCTCGGCGCCCTCCCCCCGCAGCACGACCACCGCGTCGTCGGTGAGGGTGAACGCCGCGTCCAGCAGGAACGTCCGGCCGCCCAGCACCTCCACGAGGTCGGTGGCCACGTCAGTGTCGGGCGCGAGCAGCGCGACGCGGTCCGCCAGGATCGCCACGTCGAACATCGCCAGCGGGGCGCCGTGGGGGTCGAGGTACAGCGCACCGCGGACGGTGCCCGCCGACGCGTCCTCGAAGGTCTGCGAGGTCACGTCCTCGAGGTAGCGCAACCGGTCGGCGCCGGACACGTCGACGCGGCGCGCGGGCGTGCGGACGACGATGGCCATGGTGGCTCCTGACGGTCTGGGCGCGAGGGGCCGGCACGAGGGTACGGGCCGCGCCCGGGGGTCTCGACGCTGGACCCGTCGCTGCCACAGCGCCCGCGGTCAGGCCACCCCCGCTCCCGTGGCGTCGAGGTCAGCCGCCGAGCAGCGTCCGGGAGATGATCAGTTCCTGGATCTCGGTGGTCCCGCCGCCGATCGCCGCGAGCTTCGCGTCCCGCAGCGAGCGCTCGACGTGGAACTCGTCGATGTAGCCCCATCCGCCGTGGAGCTGGACGCCGTCGAGCGCGGAGGCCACCGCGGCCTCGCCGATGTAGGCCTTGGCGATCGCCGCCTGCATCTGGTGCTCGATGCCGTGGTCCTTCATCCACGCGGCCTGGCGCTGCAGCAGCCGTGCGGCCTCGAGCCGGATCCGCATCTGCGCGAGCTTGTGCTGGATCGCACCGAAGCGACCGATCGGCTTGCCGAAGGCCTCGCGCTCCTGGGCGTAGCGCACCGACTCCTCGAGGTCGCGCTCCATGCCGCCGACCGCCGAGGCGATCATGCAGGTGCGCTCCCAGTCGAAGCACTCGAAGCCGACCTTCCACAGTGCCGTACCGACCTCGCCGAGGATCTGCGACTCGTGCACCTCGACGTCGGTGAAGGCCAGCTCGTTGGTCGGCGAGGTGCGGTTGCCGAGCTTCTTGAGCTGCTTCGCCACCTCGAACCCGGGGGTGTCGGCCTCCACCAGGAAGGCGGTGAACGCCTGCCCCGCCGGGGCGTCGGGGTCGGTGCGGGCGATCACGGTGACGACCTCGGCGAGCTCCCCGTTGGTGATGAAGGTCTTCGAGCCGTTGAGCACCCACGTGTCGCCGTGCTGCTCGGCCCGGGTCTTCATCCCGGCGGTGTCCGACCCGGCCTCGGGTTCGGTGATCGCGAAGGCCCCGACGGTCTCGCCCGAGGCCATGCGCGGCAGCCACCGCTGCTTCTGCTCCTCGGTGCCGTGCAGCGCGATCGGCATCGCGCCGATCGTCAGGTGCGCACCGAGGGAGAGGTTCAGCCCGGCGTCCCGGCCGCCGTAGGCGAGGGCCTCCAGCGCGAGCCCGGTGGTCAGCACGTCCGCGCCCGACCCGCCGTACGCGTCGGGGATCGGCAGCCCCGCGAGCCCGAACCCGGCCACCTTGCGCCACACGTCCCAGTCCCAGGTGCCGGCCCGGTCGCGCTCGACGACGCCCGGCTCGACGTGCTCCCGGGCGAACTCCCGGACCGAGGCCGCGAAGGCCTCCTGCTCCTCGGTCAGGCGCGGATCCACGGCGCGTCCCCTCGTCCGGTGCCGGCCCATCGCCGACCTCCGGCAGGAGCGTGCCACCGGCGCAGCGGAACGGCAAGGCGAGAATCGTTCCACCTCGACGTCGAGGTGATACCGGCCGGGCCGGGGCGCTGCCGTCGAGGGAGCACGGGTCGCGGCGGTCGCGATGCCGGCGCTCAG
Organism: Nitriliruptoraceae bacterium; assembly: GCA_007120465.1. Taxonomy (GTDB): domain Bacteria; phylum Actinomycetota; class Nitriliruptoria; order Nitriliruptorales; family Nitriliruptoraceae; genus CSSed11-175R1. The sequence continues at coordinate 2,116 of SKNO01000206.1, forward strand.
GCGGCGGTCGCGATGCCGGCGCTCAGGCGGCGGCCCCGACCTCGGCGAGGACGCGACGCAGGTCGTCGTGGCGCGGGACCCCGGACGTGCGGGCCACGATGCGCCCGTCGGGGGCGACCACGAGCAGCGTCGGGACGCGCAGGACCCGGTGCTCCTCGGCGATCGGCAGGTGCTCGGCGGCATCGGCGTACACCCACCGGAAGCCGTGGCGCTCCCCGGCGAGGTCCCCGAGCACCGCCTTGACCGTGTCGCACGGGGCGCAGGTCGGTGACCCGAGGAGCACCGCACCGGCCTCGGCGTCGCGGAGGTCCAGCCCGATGGCGGCGAGGTGGTCCGCCGCGAGACGGGCGTCTCCGGCTGCCGTGCGCACCGCACCGTCCCGACGGCGCCACAGCCAGCCGAGGGCGAGCACACCGAGGACCAGCACCCCGACCAGCAGCACACGCAGCAGCAGTGGGTCCATCAGTCACCGCCTCCGGCGCGGGCGGACGAGCGCGCGCGCAGCCGCTGTCCGATCAGGTAGAGCTCGCACCCGATGCACAGTCCGGTCGCCGCGAGCAGCAGCGACAGCGCGAGCACGAGCCCGACGGCGACCCAGCCGGCGGTGCTCGCACCGACGGCGAACAGCACCAGGCCGACGCTGGCGACGGCGAACCCGCACAGCTGGGCGAACCGAGGCGGCCCTTCGGGCTCGGTCGCCGGGGGCGGGCCGAGGTCGAACCGGCGCTTGGCAGCGCGGAACAGCCGGCCGTAGGGCGACCACCGCAGGCCCGCGAAGGCGGCGATCGCGAAGGCGAGCCACTGCCACGCGACGAGGCCGGTCCCGACCGGCCCCTGCACGATCAGGGCGGTGCCGAGCACCACCGAGGTGATGGCGGCGCCGACGCGGGGGCCGCGCACGTCGATCACGAGCCGACCGTCGGCGTCGGTGACGAGATCCTGGGTCATCGGGGACTCCTCGGCGGAGGGAGCGGCGGTCAGGAACAGGTGGTGAGGGTCACGTCGTGGGTGGTGATCAGCCCGGCGAGATCCGCCTCGGTCAGCGGCACGATGCCGGGGACCAGCGCGGTGGGGTCGATCCCCCGGTCGGCCAGGTCCTCGGTGACAGCGTGGACCCTCACCCCCGAGGCGATCAGGGCACGGAGGTCGCGTCCGGGTTCGGTGACCGGGACGGCCAGCCCGCTGAGCTTCGCGCCGTCGCAGCAGACGTGGTCGAGCCCGAGCTCCACCCCGCGGCCCTTCAGTACGAGGGTCAGCTCGACGTCGTCGGCGACGGCGTAGGCGTTCGCGTCCAGCGCCGGATCGGCGTCGCGGGCGGCGCCGACGTCGGCGTCCCGGACGATCGACAGGACCCGCGGAGGAGCCGAGGTGGCACGGGTCACGGGGTCACCCCCAGCACGACGTCGCCGTCGCGCACGGCCCGCCACAGGTCGCTGCCGTCGCCACGGATCACGCCCGCGATCTGGGTCGTGGTGCGCGGGTCCTGCCCGTCGACGATCCAGGTGGCACTGCCGGGACGGTCGTCCCGGTGGTCCCGGTGGAGGAGGCGGTCCACGTACTCGGCGGTCGGGCACCCGTCGGCGCCGAGCCGCACCGCCTCGCCGTAGGCGTAGACCGTGACCTCGTGGCCCCGTTGCACGGCGGCGTCGGCGAGCCGCAGGGCGGCGACGCTCGCGCCGTCGGTCGGCCCGGTCCCGAGGGCGAGCACGATGGTCGAGTGGGTGGTGCTCATAGCCAGGCGCTCCGGTCGGCGGTCAGGCGGTCCACCACCTCGGCGTAGCTCGTGGTCTTCAGCCCGTCGATCGGGTCGACGGCTCGTCGCGCGCAGGCGTCCTCCTCGGCGAGGATCTCGACGCCGGCGTCGAGGGCGGCGACCAGGTGCTCGAGGTCGCGGTGGCCGAGCCGCGCGAGGGTGACCGCATCCTCGAGGAGGACGAGGGTCACGGGCTCGCCGGTACGGGCCAGGGTGGTCGCGATGCGGACCGGGTGGACGCCGTCGGCGGTGGACAGCGGGTCCCGGGCGGTGAGCAGCAGCGTGGTCATCGGCCCGTCGCCTTGCGGAGCAGGATGCGGACGGCGGCAACTCCCTTGACGTCACGCACCCGGGCGACGTCGAGGACCTGGTGACCCGACCGGTCGGCCCAGCGGGCGTAGGCGGCGGGGGCGCCCTGCGCGTCGGTGAGGACCTCCAGGTGCTCGCCGGGCCGCAGCGGCACCATCACCCGCATCGCCTGGACGACGCCGCGCTGGTAGGACTCGCCGCGGGCGTCGACGGTGGCGACCGGGGAGGGCATCGCGCCGATGCCGGCCTCGTCGAGGCAGGCCGTGACGGTGCCACCCTCGGCCCGGACGTGGGCCGGCGCACCCGCAGCCGCCAGGGCTCCGCGCAGGAACCCGACGGCCAGGGCGTCGCCCACCGCCCCGTCCACCTCGCCGACCAGGCGCAGGCCGACCTCCAGGCCCTCGATGACGATCCGGTCGGGGTCGTCGCCGGCGTCGCCCAGTCGGGCCTCGGGGAAGGCGGCCCGCAGGGCTTCCACCGCGATCACGGCGGCGGCCTGGAAGTCGCGGCTGTCGGCGCGTCCGGCGGCCGCGGCGACGAGCTTGCGGCCCTGTTCCTCGGCGAGGAGCGCCAGCTTCTCGGTGTGCTCGGTCAACCCGGCGATCAGCTGCACGATCGTGTGGACGGCGAGCTGCGCGCCGGGCGGGACCTGCTGGTCGCGCCCGTTCGCGGCCTGCTCCCGGGCGACGTAGACCTTCGCGGGCCGGCCGCCGCCGGGGTGCTTGCGCCGGCCGGTGACGACCAGCCCGGCGTCCGCGAGCTGGTCGAGGTGGTTGCGGGCCACGTTGGGGTGCAGTCCGAACATCTCCGCCACCTCGCGGGCGGCCAGGGGCTGCCCCTCGGTGCGCAGGCGCCGGTAGATCCCGGCACGGGTCGGCACGCCGAGCACGCGCTCGACCGTCGCGTCGGTCGCGGGCGACGGGTCGGGGACGGCGGTGACGGCCACGGACTGGCTCCGGATCGGTCGGGACGGGATGCGGGGCGAGGTCGAGCGGTGCGGCCCCGTGGGGCGGCGACGGCGGCCACGCGGTTCCCACGGTTGCCACGCGGATGGTGGTCGAGCGGTCCGCGCTGCGGACCTCGACGCAGTGACAACGGTACAAACCCCCGAGGCTCCGGTCACCCCCGGATGCCGCCCCGGACGCGCCACCTCCCGCTGCTGGCGGCAGCAGAGTGCGCGGCGGGCGCTCCCCTGCACGTGAAGATGTGCTGTAAGCGCACATGCCGCCGGTGCCCTGGGCGGGATCTCGGCGACCGTGGACGGTGGGCGTCGCCGCCGCGGTCGGGGTCAGATCGCAACGCAGCGTGATGAGCCCGCCACAACCTCCCCGGCGTCGCTGACGGTGCGTCACCGCATCGTCGCATCTGATTGCGCTCGCAACTAGCTGAGAGTGGCGGCGAGTTCGACCGTGCGCAACTTCGACCCTTCTCAGCGTCGGCGGTCGTGCGTATAGTCCTCGGTGTGAAGGCCGCACACCACGTGGGCCTAGGGGACACGGGGCAGCACCTTCACCAGGACCGATCAGGTCCTGACGACACGGACGCAACGATCCTCGGGCACCACCTACGGTCGCCCATCGCGCCAGGGGCACATCCCACCAGGGGCACGCCCTCCAGCCGATGGCCTGAGGGGAGCGAGTGGCGAGACCGGCCGTGAGATGACGACAACGTCACACCACCGCCCACAAGGTCTCGACACGGAGGCTCTCCGGTATGACCACCACACACCTCGCGATGCGCCGCCCACGCGCACGCCTCCTCCTCACCTTCCTCGCCGCCCTCTCGATCATCGCCGCTCAGTTGGCGGTGTTCTCGCCGCAGGCGACCGCCCAGAGCGGTGGCTGGACGCTGAACCGACTCGTGCTGGAGTTCGACGATGGGTCGTACTTCGACTCCGACGTGGATCCGTGGGTCCCGACCGGGGGGCAGGGTTCCGACGTCATCGTCTACCCCGATGACATCCCGGACGATGCCCCTGAAGGGGCCAACGAGATGCACATCTCGTGCTCCGAGGATCTGACCGGCAGGACGGTCTACCGGATCGACGACGGCGACGTGGTCGAGTTGACGGTCGTCAACTTCTGGATGAACGTGACCAACCCGGGCGGTAACGAACACTTCGGTGACTACTGCATCCCCCTCGACGAGTTCCCGGAGGGCGACGGCACGATCGTGGTCGCCAAGGTCGTGGACGGTGACGGCGACGCCCCCGAGGGCGACTTCGCCTTCACCCTGATCTGCGACGACGGCACCGACGAGACCTTCACCCTCGGCGACGGCGACGACG
>SKNO01000115.1 GCA_007120465.1 Nitriliruptoraceae bacterium
GCCGGCTGCGTCCGCTCCCGACGTCGCCGCGGCGGGCGCCGGCGGGTTGGTCACCGTGGTCGCGCTGCCGCCGTGACCGCCCGCGCCTCGGCCTCGCGCGCGATGCGCCGCGCCATCCCGGGGAAGATCAGCCTGTGGAAGGGGGCGAGCACCCACCAGTACAGCCGGCCGACGAGCCCGCGTGGGTGGAACCGGGCCCGCTGCTCCAGCCGGCTGCCGTCACCCGCCGGTGCGATCCGGAACTCCAGCCACGCCTCTCCCGGCAGCCGCATCTCGGCACGCAGCCGCAGCAGGTAGGGCGGATCCAACGCCTCCACCCGCCAGAAGTCGACGGGTTCGCCGAGGGCCAGCTGGGTCGGGTGCCGGCGTCCGCGACGCACCCCGATGCCGCCGACGAGCTTGTCGATCAGCCCCCGCAGCTCCCACATCCACCGGGGCGAGTACCACCCGGCGTCGCCCCCGAGGGAGGTGACCGTCCCGAACAGCACGTCGGCCGGTGCTGCGGCGGTCACGGTCCGCACGTCGGCGAACACCGTCCCGCCCGACCAGGACGGATCCTCCGGCTGGGGGTCCTCCGGCCGGTCGCCTTGGGCAGCCGGTGCGTCGGACGAGCCGGTGGTCGCACCGCGGGGTGGCGCGGCCTCACCGGTCCACCCGGCGCTCGCCCACGTGGTAGCCACGTCCAGGTCCTGCACCCGTGCGAGCGCCAGCTCGATCGCCTGCCGCGCGGGCAGCGGCTCGTACGGCACCAGCGTCTCGAACCGCCGATCGGTGACCACCACCTCGTTCACCAGGCTGTCCACCAGCGGCCGTGCGAGCCCGGTCGGCAGCGGGGTGACCAGCCCGATCCACAGCGACGACAGCCGCGGCGTGAGCAGCGGCACCGGCAGCACGATCCGCCGGCGCAGCCCGGCGACCGCGGCGTAGGTCGCCATCAGCTCCCGGTAGGTCAGCACGTCCGGGCCGCCGATCTCGAGCACCTGCCCGGCGGTGGCCTCCACCTCCAGCACGGCGACGAGGTGGTGCAGCACGTCGCGGATCGCGATCGGCTGGCAGCGGGTGTCCACCCACCGGGGCGCGACCATCACCGGCAGCACCTCGACGAGGTGGCGGAGCATCTCGAAGGACGCGCTGCCCGACCCGAGGATCACCGCGGCGCGCAGCTCGGTCACCGGCACCGGACCGGAGGCGAGCACCTGGCCCACCTCCTGGCGTGACCGCAGGTGCGGGGAGAGCGGCGCCCCGTCGGCGGCGCCGAGCCCCCCGAGGTAGACGATCCGAGCGACCCCCGCGGCGGCGGCCGCGTCCCGCAGGTTCTCGGCGGCCTGCCGGTCGCGCGCCTCGAAGTCGCCCCCGCCGTCCATCGCGTGGACGAGGTGGTAGACGACGTCGACGCCGGCGAAGGCCCGTCCCAGCGACGCCGCGTCGAGCAGGTCCGCGGCGACCACCTCGACGTCGTCCCGCCACGCGCGGCCGTCGAGCTTCGCGGGGGTGCGGGCCGCGCACCGCACCTCGTGGCCGGCGGCGAGCAGCTCCGGCACCAGCCGCCCGCCGATGTAGCCGGTCGCCCCGGTCACCAGCACCTTCACCGCGTCCTCCTCGACACCCGAGGTTCGCAGCCGGGGAGCGTCTGGACGCCCCGCACCGCCGGCGCTCAGGCGTCCAACACCTCCTTGAGGAAGGCTGCCACCCGCGGGTAGCAGTCGATCCGGTTCGCGAGTTTCGCCAGCCCGTGGCCCTCGTCCTCGTAGACGAGCAGGTCGGTGCGGATGCCGTGGTCGCGCAGGACCGCGTGGATCTGCTCGGCCTCCGACAGTGGCACCCGCGGATCGTTCGCGCCGTGCACGATGAACAGCGGTGCACGCATCTCACCCACCCGGTGGATCGGCGACGCCGCCTCGAGCACGTCGCGGTCGTGCTCCAGCGAGCCGTACTCGCGTTCCCGGAAGGCGCGCCGCCACGCCGAGGTGTTCTCCAGGAAGGTCACCAGGTCCGAGATCCCGACGATGTCGACCCCGGCGGCCCACCGTTCGGGCTGGAAGGCCAGCCCGGCGAGGACCATGTAGCCCCCGTAGGACCCGCCGTACAGGGCAGCGCGGTCCTCGTCGAGGTCGTCCTGGGTCGTCAGCCAGTCGTGCAGCGCGGCGAGGTCGGCGACCGAGTCCAGCCGCTTCTCGACGTCGTCGAGGTGCTGGTAGCTGCGCCCGTACCCGGTCGAGCCGCGGACGTTGGGGGCCACCACGGCGAACCCCTGGGCGACGAGGTACTGGGTCAGCGGCGCGAACGACGGGCGGTACTGGCTCTCCGGGCCGCCGTGGATCACGACCACCACGGGCAGCGGCCGGTCGTCGCCCGCCGTCCGTGCCTCGGGCCGTGGGCGGAACACGAAGGCGGGGATCTCCAACCCGTCGAACGAGGGGAAGCGCACCAGCTCGGCGTCCACGAACGCGGCCGGGTCCACCGCGCAAGGGCTGGCGGTGAGCCGCTCGAGCGCGCCGGTATCGGTGTCGTAGCGCCACGCGTCGCCGGGCACCAGCGGCGAGGTGTAGGAGAACGCGAGGTAGCGGCCGTCCCGGCTGAAGCGGTAGCCGTCGGCGACCCCGTCGCCGGGCAGCGGCACGGGCGACGTGACCTCCAGCGTGGCCGGGTCGCGCAGCTCCGCCCGGCTGATGCCGTCCTCGTTCCACACCACCAGCAGGTGCCGTCCCGCCCAGTCGACGGCGCAGCCGCTGGACCACTCCTTCTCCACGACGTACTCCCACCGGCCGTCGGGCGTGCCGCGGGCGATCCCGGTGAACTCGCGACCGACGTCGGTCGCGAGGTAGAACACCGACGAGTCGGGCAGCCAGGACGGGGTCCCGACGGTGGCGCTGTCCTCGTGGGGCGCCAGCTCCACGACCGCGGGGTGGTCGTGCCCGACCGGACCATCCGCGGGGTCCAGCGCCGTCAGGTCCACGAGGTGGACCCGGTTGTCCCCCGCCTTGGTGGTCAGCTCGCTGACGGCGAGGTAGCGCCCGTCGGGCGAGAACCCGCCGGGCTCGGTCCAGCCGCCGGTGGCGAACACGCACCGTTCCTCACCGGTCGTCAGGTCGTGCACCCAGGTGTCGAACGCGACGCCGTCGCCCCGGTTGGTCGCGTACGCGAGGAGACGTCCGTCGCGGGTGACCCCGCCCGGACGGTGGATGTGGTCCTCGTCGACCACCAGCGGCGTGAGGGCGTCAGGGGTGCCGTACGGGCCCGCTGGCTCGTCGGAGGCGGTGAACAGCTGGTGCCGCTCGTTGCCGCCCCGGTCGGTGGCGAGCAGCAGCCGGCGATCCGGGTCGCCCGTCGGGTTCGCGGGGAGGTAGCCGGCGCCGACGGGCTCCTCCAGGTCGGTGAGCTGGACCAGCGACGCGGCCGGCTGCGGCAGCACCTCGACGTCCTCGAGGTCGAGGCGGTGCACCTGGTGGGTCCCAGGCAGGTCCGAGGAGATCAGCAGCCGGGTCCCGTCCGGTGACCAGCTCGACGGGGCGGCGGTGCGGATCTCGAGGTAGCTGCGGATGTCCGGTTGCACGGGGTGTTCCTGTCCGTCGAGGTCACCTGGGTCGAGGCCGCTCGGGCCGGTGCCGCCACGGTCGGTGGCGCCGATCGCCCACGGGCGGGAGGATGGTGGAACCGGGCCGACGGCCACGACGTCCCACTGCACATGAACACCCTACGACACCACAGACTGACCGCTGCGACGCTCGCCGTCGCCCTCCTCGCCGCGGCGTGCGGCGGCATCGACGTCGGCGACGCTCCCACCGACGACGAGCTCGTCGGCGAGTGGGAGCTGACCGCCGGGACCGGACCCGCCGGCGAGATCGTGCTGGTCGACGGCTACCCGATCACCCTGTCGATCGGCGAGGATGAGGCCTGGGGCGGCACCGCCGCCTGCAACGCCTACGGCTCCGACGTCACGGTCGACGGTCCGCGCGTGGAGATCACCGAGGTCTTCCAGACCGAGATGGCCTGCGTCGAGGACGGGGTGATGGAGGCCGAGGCGGCCTACCTCGACGCCTACCGGCGGGCCACCAGCGTGGAGGTGGACGGCGACGTCCTCGTCCTGCGGGGCGACGCGGTCGAGCTGACCTTCCAGCGTCGCCCGCCGGAGCCCGAGGCCTACGTTCCCGGCACGGTCTGGCAGGTCGTGTCCCTGCTGGAGGGCACGGGACCCGACGGTGCCGCGAGCGAGGCCCGCGGCGGCGCGTCGCTGGTGCTCCACGACGACGGGACCCTCGCGCTGGACACCGGCTGCACCGAGCACCTCGGCACCTACACCTTCGACGAGGAGACGTTGCTGGTGGAGCAGCTGAGCGGCGACGTCACGGCGTGTGACGAGCCCCTCGGGCCCCAGCAGGACCACATCCTGCGGATCTTCGACGGTCCCGTCCACGTGGAGCACGAGGGGCTCGCGCTCCGACTGACCAACCCGGCCGAGGGCATCGGCCTGGACCTCCGCGCGGACGTCTGACGAGGGGCGGACAGCCGTCGACCGGTAGCGTGGCGTCGACACGTTGCCGACCACGACGAGGGCGCCATGGCGAGTTCGACCTTCTCCCTGCAGTCTCCCGACGGCACCCCGATCCACGTGCACCGGTGGGTGCCGGATGGTGAGGTCAGGGGCGCGGTGCAGATCGTCCACGGCGTGGCCGAGCACGGTGCCCGCCACGCCCACGTGGCCGAGGCCCTGAACGCCCGCGGCTACGCCGTGTACGCCAGCGACCATCGGGGGCACGGTCTGACCGCCGAGTCCGAGGACGACCTCGGGTTCTTCGCGGAGGACCGCGGCTGGGCGCGTGTCCTCGACGACCTGTACCGCCTGAACCGCCGGATCGTCGACGACCACCCCGGCGTGCCCGTGTACCTGTTGGGACACAGCATGGGGTCTGTGCTGGCGCAACAGTACCTGTTCACCTTCCCTGCCACGGTCCAGGGGCTGGTGCTGTCCGGCGTGGTCCGCCCGCTCGGGGCCCTGCTCGAAACCGGTGCGGCCCTCGCCCGGGCGGAGATCAAACGCGAGGGACCCCGCGGGCGCAGCGAACTGCTCAACGCCATGGTCTTCGGGGCGTACAACCGGACCTTCGCGCCCAACCGCACCGAGTTCGACCACCTCTCCCGCGACCCGGCAGTGGTGGACGCCTACGTCGCCGACCCACGCTGTGGGTTCCGGTTGACGAACCGGCTGTGGTTGGACTTCTTCAGCGGCCTGCGGGTGGTGGCACAGGTCGAGCGCCTCGAGTCGGTCCCCCGCGACACGCCGATCTACCTCTTCGCGGGCGACGAGGACCCGGTCGGGGATACGGGTAAGGCGATGCAGCGGCTGCTGGCCGCCTTCGAGCAGGCCGGACTCCACCAGGTCGAGAGCCGGCTGTACCCGGGCGGCCGCCACGAGATGCTCAACGAGATCAACCGCGACGCGGTGATCGAGGACCTCGCGGACTGGCTGGACGCCACCACCGCAGCGCTCACCGGTGAGGACGCGTGATCGGGTAGACGGCTCGACACGGTGAGCCGGCTCGAAGTCGGTCGTGACGCCGTCGACCTCGGTTAGCAGTTACGCTAACAACAGAGGAGGAGGTGTCCGATGTGCGCCGCCCAGCTCGTCCGTCAACTTCGGCTGGATGCCGATCTCTCCCAGGAGCAGCTCGCGATCAGGGCCGGGACGACCAAGACGGCGGTGAGCCGGCTCGAAGCCGGGCGTGTGAGCCCGCGCGTCGAGACGCTCGAGCGGCTGCTCCTGTGCCTCGGGTACCGCCTCGAGCTGACGGCCGTCCCGCTCACGCCACGGACGGACCGCTCGCAGCTGGACGCGGTTGCGCCGCTGTCACCGACGCAGCGGCTCGACCACGCACTCGCGTCCCAGGCGTCGCTGACCAACCTCGTCGGTGCGGCGCGTGGCGGCTGACCTCCCCCCACCGCTGGATGTCGACCGGATCGTCGAGACGTTCCGGAGGCACGAGGTCGACTTCGTCGTGATCGGCGGCATCGCGGTGCTCGCCCACGGTCATCCGCGGACGACCTTCGACCTGGACTTCGTCGCGGACCTCTCAGCCGACAACATGGCACGCCTGGCCGCGGCGTTCGATGAGCTCGATGCGGTGGTGCGCGGCATCGACGGCGACCTGCTCGACGTCGATCCGACCGATCCACGGCAGCTCGGCTCCGGGGCGAACTGGACGCTGACGACCGCCGCAGGATGGGTCGACTTCATGCCGGCAGCCGAGGGTGCGCGCGAGTACGCCGAGATCGCGGCCGACGCCGTCCCCGTGCGCGACGGCGCCTTCCGCGTCGTCGGGCTGGACGATCTGATCCGGCTGAAGCGAGCCTCGGGCCGGGACGTCGACCTCGATGACATCGCCGCGCTCACCCACCAGGAGCACCCGGACTGACGGCTCCCCACGCTCGGCGCGGTCACCCGCTGAGCCGGTCGATCACC
>SKNO01000017.1 GCA_007120465.1 Nitriliruptoraceae bacterium
CGCTCACGCTCGAACGCGACACCGGCCGGGCGGTGTTCACCGACCCGCGCGGCAAGGACCACGCCACCCTCCCGCGCGGCGCCCCCACCATCCTGACCTGACCCGCGTCACCGGCCCGACCACACCAGGCCACCGCCGGGACGCGACCGTGCCCACGACACCAGGCCACTGTCGGGGCCGGAACCTGCCGGGACGCGACCGCGACAGCGGGCCTGGCCTCCCTGCGACGCTGACACCCGGCCCGGCCGGGCCGGGAACGTCGGGCCGTCCAACGAGCCCCCAGGCGACGAGGAGCGGCGTCAGCCCGCAGCGACCAGGCTGGTCAGCGAGGTGGCGTCGCTGATCAGGCCGGGCAGCACACCGAGCACCACGGTGCCCACCATCAGCACGATCACCACGAGGGAGAGGTTGAACCCGGGCTCGAGTGCCGGCATGCCCTCGTGCGCCTGGTCCATCCACATGGTCTTGACGACCTTGAGGTAGTAGAAGAAGGCGATCACCGAGTTCACGACGAGGAACACCATCAGCACGACGGCGAACATCGTCACGTCGGTCAGCGCGGCCTGCACGATCGCGAACTTGGCCCACAGCCCGACGGTCGGTGGGGCGCCGCCGAGGCTCAGCAGGAACACCGTCATGCCCATGGCCATCAGCGGGCTCTGCTGCGCCAGCCCCGCATAGTCGCGGAGCGAGCGGATGCCCGTGCGGCGGTGCACGGCGATCGCCACACCGAAGGCACCGATGTTCATCACCGCGTAGGCGATCAGGTAGAACAGCACGGCCTGCACCGCGGCGTCGTTCACGACCGTCGCGCCGGGACGGGCCAGGCCGAAGGGGATCAGCATGTACCCGGCCTGCGCCACCGACGAGTAGGCCAGCAGGCGGATCAGATCCCGCTGCTGCAGCGCGATCAGGTTGCCCAGCGTCATCGTCAGGATCGCGATGACGCCGAGCACCGGCGCCCAGAACTCCGCCAACGGCTCGAAGGCGATGAAGGCGATCGCCAGCAGCCCGGCGAACCCGGCGGCCTTGGACGCCACCGCCAGCATGGCCGCGACCGGCAGGGGCGAGCCGGCGTAGGTGTCGGGTGCCCAGAAGTGGAAAGGCACCGCGGAGATCTTGAAGCCGAACCCGACCACCACGAGCATCACGGCGGCGAGCAGCAGGGGCTCGACGTCCCCGGCCGCGGCGATCGCGGCCGCGATGCCGGCCAGGTCGGTCGTGCCGGTGAAGCCGTACACCAGCGAGATGCCGAACAGCATCAGCGCCACCGACAGCACCCCGATCAGGAAGAACTTCAGGGCCGCCTCGGAGGAGTACAGCGACCGCTTGCGCATCCCGGCCATGATGAAGGCGGGGATCGACACGGTCTCGAGGGCCACGAACAACAGCAGCAGGTCGCGGGCTGACGGCATGATGATCATGCCGACGAAGGAGGTCAGCAGCAGGAAGTAGTACTCGCCCTGGTAGTAGCGGCCCTCGGCGAAGAACCGCCAGCTGATCCCGAGGATCGCGAGCAGCGCCCCGAGGAACAGCAGCTTGAACACGACCGCGTACTCGTTGACGACGAACATCCCGCCGAAGGTCGCGCGCTCGTCACCCCACAGGATCGCGGTGAAGACGATCGCCACGACCGTCCCCAGGCCGGCGATCGGCGCGACCAGCTGCTTGGCGTCCCCGCGCAGGTTGAGATCGGCAAACAGCACCAGCAGCGCGGTGACCGTCAGCGCGATCTCGGGCGCGATCGCCAGCCAATCGATGAGCATCGTCGTGTCCGTCCTCCCGTGAGCTCCGCCGAGGTGGAGCGCGTCAGCCGCCGAGGTACCCCATCAGGTTGGCGACGGCGGCGTCCTGCACGCCGAACACCAGCACCGGGAAGATCCCGAGCGCGAGGATCAGCAGGAGCAGCGGCGTCCACGACACCCACTCGATCCGCATCACGTCATCGAGGGGTTCGCTCGCCCAGCGTTCGGGCGGGTTGCCGAGGTTGACCCGCTGCAGCAGCCACAGGAAGTAGCCGGCCGTCAGCACGGTGCCGATCGCGGCGAACACCACGAGGCCGAGGTACAGCCCGCCGTACTGGTCACCGATCCCGAGACCCGGCGAGATCGCCGCCCACATCGCGGTGAACTCGCCCCAGAACCCGGCCAGACCCGGCAGGCCGAGCGAGGCCACGGCCACGTAGGTGAGCAGCACCCCGTAGCGCGGGATCTTCTTGAGCATCCCGCCACCGATCACGGCGATCTCGCGGGTGTGGTAGCGCTCGTGCAGCGACCCGGCCAGGAAGAACAGCATCCCGGTGATCACGCCGTGGGCGATGTTGCCGAACAGCGCCGCCTGGATCCCGGCTTCGTTCATCGCCGCGACACCGAGCATCACGAACCCCATATGGCCGACCGAGGAGAAGGCGATCAGGCGCTTCACGTCGGTCTGGGCGAGGCAGCACAGCGAGCCGTAGATGATGCCGATCACCGCCAGCACGCCGATCAGCGGCGCGAAGCGCACCGCCCCCTCGGGCAGGATCGGCAGCGCGATCCGCACGAACCCGTAGGTCCCCATCTTCAGCAGCACGCCGGCCAGCAGCACCGAGCCGACCGTCGGCGCCTCGGTGTGGGCGTCGGGTAGCCAGGTGTGGAAGGGCCACATCGGCACCTTGATGGCGAATCCGAGGAAGATGCCCAGGAAGGCCCAGGTCTGGAAGGTGGCCGTCCCGAAGGGCGCCATCTCGGACAGCGCCTGGATGCTCCAGGTCTCCGCGCCGGCGGCGAAGTAGATCGCGAGGAAGGCGACCAGCATGAAGATCGACCCGAACAGCGTGTACAGGAAGAACTTCACGCTCGCGTAGTCGCGCCGTGGGCCACCCCACATCCCGATCATGAAGAACATCGGGACGAGCACGAGCTCCCAGAAGATGAAGAACAGCACCAGGTCGAAGGCGACGAAGGTCCCCGCCATCCCCGTCTGCAGCATCAGCATCAGCGCCAGGAACGCCTTCGGCCGACCCGGTTCCGGCAGGTGCTTGGTGGTGTACACCGCGCACAGGAACGTGAGCAGGTAGGTCAGGAAGAACAGCGGCAGCGAGATGCCGTCCATCCCGAGCTCGAAGCGCGCGTTGATCGCCGTGATCCAGGGAACGTCGGTGGTGAACTGCAGCTCCCCGCTGCGACCGAAGTCGAAGCTCGCGGTGATCGCCACGACCAGGGCGAAGGCCACCCCGGTGATCGCGACCGCCGCACGGCGGATCTGCCGATCCATCGAGGAGGGCATCACCGCCAGGGCGCCTGCTCCCACCAGGGGGAGGAACAGGGCCACCACCAGTGCCCATCCTGCGGTGTTCGGGTCCATCGTCGTCTCCTCCAGCCCGCCCCGGGTCCCTCCGTACGGACCGGCTCGGGTCGGCGTGTCACGGCCTGGACGGCCGCGGGTCGAGACCGCCGCAGCGGCGGTCGGTCGTCACGGTTACCTCACGGCGGCGATGGCCAGCACCAGCACGATCGTGCCCGCGACCAGGGCCGCCGCGTAGCGCTGGACGTCACCGGATTGGATGCGCTTGAGCCGGTCGCTCCACCACGCAGCGCTGAACGCGGCGCCGTTCACCCCGCCGTCGATCACGCGCTGGTCGAGCACCCGGTAGGTCGTCATCGCGGCGTCCTTGGTCGCGCGGCCGGCACCGGCCACGATCCCGTCGATCACCACGTTCGAGGACCACGTCGCCCACCGGGCGAACGTGTCACGTACGGGCACCACGATGTAGCGGTACCCGAACTCATCGAAGCCGTACTTGCTCACGAGCACCTTCGTCGCGACACCCATGTGCAGGGTCGGGTCGCGCTCCGGCAACCCCCTGCCGTAGAAGCGCCAGGCGAGCAGCACCGCCGCCGCGAAGATCACGAGCACGATCGCGAGCAGGTCGAAGTGCCAGTAGGGCACACCGTGGAGCACCCCGAACGCGCCGTCCTCGGCAGCCATCACCACCTCGCTGCCGCTGGCCAGTACCCCGGCTCCGGCGGCCTCACCCCCTGCGTCGATGAAGGGGTAGGTGAGCTCCTCGATCACCGGGGTCGCGGTCCACTGCTCGAAGTTGTACTGCTCCGAGGAGAAGGGGGAGAGCAGGTAGCCCGACGCGACCGACAGCACGGCCAACACCATCAGCGGCGCCACCATCTGCCGGCCGGACTCGTGCGGCGCGTGGTGGCTGCGGTTCTCGCCGGCGAAGATGAGGAAGCAGGCGCGGGCCATGTAGAAGGTCGTCACGAACGCCGCGGCCAGCCCGACCCAGTAGACGAGGTTGCCCGTCACGAGCCCCTGACCGGCCCACAGGTCGCCGGCGATCAGGACCTCGTCCTTCGAGAAGAACCCGGCGGTCAAGGGGAACCCGGCGAGCGCGAGGGTGCCAACGATGAAGGTCCAGAAGGTGTGCGGCATGGACTTGGCCATGCCGCCCATGTCCGAGATGTTGTTCGAGTGCACCGCGTGGATCAGCGAGCCCGCGCCGAGGAACAGCAGCGCCTTGAAGAACCCGTGGGTGAACAGGTGGAAGATGCTGGCGGTGTAGCCGCCGACCCCGATCGCCGCGGTCATGTAGCCGAGCTGCGACACCGTCGAGTAGGCCAGGATCTTCTTCAGGTCGTCCTGGACCAGCGCCAGCAGTCCACCGAAGAACAGGGTGATCACGCCGACGACCGCGATCACGCCCATCACCACCGCCGACTGTGCGACCACCGGGAACAGGCGGGCGAGGAGGAAGATCCCCGCGGTCACCATCGTCGCCGCGTGGATCAGGGCGGACACCGGCGTCGGCCCGGCCATCGCGTCGGGCAGCCAGACGTGCAGGGGCATCTGCCCCGACTTGGCCACACAGCCGAGGAAGATCAGCAGCATGCCGAGCACGATCGTCCCGGTCGACAGCTCGCCGGCGACCGCCGCGGCGTTCAACTCCTGGAGGTTGAAGGGCGTCGAGGAGCCCAGCCCCATCATCCCCGCGGACAGCACGATGATGCCGACCACCAGCCCGACGTCGCCGAACTTGGTGGTGAGGAAGGCCTTGTTGCCCGCGTCCTGGTTGGACTTGTCCTCCCAGTAGAAGCCGATCAGCAGGAAGGAGCACAACCCGACGAGCTCCCAGCCGATGAGCGCGAGCAGCAGGTTGTTCGCGATCACCAGCAGCAGCATCGAGAAGGTGAACAGGCTCAGCATCGAGAAGAAGTAGGTGAAGCGCGGCTCACCCTTCATGTACTCGCGCGAGTAGATGTGCACCATCAGCGACACGGTGGTCACCAGCAGGAACATCATCGCGGTCAGGCCGTCGACGAGCATCCCGAGCTCGAACACGAACCCGCCGCCGAGCGGGGACCACTCGAGGGAGCGCTCGAAGGGTTCGGGCAGGCCGGCCGTGAACGTCTGCCAGGCGATCCCGACCGACAGCACGAAGCTGGCGGCGAGCGCCACGATCCCGATCTCGCTGCCCTTGCCCGGGAGCGACCTGCCGAACGCGGCGATCGCGGCCGTCGACAGCAACGGCAGCAGAGGTACGAGCCAGGCGTACTCGAGGAGAACGTCCACAGCGGTCAGCTCCCTACCAGCGCATGAGGTCGACGTCGTCGACGTTGACCGAGGCGCGGTTGCGGAACAGGTTCAGGATGATCGCGAGCCCGACGCCGGCTTCGGCGGCGGCCACCGCGATGATGAACAGGGCGAACATCTGGCCGCTCACCGCCGCCTCGGCGGGGAACAGCAGGTTCTGGAAGGCGACGAGGTTGATGTTCACCGACACCAGCATCATCTCGACGCTGATCAGCACCAACACGGCGTTGCGGCGCGCGATCAGGCCGTACACGCCGACGCAGAACAGGAACGTCGCGAGCAGCAGCGGACCGACGAGGCTCATCGGTCACCTCCCGCGGTCAGCTCGGGCTTGCTGTCACCCGCGGGGAGCTCCTGTGCGCCGGCGTGGGTCACGGGCTCGTCGCTGAGCTCGATGCGGCGCTCGGGCATCGGTTCGCCGGACTCCCCGTCCTCGCGGCGCGCCAGCAGGATCGCACCGATCAGCGCGGCGAGCAGCAGCATCGACAGCAGCTCGAAGGGCAGTACCCAGTCGGCGAAGATCGAGATGCCGATGTCAGCGATCGAGGGGCCGGCCACCTCCGCGGCACGCTCCCCGCCGAAGGTGCTGATGATCAGGGTGGACAGCACCACGAACAGCGTCCCGGACACCACCAGCGCCAGCCCGCGGTTCTGCCCGTCGAGGGCCTCCCGGCCGATCGGGGCGCGCGTGAGCATCAACCCGAACAGGAACAGCACGGCGACGGAGCCGACGTACACGATCAACTGCACCAGCGCGAGGAAGTCGGCCCGCATCACCAGGAAGGTGCCGGCGATGCCCGCGAGGGTCACCGCCAGGAACAGCGCGGCGTGGAACAGGTTCTTCGAGGTCACCGTCAGCAGGGCGGCGCCGCCGGTCAGCAGGGCGACCAGCAGGAAGACGACGTCATGCCCGGTCACGCGTCACCTCCCTCGTCGATCAGCTTCTGCTTCTGCTTGCGCACCCAGGCCGCCTTCGCCTTGGACCGGGCGATGCGCTCGGACTTGCCCTCGGCGATCAGCTGGTCGTAGGTCTCCTGGTCGATCTCGCCGGCGCCCTCGACGTGCACGTCGGCCGGCTTGGGCTTGGGCTCATCCGCGTCCGCCGGCTCCGCGGGCGTGGACGCCTCGGGCGCTCCACCGCCCGCCTCGGATCCCCCATCCTCGGCACCGGCCTCGGCGTCGGCCGCCAGCTTGGCCCGCTGCTTGCGCACGTACGCGGCCTTGGCCTTCGCCCGGGCCATCCGTTCGGACTTGCCCTCCGCGATCAGCTGGTCGTAGGTCTCCTGGTCGATCTCGCCGGCCTCGACGTGGACCTCGGCGGCTTTGGGCTTCGCGGCCGCGGCCTCGTCCCCGCCGCGCTCCTCGGCGGTGGCGGCCTCCTGCTCCGCCGCGAGCTTCTCCTTCTGCTTGCGGACCCAGGCGGACTTCGCCTTGGACCGGGCGATCCGCTCGGACTTGCCCTCGGCGATCAGCCGGTCGTAGGTCTCCTGGTCGATCTCGCCCGCGCCCTCGACCTTGACGTCGGCGGTCCGCGGCTTGGCCTCGGCGGGCGCAGCGGCCGCCTCCGCCGGTGGGGCGGTCACCTCCGCCTGCTTCGCGGCCTCGGCCTCGAGCTCCTTCTCCTTCTTGGCGATCGCGTCCGCGGCCTCGGCCGGGGGGACGGCACCCTCCTCGAGCATGGGCGGTGGCGGCACGGTGTCCATCCACTCGCGCAGCCGCTCCTTCTCGTGGAGCAGGTCATCGATCTGGAACTCGGCGTACTCGAACTCGGGCGACCACCACAGCGCGTCGAAGGGGCAGACCTCGACGCAGATGCCGCAGTACATGCACAGCGAGAAGTCGATGGCGAACCGGTCGAGCACGTTGCGCGTCCGGGCGCGCCCGCCCTCCTTCGCCGGCGGGACCGTCTCCTTGTGGGAGTCGATGTAGATGCACCAGTCGGGGCACTCCCGCGCGCACAGCATGCACACCGTGCAGTTCTCGTCCATCAGGGCGATGACCCCGCGGGTACGCGGCGGCAGGTCGGGCCGCTGCTTGGGGTACATCTGCGTGGACGGGTAGCGGAAGAGGTGCTTGATCGTGACGGCGAGCCCCTTCGCCAACCCGACGCCCGGAGGGGAGGTCGTGGCCATCAGAACACCACCTTCGCGACGCCGACGAGGGCCAGGTTGAGCAGCGCGAGCGGGATCAGCGCGAGCCACGCGAACCGCTGGAGCTGGTCCTCACGCAGGCGGGGGTACGCCACCCGGGCCCACACCATCAGGAACACCAGCGCCATGATCTTGCCGATCGTGATCACGACACCGAGCAGCGTGCCCATCGGGTCACAGTCGAACAGCCCGCCGGTGCCCTCGCAGCCGGGGAGCGGCACACCCGGGAGCAGCTGCCAGCCGCCGAGGTAGAGCACCACCATCAGCGCCGACATCACGATCATGCCGCCGTACTCGGTGAGCAGGTACATCGCGAACTTGATGCCCGTGTACTCGGTCATGTACCCGAACACGAGCTCCGAGTCGGCGATCGGCATGTCGAAGGGCGGCCGCGACAGCTCGGCCATCGCCGCGAGGAAGAAGATCGCGAACCCGAGGAACTGCGGGAACAGGTACCAGACGTTGATGGTGGTCCCGGGCAGGGTGAAGGTCGCCTGGGCCTCGACGATCCCGACCAGCGAGAGCGTGCCGGCCTGGACCGCGACCGCGATCGCGGCGAGGATCAGCGGCAGCTCGTAGGCGATCAGCTGCCCGCCGGCGCGCAGGCCGCCGAGCAGGGCGAACTTGTTCGCGCTCGCCCAGCCCCCCATCATGATGCCGAGCACCGACACCGACGAGATCGCCAGCGCGTAGAACAGCCCGAGCTCGAGGTCGAGGGCGAACACGCCGGGCCCGATCGGCAGCACGAGGAAGATCAGCATCCCCGGGACCAGCGCGACCCCCGGCGCCGCGGCGAACACCCACTTGTCCGCCGCGCGCGGGATCACGTCCTCCTTCTGGATGAACTTGATCCCGTCGGCGACGAGCTGGAGCGTGCCGAAGGGCCCCGCCTCGACGGGCCCCCGGCGCGCCTGCATGCGCCCCATGACCTTGTGCTCGAGGTAGCCGCCGATCAGCGGGACCACGAAGAACAGCCCGAGCGCGAAGGCGATCTTGACCACGACCGACAGGGCGTAGCTGTCGAAGGTGGTGATCGACGTCGCCTGCCCCACGAACGTGATCGCGGTGCTGAACACGAGATCCATCATCGGTCGATGTCTCCGACGACGAAGAACACGCTGCCGAGCACGGCGATGGCGTCGGGGACGAGCACCCCGTCGAGCAGGTACGGGATCGCCTGCACGTTGGAGAAGGACGGGGTGCGCATCTTGAGCCGCCAGGGCGTGCGCCCCCCATCGGACTCCAGCCAGTAGCCGAGCTGTCCGAGCGGGTTCTCCGTGCGAACGTAGGTGGCGCCCTCGGGGGCCTTGACCATCTTGGGCAGCTTGGTGTTCACCGGTCCCGGCGGGATGTGGTCGTGGATCTGGTCGATGATGTCCAGCGACGCCTCCACCCGGTGGAGCAGGCAGTAGAAGCGATCGAAGGAGTCACCGTTCTCGCCGACGGGGACGGGCACGTCGATGTCGCCGTACCGGAGGTAGGGCTCGGTCACCCGGGGGTCCTCGGGCACCCCGGTCGCCTGCAGGGTCGGTCCCGACACGCCGAAGGACAGCGCCACCTCGGGGGGCAGCGGGCCGACGCCCTTGGTGCGGGCCTGGAAGATGTCGTTGCCGAGCACCAGGTCCTTGTAGTCGCGTAGGCGCGTGCGGGTCACCTGGGACAGCCGTGCGGACTCCCGGAGGAAGCCCTTCGGCAGGTCGATCTTGAGGCCCCCGACCTGGTTGTAGGTGAAGTGCAGGCGGCCGCCGGTGGCGGATTCCAGCAGGTGCTGGATGTCCTCACGTTCGCGGAACGCGTAGAACATGGGGGTGATCGCCCCGAGCTCCAGCGCGAAGGAGCCGGTGAACATCAGGTGGTTCAGGATCCGGTTCCACTCGGCGAGCAGCATCCGGATCCACTGTGCCCGCTCCGGGACCTCGAGCTCCATCATCCGCTCGACGGCCAGGGCGACACCCATCTCGTTGCTGAACCCCGACAGCCAGTCGTGACGGTTGACCAGCGCCTTGATCTGTCGGTAGTCGCGGTGCTCGGCGAGCTTCTCGAAGCCGCGGTGCATGTACCCGATCACGGGACGGGCACCGAGGATCCGTTCGCCGTCCATCTCCAGCACGATCCGGAACACGCCGTGGGTGGCGGGGTGGGCCGGGCCGATCGACAGCTTCATCTCGGCGGTGGCGAAGTCGCCCTCGCCGAGGATCTCGAGGTGGATGTCCTCCCCGGGGGCGGTCCCCGGGTGGATGCGTTCGCGGGTGGACAGGTCGCTCACGCGCCCTCCTCCTCGTCGCCCGCACCCTGGTCCTCGGCCTCCGCGGCACGCTCCTCGGCCTTGCGGCGCCGCGCCTCGGCCTGCTCCTTGCGCCGGGCCTCGGCCTTCTCGGCGGCGCTCGGTCCGTCCTCCGCGGCGTCGCCGCCCGTGGCGCTGGGCCCGTCATCCGCGGCGTCGCCACCGGCAGCCTGGGCGCGCTGCTGCTTGATGTACGCGGCCTTGGCCTTGGAGCGGGCGATGCGCTCGGACTTCCCTTCGGCGAGCAGGCGCTCGTAGGTCTCCTGGTCGAGCTCGGTCTCGGGCGGGCTCTCCTCGGCGTCCGTCGCCTCGGCCGCGGCTTCGGAGCCGGTGTCCTGCTCCGCCTCGTCCTGTGCACCCTCCTCGACCGCCGGGGCGTTCACGGCACGGGCCTGCTCGGCCATCGCCTTGTCGAGGTCGTAGGGGCCCGGCGCATCGCCGACCTCGGGCACCCGCTCGATGACGTTGCCCTCCTCGTCGAGCTCGGCCGGCTCCTTCACGCCGGGCCAGGGCTTGGCGACCCGCGAGGCGAGGTGGAAGTCCTTGCGCAGCGGCCAGCCCTCGAAGTTCTCGACGGTCAGGAGCCGCGGCTCGAGCCCGGGGTGCCCCTCGAACTCGATGCCGAACATGTCATAGGTCTCGCGCTCCATCCAGTCGGCGCCGCGGTACACGTCGGTGATGGAGGGGCAGGTCGGTGCCTCGCGGCCGCCCTCGCAGCGGGTCCGCAGACAGATGCGGTTCCCGGTCGAGGTCGAGTACAGCACCGCGACGACGTCGAAGCCCTCCTCGCGGGCATCCACGCCGAGCAGGCAGTCGAACATGTCGTAGGCGAGCAGCGGCTCGTCCCGGCACAGCTGCGCGGCGGCGTGCCACCCGGCGGACGCCACCTCGAGCGTGAACGTGGCGTACTCGACGGTCGTGCCGACGACCTGGTCGCCGAGGCGGTCACGCAGGAGCGCCTCGGTCTCCTCGGGGCTGAGCGCCCGATCCTGGCGGGCGAGGACCTGGGCCACGTCAGTTCTCCAGCGCCAGCGGCGCGTCGGCGCCGAGGGTGATCGGGTCGAGGCGGCGGCCGGCGATCCGTTCCTTGAGCGACTCGTTCTGGATCATCCCCTGGAGGGCGATGATGCCGTCGAGCAGCGCCTCGGGGCGCGGCGGGCAGCCCGGCACGTAGACGTCGACGGGGATCACCTGGTCCACGCCCTTGGTCACCGAGTAGCTGTCCCAGTAGGGGCCACCGCAGTTGGCGCAGGAGCCGAAGGAGATGACGTACTTGGGCTCGGGCATCTCCTCGTACAGGCGCTTGACCGACGGTGCCATCTTGTCGGTCAGGGTCCCGGAGACCACGAGCAGGTCGGCCTGACGCGGCCCGTGGGCGAAGGGGATGACCCCGTGCCGGATGAAGTCGTGGCGGGAGGTCGAGGCCGCGATGAACTCGATGGCGCAGCAGGCCAGCCCGAAGTTGAAGCACCACAGCGAGTACTTGCGCCCCCAGTTGAAGACGTAGCGGATCGGCTTGGGCAGCTCGACCTGGTCCATCACTCCCATGTGAGGACTCCCTTCTTCCACGCGTAGGCGAGGCCCTCGAGCAGCGTCAGGATGAACAGGAACATCGCCACCAGCGCGAACACCGGCGTGATCGCCGTCGTCGCGTCGAGCTCACCGATGATCACCGCCCAGGGGAACAGGAAGATCGCCTCGACGTCGAAGATCACGAACAGGAAGGCGAAGACGTAGTAGCGGATGTTCATCTGCGCCCAGCCGGTCCCGACCGCCTCGACCCCGCACTCGTAGGTGGTCAGCTTCAGCGGCGACGGGACCGAGGGGCGCATCGCCCGGCTCACCAGCATGATGATCGCGTAGAGCGCCGCGCCCACGATCACCAGGATCGCGACGGTGCCGTACTCCTGCTCGAAGCTCACCCGCGTCCTTCTCGTCCGTCCACCCTGGGCGTCGCGCGGTCCCCGTCGGTGACCCGGCACGGGCAGGCGCCCGTGCGGGACCGACCCGAGTGGGGGGACGGTGCCGACGCGGACGCGACGGCCTGCTCGGCGCGACGCGGCCCGTTCCCCGGGCCGCGGCGCCGATGCTAGCAACCGACCGGACACCGCCCCAACGGGCGGGACGACCGCCGCACAGCGGTGCCTATCAGGGCAGCTGCCAATCGATCGGGGGACCGTCCTGGGCCACGAGGGCCGCGTTGGCACGGCTGAAGGGCCGGGACCCGAAGAAGCCCCGGTCGGCGGACATCGGGCTCGGATGGGCCGACTCGATGCGGGGCACGTCACCGAGCAGCGGCGCGAGCGACCGGGCGTCACGCCCCCACAGGATCGCCACCAGCGGGCCACCCCGCTCGACGAGGGCCCGGATCGCCTGCTCGGTGACCTGCTCCCACCCCTTGCCGCGGTGGGAGGCCGGGGCGCCGGGTCGGACCGTGAGGCACCGGTTGAGCAGCAGTACGCCCTGCTCGGCCCACGGGGTGAGGTCACCGTTCGACGGGGTCGGGAGCCCCAGGTCGTCCTGGTACTCGCGGAAGATGTTGGTCAGGCTGCGCGGCAGCGGGGAGACCTGCGGCGCCACGGCGAAGGACAGGCCGATCGGGTGGCCGGGGGTCGGGTACGGGTCCTGCCCCACCAGCAGCACCCGCACGTCGTCGAAGGGCTGAGCGAAGGCGGCCAGCACCCGGTCCCCCGCCGGCAGGAAGGGGCGGCCAGCGGCCTGCTCGTCGCGCAGGAACCGGCCCATCGTCCGCAGCTGCCCCTCGACCGGGGCCAGCGCCCGGTCCCACCCGGGCCCCACCAGCGCGTCCAGCGGCCTGACGCTCACGCGGTCCTCCTCACGTCACCGGGTCGAAGGGCCGGGCGGCTCCGAGCAGCGCGATGTCGGGGCAGGTGGGCTGGCGGTCCACCCCGGCCGGGAGCTCGACGCGGCCGGTCACGGTCAGGCGCCCGTCCCCGAGCTCCACCGCGAGCAGCGCGAGATCCGACGGCACCTCGAGGTCCAGCTCCAGGCCGAGCGATGCCCACAGCCGCGGGTCGCCCAGGGTCGGGACCAGCCGCAGGTGCCGCTCGTCCGGACGCACGACCAGGAGTTCCAGGGTGAAGGGCACCCGTTCGTCACCGACCTGCAGGCCGTCCGGGGTGATCGCCAGGGTGGGGCTGGCCAGCTCCGGGGAGCGGGCGACGAGGTAGCGCTCCAGGTCCGTCTCGGTGACCACGACGTCGGCGACGACGGTGACGGTCTCGGGGGCGCCACCCCACCCGGCCGGCGCGACCGGCACCCGTGCCGCGACCGCCTCGATGCGCAGGTCGCCGGCCTGGACACCGGTGGCGCGCACCCGCACGTCGCGGGCCTCCCCGCGCAGCAGCGCGAGCACCGCGGGGCGCGCCAGGGACGTGACCTCCAGCTCCTCCACCTCGACGCAGCGTTCGACCGCCTGGCGGGCAGCCCGGGTCGCCAGCGCGGTCGCCGACAGTTCGACCGCCAGCAGCGCGACCACCGCGAGCACCGCGACGACCCCTGCGACGATGGAGGCCAGCCGCATCGCCGCTCAGCCGGTCCGGTCCAGGGCGTACGCGGCGAGCCGTTGCAGGGCCGTGACGATCGGCCGGTCACCGAACCCCGCCAGCTCGCCGATGGCAGCGTCGACGTACCCGGCCGCGACGTCCCGGGCACGATCGAGCACGTCGGAGCCCCGCAGCAGCGTGAGCGCGCGCGCCACCTCGGCGTCGCCGAGCTCGGTGGCGAGCAGTCCGGCGAGCTCGCCGTCGGGGTCGTCCTCCAGGGCGAGCAGCACCGGCAGGGTCCGCACCCCCTCGCGCAGGTCGGTGCCGGGGGTCTTGCCCGAGTCCTCGTGGTCGCTGGCGATGTCGAGCACGTCGTCGGAGAGCTGGAACGCCATCCCGACGTTCCAGCCGTAGCGGGCGGCGGCCTCGACCCCGTCGGGGTCCACGCCGGACAGCAGTGCGCCGTAGCGGCAGGAGGTCGCGATCAGCGACGCGGTCTTGCCGGAGATCACCTCGAGGTAGTGCTCGCGGGTCGGTTCCAGCTGCGGGATCTCCTGGGGCAGCGCGCCGATGGACCCCTGGACCTCCGCGATCTGCCCCTCGCACAGGCGCGCCAGCGTGCGCGCCATGATGCGGGTCACCTCGACACCGAGGTCGGCCGACAGGTCCGAGGCCCGGGCGAACAGGTAGTCGCCGGTGAGGATCGCGACGGTGTTGTCCCAGCGGGAGTTGGCCGACGGGGTCCCCCGGCGGGCCGGGGCCTCGTCGATCACGTCGTCGTGGTAGAGCGTGGCGAGGTGCACCAGTTCGACGATCACGCCCGCGTCGACGAGCGCGGCGGGCGCGGGGTCCTCGGGGGTGGGGCCGTCGGGGCCGAGGTGGCCGGTGAGCGCCACCAGGAGCGGGCGGAACCGCTTCCCGCCGGCCGAGATGAGGTACCGCGCGGCCCGATCCACGAAGGCGTGGGAGGATGTCACCTGTGCGGAGAGCTTGGCCTCGACGGCATCGAGCACCCCGGCCACGAGCAGGCCGTCGTCCTCCAGTTGGGTCAGGACGGGGTCGGGGATGCTCAACCGAGCAGCCCTGGGCGGCGGGTCGGCGGCGGTCACCGGACCAGCGCCGCCGCGGCGTTGGCGATCTCGAGGACCGGCTGCGGGTAGACGCCGAGGTAGAGGACCAGCGTCGCCGCGACCGACACGCCGAAGGACAGCCCGGTCGTCACGACCGGCAGCCCCCGGGCCGGGTCGGGCTCCTCGAGGAACATCGTCCCCGCGATCCGCAGGTAGAAGAAGGCGGCGACGACGCTGGAGAGCACGCCGATGACCACCAGCCACGCGAACCCGGAGGCCACACCCGCCTGGAACACCAGCAGCTTGCCGACGAACCCGCCCGTACCCGGGATCCCGGCCAGCGACAACAGCGACAGCGCCAGGATCCCCGCCAGGGCCGGCGAGCTGCGTCCCAGCCCGCGCAGGTCGAGCAGCGTGACCTCGCCGCGGCGACGCCGCTCGATCGCGATCACGCAGCCGAAGGCGCCGAGCGTGCCGACGGCGTAGGTCAGCAGGTACCACAGGGTGCTCGACAACCCGGCGTCGGAGTTGGCGACCACCCCGATCGTGGCGTAGCCCGCGTGGGTGATCGACGAGTACGCCAGGATCCGCTTGAGGTCGTGCTGCACGATCGCGACGAAGGCGCCGTACAGCATCGTCACCGCCGCGAGGACGGCCAGCACGGGCACCCACAGCGCCTCGAGGTCCGGGAACGCCACGAGGTACAGCCGCAGGATCGCCGCGAACGCGGCCGCCTTGACCGCCGCGGCCATGAACCCGGTGATGCTGGTCGGGGCGCCCTGGTAGACGTCCGGGGTCCAGAACTGGAACGGCACCAGCGACACCTTGAACCCGACGCCGACGGTGACCAGGCCGAGGCCGATCACGCCGACCAGCTCCGGGGTGGTGACCAGCCCGACCGCCGCCCCGATGGACGGGATGTCCACCGAGCCGGTGGCGACGAAGGTCAGCGCCATGCCGTACAGCAGGATCGCGGAGGCCACCGCCCCCAGCACGAAGTACTTGAGCGAGGCCTCCTGGGACCGGCGGTCACGGCGCGCGAGCCCGGCGAGCACGTACAGCGCGAGGGAGAGCACCTCGAGGGCCACGAACATCGTGATCAGGTCGTTGGCGGTCCCGAGCGCCGCCATCCCGACCACGGCGAGCAGGATCAGGGGCTCGACCTCGGCGCGGTTGATGCGCCGGTCCTGCAGGTAGCCGTACCCGATCGGGATCACCAACAGCGCCGTCAGGTAGACGGTCAACCGGGTGAACAGCGCGATCCCGTCGTTGGCGACCGCCCCGGCCAGCGCCTCCTGCGGGACCAGCTGGTCGAGCCCGGGCCGCAGGACCACGAGGTACTGCCAGGCCGTGAGCACCAGCGCGCCGACCAGGGACGCGGCGGCGGAGAACGCCTGCACGAGGGACTGGCGGCCGGGGAAGGCGACCACCGCGGCGGGGACCACCAGCCCGAGGCCGATCGCGACCGCGCCCGGAACCGCCTGGCCCACACTGACGAGCCAGCCACCGAGCGCGACGCCGAGCAGCGCCGTCGGGACCGCGACCGCGAAGGGCCGGGTGCGCACCACGGCGAGGAGCAGCAGGACGAGCGCCATCGCGGTCGGCCCCAGCTCCGGCGCGATCGCGGACCACTCGACCGCGGGGAGCTGCAGGTCGGCCTGGGCGAGGAGGGCCACGCTCATCGCTCGTCCTCCTCGTCCACCGCGAGTTCATCCTCGGCGAGCTCGACCTCGACGCCGACCTCGGCGAGGACCCGGTCCACCGAGGGCTCCACGAGGTCGTACAGCGGCTTCGGGTACAGCCCGATCGCGACGATCACGACGACGAGCGGGGCGAGCACCCCGATCTCCCGGGCCCCGAGGTCCGCGGTGTTCTCGTTGTCCGCCCCCTCGAGCGGCCCGTGGAACATCCGCTGGTACGCCCACAGCAGGTACAGCGCCGCGAGGACGGCCCCGAACGCGGCGAGCACCCCGGCGGTGCGGTTGACCTGGAAGGCACCGAGCAGGATCGGGAACTCCCCGACGAACCCGTTGAGCCCGGGCAGGGCCAGCGAGGACAGCGAGACCACCAGCCACAGCCCGGCCATCACCGGGATGCGCTTGGCGAGCCCGCCGAACGCGGCGATCTGCCGGGTGTGCCGCCGCTCGTACAGGAACCCGACGAGCAGGAACAGCGCCCCGGTGGACAGGCCGTGGTTCACCATCTGCACGACCGATGCCGAGGTCGCCGTGGTGGTCAGGGCGAAGGTCCCGAGCACCACGAACCCCATGTGGCTCACCGACGAGTAGGCGATCAGCCGCTTGATGTCGGCCTGCATCAGCGCGACCACCGCGCCGTAGAGGATCCCGACCACCGCGATGGCCAGGAGCCACGGTGCGAACTCCCGGGTGGCCTCGGGAAAGAAGGGCAGCGCGTAGCGCAGCAGCCCGAAGGTCCCGAGCTTCAGCAGCACCCCGGCCAGGAACACCGACCCGCCGGTGGGTGCCTCGGTGTGGGCGTCGGGCAGCCAGGTGTGCACCGGGAACAGCGGGACCTTCACCGCGAAGGCGATGAGGAACGCGGCGAACAGCCAGCGCTGCTCGGTCGCGCTGAGCGAGACCGCCAGCACGTCCTCGTAGGCGAAGCTGCCCCCCGCCTGCCCGTAGAGGTACAGGATCGCGACCAGCATCAGCAGGCCGCCCAGCAGCGTGTACAGGAAGAACTTCACCGCCGCGGCCTTGCGGGCCGCCCCGCCCCAGATCCCGATGATCAGGTACATCGGGACGAGGGTGAACTCGAAGAAGATGTAGAACAGCAGCAGGTCGGTCGCGGCGAACACGCCGATCACCGCGGCCTCGAGCAGCAGGAACGCGGCGAGGTAGCCGCGCACGCGATCGGTGATCGTGTCCCACGACGCCAGGATGATCAGCGGCGTGAGGAAGGTCGTCAGCAGGATCAGCGCGAGGCTGGTGCCGTCGACCGCCAGGGCGATGTCGGCACCGATCGCGGGGATCCACACGAGCCGGTCGGTCAGCTGCAGCCCCGGGTCGCCGAGGTCGAAGGGTACGAGCAGCGCCAGCGACGCGGCGAAGGTCGCCAGCGACGCCACCAGCGCCACCACCTTCGGGGTGCGGCCGTCCCGATCGAGCATCGCCAGGACGAGGGCCCCGAAGACCGGGATCAGGAGCGTGATCGTGAGCAGCCCCATCAGCGCACCACCTGCACGACCATGACCCCGACCACGGCCAGCGAACCGAGCAACAGCCAGCCCACGTAGCCGCGGGTCAACCCGGTCTGCACGCGCCGGACGATCCGCCCGGTCGCGAGGGAGGCGACGCCGCTTCCGACCACCGCGCCGTCGACCACGCGGGCGTCGAACCAGGTCACGCCCCGAGCGAGGCGCCCACCCGCGCGGACGAAGATGGCCTCGTAGAGCTCGTCGACGAAGAACCTCCGCTCAAGCAGCTCGGCTCCGGCGCCCTTGATCGGCTCGGCCACCCGCCCGAGCGACAGGTCCCGCCGGACGTAGGCGAGGTAGGCCAGCCCGATGCCGACCGCCGCGGCGACGACCGCCAACGGGATCAGCACCGCCTCGGTGAGCGGCCCGGCAGGCTCGTAGCCGAGCTCGTCGATCGGCCCGACGGTCGGCTCCAGGAACCGGTACAGCGGCCCGGTGTGCACCGCGTTCAACGCGAGGCCCCCGACCGTGGACAGCGCCGCCAGCACGATCAGGGGGACGGTCATCGTGCGGGGGGACTCGTGGGGGTGGACGTCCGCGCCGTACCGCGGCTCGCCGAGGAAGATGAGGAAGAACCACCGCGACATGTAGAACGCCGTGAGGACCGCGGCGGCGAGCCCGAGGACCCAGATGGCGCCGTAGCCGTGGAAGTACGCCTCGGTGAGGATCTGGTCCTTGGAGAAGAACCCGGCGAAGGGGGGCACCCCGGAGATCGCCAGCCAGCCGACCAGTGCGGTCCAGAAGGTGATCGGCATCGCCTTGCGCAGCCCGCCCATCCGCCAGACGTCGGTGCGGTTGGCCATCGCGTGCATCACCGACCCGGCGACGAGGAACAGCAGCCCCTTGAAGAACGCGTGGGTGACGAGGTGGAAGATGCTCTCCCGGAAGGCGCCGACCCCGATGGCCAGCACCATGAAGCCGAGCTGCGAGACGGTCGAGTAGGCCAGGATCTTCTTGATGTCGTCCTGCCGCACCGCGATCAGGGCGGCGAGCAGCGCCGTGAACACCCCGATGTAGGCGATGATCTCCATCGCGGGCAGCGACATCACGAGCACGGGCGACAGACGCACGAGCAGGTAGACCCCGGCCGTCACCATCGTGGCGGCGTGGATCAGCGCCGACACCGGCGTCGGACCCGCCATGGCGTCCGGGAGCCAGACGTACAGCGGGATCTGGGCGGACTTCGCCGCGGCCCCACCGAGGAAGAGCAGGACCAGCGCGAACGCCGTGCCCGACGCGATCGTCTCGGCCTGTTCGACGAGTCCCAGGACGTCGAGCGTCCCGACGGCCGCGAAGGTGAGGAACAGCGCGACCATGAAGGAGACGTCGCCGACCCGGTTGGTGATGAAGGCCTTCTTGGCCGCGACCGCGTACTCGCGGTTCTCGAACCAGAACCCGATCAGCAGGTAGCTGGACAGCCCGACGAGCTCCCAGCCGAGGAACAGCACCAGGAGGTTCTGCCCCAGGACCAGGATCAGCATCGAGGCGAGGAACAGGTTCAGGTAGGCGAAGAACCGCGGGTAGCGCGCGTCGCCGTGCATGTAGCCGATCGAGTAGACGTGGATCAGGAACCCGACCCCGGTGACGACCAGCAGCATCACGACGGTCAGCTGGTCGATCAGCAGGTCGTAGGTGACCGTCAGCGGACCGACCGCGATCCACGCGGGCATCGGGCGGACGTAGGTCCCGGGGTCGGTGAGCAGCTCCGCGGTGACGCCGAGGGACAGCAGGAACACCACGCCGGAGATGCCGACCGCGATCAGCGCTGACCGCTCCCCCAGACGCTTGCCGGTCCCGAGCACGAGCACGAAGCCGAGGAGCGGCAACAGCGGGATCAGCCAGGCGATCCCCATCATCCCGGTCGTGGTCTGGATCACCTCGCTGGCGAGGTGCTGACCCACGGAGCTGGTCACGGCGAGGCTCACGTCAGTACCTCAACAGCTGGGGGACGTCGACATCGAGGGTCCCGCGCCGGAAGTAGAGGTTGACGATCAGCGCGAGACCGACCACCACCTCCGCCGCGGCGACGACGATGACGAAGAA
>SKNO01000032.1 GCA_007120465.1 Nitriliruptoraceae bacterium
CCTCGCCCCGGTCCGGCCGCCCGACCTCGTGGAGCTGGTGGTCGCCTTCGACCGGGCCCGCTCGCGGGCCGAGACGGGCCACCTCGTGGTCGCCGCCGACGGACCGGAGCGGCTCACGGCCGAGGAACTGATCGACCGCGCCGGCGGTGCACGACCCGGCGACCGCCTGGTCGGGCGGACCCTGCCGCCGCCGTGGCTGTGCGCCCAGCTCGAGACGGTGCTCCCGGGTCCGTGGTGGACCGACGACCCGGTCGTGCTGGACGGGTGGCGGTTCGCCGACCTGGACCCAGGCGCGGTGGGGGCGGCCCCGTGACCCGCCGCGCGCTGCTGTTCGACCTCGACGGGTGCCTGGTGGACTCGACCCGGGCGATCACGACCTGCATCAACCTCGCCCTCGACGGCGTCGGGCTCCCCGTCCGCGACCCGGCCGAGCTCGTCCGGTTCATCGGGCCCCCATTGCCGGAGAGCTTCGCGACGCTGCTCGACGAGAGCGGCGCCGATGCACGGCTCGTCGCGGACTGCGTCACGCTCTACCGCGTCGCCTACCCCGAGGTGTCGCTCCGCAGCACCGAGGTGGTGCCGGGGATCGAACCGGCGCTCGCGGCGCTGTCGGCGGAGGCGGTGCTGGCGGTCGTGACGTCGAAGCCGCGGGAGTTCGCGGTCCCGATCGTCGAGCACCTGGGGCTGGCACCGTGGTTCGTGGCGGTCCACGGCCCCGTCACCGATCTGCAGGGTGAACCGAAGGCCGCCACCCTGCGGCGCGCCCTCGACACGATCGGCCCCGGTCTCGAGCTCGGCCACGTGGTGATGATCGGGGACCGCGAGCACGACGTCGCGGCCGGCATCGCCTGCGGCGTGCGGACCGTCGGGGTGACCTGGGGTGCCGGTGACCGTGCGGAGCTCGAGGCGGCCGGCGCCGACCACGTGGTGGCCAGCCCGGCCGAGCTCGTCGCGCTGCTCGGCCGGTGAGGGCCGCTGCCCGTGCCCGTCCGCGGCGGGCGACCGGCGGTCAGTCCATCTCGGTCGGGGTGTCGATGAAGGGCATCATGTCGCGGAGCTGACGACCCACGACCTCGATCTGGTGGCCGCGGCCCTCGGCACGCTTGGACGCGAAGTACTCGCCGCCGCCCTCGATCTCCGCCATGAGCCGGTTGGCGAAGGACCCGTCCCGGATCTCGGCGAGGATCTCCTTCATCGCCTCGCGTGACGACTCGTTGATCACGCGTGGGCCGGAGACGTAGTCGCCGTACTCGGCGGTGTCGGACACCGAGTAGCGCATCCACGACAGGCCGCCCTCGTACATCATGTCGACGATCAGCTTGAGCTCGTGGAGGCACTCGAAGTAGGCCGCCTCTGGCTGGTAGCCGGCGTCGACGAGGGTCTCGAACCCCGCCTGGACGAGGTGGCTGACACCGCCGCACAGCACGGCCTGCTCGCCGAACAGGTCGGTCTCGGTCTCCTCGGCGAAGGTGGTGTGCAGCACGCCGGCCCGCGTCAGCCCGAGCCCGGCGGCGTAGGAGCGGCCGAGATCCAGCGCCGATCCGGACGAGTCCTGGTGGACCGCAACGAGCCCCGGTACCCCCTGGCCCTGCTCGTACATCCGGCGGGCGATGTGCCCCGGCGACTTCGGCGCGACGAGGAACACGTCGACGTCCTCCGGCGGCTCGATGAAACCGAAGTGCACGTTGAACCCGTGCCCGAACACCAGCGCGTTGCCGGGCACCACCACCTCGGCGAGCCCGTCCTCCCACATCGCCTTCTGGGCGGTGTCGGGGGCGAGGATCACGACGACGTCCGCCTCCGCC
This sequence comes from Nitriliruptoraceae bacterium, assembly GCA_007120465.1. Taxonomy (GTDB): domain Bacteria; phylum Actinomycetota; class Nitriliruptoria; order Nitriliruptorales; family Nitriliruptoraceae; genus CSSed11-175R1. The sequence goes on from SKNO01000032.1 coordinate 1,806, forward strand.
GCGGCGTCGTTCGTGTCGAGGACCCGCAACCCTTCCTCCTCGGCCCGTCCCCGGGACGCGGAGCCGGGCCGCAGCCCGACGCGGACGTCGACCCCGGAGTCGCGCAGGTTCAGCGCGTGGGCGTGGCCCTGGCTGCCGTAGCCGAGGATCGCGACCTTCCGGCCCTGGATCAGGGACAGGTCGGCGTCCTGGTCGTAGTAGATCGTGGCCATGGCGGTGCGCTCCTCGAGGTGGCGTCTGCTTTGCCCCGGCGCGTGCGGGCGGGGTCCCGGTCCGATCGGTACCGATCGACGCCGCGAGCGTAGGCGTGGGGCGGGACCGTCGGGAAGCCGGGGACCGACCCGCTAGGGTCGCGGGGGACGGCCTGACTAGCGTGACGGATGGCGCGCGCGGACCGCGCAGCGCCAGGGAGGTCGACGTGACCACGTTGTTCGTCCCCAAGGAGGATGCCCCCGGGGAACGCCGGGTCGCCGCGACGCCGGCGTCCGTGGCCAAGCTCGTCTCGTCGGGGCTGACCGTGCAGGTGCAGCGTGGGGCCGGTGCTCACGCCCGCTACGACGACGCCGCCTACGAGGAGGCCGGCGCGGCGATCGTGGACGCCGGCGCGGTCGCCGACGCGCAGCTGGTCGCCCGGGTCGCGCCCCCGTCCGTGGAGGACGTGCGGGCACTCGCCGAGGGGACCGTGCTGCTGTCGTTCACCGCACCGCACCGCAACCTCGAGATGGTGACGGCGATGGCGGAGCGGCGGGTGACGTCGCTCGCGATGGAGCTGGTGCCGCGGATCAGCCGCGCCCAGGCGATCGACGCACTGTCGAGCCAGGCGAACATCGCCGGCTACCGGGCGGTGATCACCGCGGCCTACGAGCTCGACAAGTACTTCCCGCTGTTCATGACCGCGGCCGGGACGATCCGTCCCGCCACCGTGGTCGTGCTCGGGGCGGGCGTCGCCGGACTGCAGGCCGTCGCGACCGCCCGGCGCCTCGGTGCGATCGTGAAGGTCTCGGACATCCGCGCGGCGGCAAAGGAGGAGGTCGCCTCGCTCGGCGCCACCTTCATCGACATCCCGCAGGAGGAGGATCTCACCGGCGAAGGCGGCTACGCGAAGGAGGTGGGCGAGGACTTCCTGGCCCGTCAGCGGCGCATCCTCACCGAGAACCTCACCGGCGCGCACGCGGTGATCACCACCGCGGCGATCCCCGGTCGGCCCGCCCCGCGGCTGCTCACCACCGAGATGGTCGAGGCCATGCCGGCCGGGGCGGTCGTGATCGACCTGGCGGCGGCTGACGGCGGCAACTGCGAGCTCACCGACCTCGCCGGTCCCGTCGACCACGACGGCGTGCGGATCCTGCCCGGCCACCTGCTGCCGTCCGAGATGCCGCGCGAGGCCAGCAGCGTGTACGCGAACAACATCGTGGCGTTCCTCGCCCTGCTGGTCAGCGATGGCGAACTCACCGTCGACCTCGACGACGAGGTCGTCGCGGGCTCGCTACTGACCCACGACGGCGAGGTGGTCAACGAGCGGATCGCCGAACTCGTCGCAGGAGGCAACGCATGATGGGTCCGCTGCTCGTCAGCATCTACGTCTTCGTCCTCGCAGGCTTCCTCGGGTTCGAGCTGATCACGAAGGTGCCCCCGACGCTGCACACACCGCTGATGTCGGGTGCCAACGCGATGTCGGGGATCACGATCATCGGGGCCCTGACCCTGGTGACCGTGGCCAGCCCCTCGGTCAGCGTCGTGATCGGCGTCGCGGCCCTGATCCTCGCCACGATCAACGTCGTCGGCGGGTTCCTGGTCACCGATCGGATGCTCGCGACCTTCGGAGGTCGACGGTGAACGGCGGGATCGAGATCACGGAGCTCACGGCACTGCTGGCGCTCGCGTCGATCGCGCTGTTCGTCGTCGGGCTCAAGCGTCTCTCCAAGGTGCGCACCTCCCGCACCGGCAACGCGCTGATGGCCAGCGGGATGCTCGTCGCGGTGGTGATCACGCTCGTCGAGATCGGGCTGGTCGACTACCGCTGGATCGTCACCGGGCTGGTGATCGGCGGCGGGCTCGGGGTGCTGATCGTCGTCCGGGCCCGTGCCACCCAGATGCCCGAGATCGTCGCACGGTTCAACGGGTTCGGTGGTGCCGCGTCCGCGTTGGTGGCGCTGTCGCTGTTCTGGCTCGAGGTGGTGGAAGCCCCCGGCGAAGCCACCGCCGCGACGGTCCTCGGTGGGACGGCCGCCGTCACCCTGGTGCTGTCGGTCCTGATCGGGGCGACGACCCTGTCGGGCAGCATCCTGGCCGAACTGAAGCTGCGCGGCACCCTCGAGGCCAGCCAGCGGATCCCGATGCGCACCGTGCTGATGGGTCTGGCAGCCCTCGGCGGTGCGGCCATGGGGTTCGTCGCGACCTTCGGGGTCGAGGATCCCGGCACGGCGGCGGGACTGATCATCGGACTGGCGGCGGCGAGCCTGCTGGTCGGGCTGATCCTCGTCCTGCCCATCGGGGGCGCCGACATGCCCGTCGTCATCAGCCTGCTCAACTCCCTGTCGGGGCTCGCGGCCGCGGCGACCGGGTTCGCGCTGAACAACCACCTGCTGATCATCGCCGGCACGGTCGTCGGCGCGGCCGGCCTGATCCTCACGCAGATCATGTGCGTGGCGATGAACCGCTCCCTCATCAACGTGATCGCCGGGGGGTACGGCGAAGGCGGGGACGTCGAGCACGGCGAGTACGGCACGGTCATCTCGACCGACCCCGAGTCGGCGGCGATGGTCCTCGAGGCCGCCCAGTCGGTCATCATCGTGCCCGGCTACGGCCTCGCGGCGGCGCGGGCGCAGAACGCGGCCCACGACCTCGCCCAGGCGCTGATCGACCGTGGCGCCAGCGTCCGGTTCGCGATCCACCCCGTCGCCGGCCGGATGCCCGGGCACATGAACGTGGTCCTCGCCGAGGCGGAGGTCCCCTACGAGCTGCTGTCCGAGATGGACGAGATCAACCCCGAGTTCTCGCAGACCGACGTGGCGATCGTCGTCGGCGCGAACGACGTGGTGAACCCGGCCGCGAAGGAGCAGCCCGACAGCCCGATCGGCGGCATGCCGATCCTGGACGTCGAGCAGGCGCGCCGGGTGTTCGTGATCAAGCGCAGCCTGTCTCCCGGGTACGCGGGGATCAAGAACGACCTGTTCGAGCGCGAGAACACGGTCATGCTCTACGGCGACGCCAAGGAGATGCTCACCGAGCTCGCGAACGAGCTCGAAGCCGTGCGTTGAGCTGTGCGCTGACGGCGGCGCCCCGATCCGCCTGACGTGACGACGGAGGTGGACGGATGCGACTGCTGGTGATCGGCGCGAGCCGCGGGACCGGCCGGCTCGTGGTCGAGCAGGCGCTGCGGGCCGGTCACGACGTGCGCGCCATGATCCGCGACCCGGCCCAGGCCGCGGCACTGGAGGAGCTCGGCGCGACCACCGTCGTCGGCGACCTCGAGGGGGAGCTGGAGCACGCCTTCGACGGGGTCGAAGGGGTCTGCTTCTGCGCGGGGTCGGGGTCCAGGACCGGACCCGACGCCACCCTCCGGGTCGACCTCCACGGCGCCGTGCGGACCATCGACGCGTGTACGGCCCGCGGGGTGGAGCGCTACGTGATGCTGTCATCGATCGCCGCGGACGACCCGCTGCGCGGACGTGCATCGATCCGCCACTACCTCGCCGCCAAGCACGCGGCGGACCGGCTGCTCCTGGCCAGCGACCTCGCGGCCACGGTGGTGCGTCCGGGTGCGCTCACCCACGATCCCGGCACCGGGCGGGTCACGATCGGGGTGCCGCGGGTGCCCGAGCACGGTGCGATCCCGCGGGCCGACGTCGCCGCGGTGATGGTGGCCTGCCTGGAGCGTCCCACCACCGTGGGGGCGGTGTTCGAGCTGGTCGCGGGGGACACGCCGATCGACGAGGCCCTGGCGACACTGTGACGCCTTCCGGCCACAGTGGGTGGCGGCGGAGGTGGGGGTCGGCGCGCCGGTCTGGCACCCTCGTCGCGACGCCGACCCCGTCGTCACCAAGGAGGAGGAGTGCGCACCCGCTCCGCCCTGCTCGCGCTGCTCGCCCTCGTCGCCATCGGCTGTGCGGTGCCCTCCGCCGAGGAGGGTATCGACGAGATCCCCGACGACGAGCCGACGGCCACCGAGGAGGCGATCGAGGAGGCGACACCGCCCGAGCCGTCGCCGCCCGAGCCGTCGCCGCCCGAGCCGGCGCCTCCAGCACTGACCGCGCCGGTGCGCGCCGTGTGGGTCCACCTGTTCGACGACACGCTCAAGACCCCGGAGGGGATCGCCACCCTCGTGGAGGAGCTCGCCGAGGCCGAGGCGACCGCGGTGATCGCGCAGGTCGCCCGACGCCACGATGCGTACTACGCCTCCGAGGTGCTGCCGGCGACGACGGACCCCGACCTGGCGGAGGGGCTGGACGTGCTCGCCGAGCTCGTCCCGCTCGCCCACGCCGCGGGCATCGAGGTGCACGCCTGGGTGTCCCTCGCACCGACGTGGCACCGGGTGTACGAGGAGCTGCCTGTCCCCGACGGCTGGCTGCCCGCCGAGCACGGTCGTGATGCCCCGGTGGAGGACCGCTGGGTCACCCGGACCGTCGATGGCGAGTGGTCGGAGTACCTCGATCCGGCGCTGCCGGAGGTCCGTGCGCACCTCGCGGAGATCGCGGTCGAGCTCGCGGCGACCACGGCGGTCGACGGGATCCACCTCGACTACGTCCGGTACGAGTCGCCGCGGCACGGCTACCACCCTGCGGCGCTCGCGGCGTACCAGGAGGCAGCTGGCACCGACGCGGTGCCGGCGCCCGACGACCCGGCGTTCGTCGCCTGGCGCCAGGCGCAGACCCGCGGCGTGGTCGCGCACGTCACGCGTGCGCTGGAGGAGGTGCCGCGCTCGGTGGCGCTGTCCGCGGCCGTGATCACCTGGGGCCCAGGGCCCGCCGGCACCGAGGAGGGGAGCTTCGCCGCCACCCGCCCGGCCACCGACGCGCTCCAGGACTGGCCGTCCTGGGCCCGCGACGGGCTGGTCGACGCCCTGTTCCCGATGAACTACTTCCGCGCCCACGAGCCGGACCAGGCCGCGTGGTTCGAACAGTGGCTCGACCTGGAGGCGGAACTGGCCACCGCCACCGACACGCTGATCGTGCCCGGTATCGCCGGGTGGCTGAACGCACCGGAGGCGGGGCTCGTCCAGGTGGGGCGGGCGACGGAGCTCACCGACGGCGCCGCCCTGTACTCCTACCAGCAACCGACCGACGACGGCTCCCGCGAACTGTGGCGCCAGCTCGCCGAAGCCGCCTGGCTGCCCCCCTGATCCTCGCGGTCAGCCCTGGGGCAGCAGCGCGGTCGCCAGGTCGCGGGCGTAGGCGCCGTCGGCCGCGGCCGCCGTCGGGGCGGTGCGTCGCCCGTAGGCTGCCCCCGGACGCAGGGGCAGCAGCGGATCGGCCCCCACGGTGGTGACCGCGCCACCCGCTTCCTCCACGAGCAGCGCTCCGGCCGCGATGTCCCAGACGTAGGGGCGCACCGCCACCGAGGCGACGGCGACGCCCTCCGCGACCATCGCCAGGTCCAGCGCCGTGGACCCCATGACCCGGGGGTTGAGGCGCAGCCCAGCCGGCCGCGCCCGTCGCGCGGTCCCCGTGGTGAGCATCACCGGCAGGTAGCCGTACCGGCCGTCACGCCAGTCGACCGGTGCTCGCACCCGCAGCGACCGGCCGTCACGTTCGGCTCCCGAGCCGCGGACGGCGAGGTAGCGCCGGTCGAGGACCGGGGCGTCGACGAACCCGAGTACCGGGACGCCCTCGAGTGCCAGCGCGATCGACACGCACCAGTAGGGCAGCCCGGCGATGAAGTTCGAGGTGCCGTCGATCGGATCGACGATCCAGGCCCAGTCGGTCGTCGGCGCCCGGGTCTCGCGCTCCTCGCTGATCACCCCGTGGGAGGGGAAGGCCGTCGTGACCTCCTCGGCGAGCCGCGCGTCGATCTCGTGGTCGATCTCCGTGACGGGGGTGCCGTCGGCCTTCGGGGACACCTCGACCCGCCCGCTGGATGCCAGCAGGCGCGGCCGCAGCTGGTCCAGCGCGGCGTCCGCGACGCCGCGGGCACGGGCGATGACCGCGGACGCGGACGGGTCGAGCACGGACACGGGGCCTCCGTCAGGGGACGACCGCGACACCGACGGTCCCCGCCCACGCTAGCGCTCGGGGACGTGCGGTCTGCGACCGTCGTGCTCCGGATCGTCCGTGCCGCTTGGAGATCGCACCTACGGACCCGTAAGTTACGCAGCCGTAGCTAGCCGGGGAAGAGCCCCCGACCCGCCGATGACCTGAGGCGCCACCGTGACCAACCTCGCCCTGCCGCCGAGCGTCCTCGACGAGACGCCCACCCTCCGCGGCATCACGATCACCGCGCCGCGGGCGCTGTTCTGGCAACGCATCGGGATGCTGGTCGCGACCGTGCTCCCCCTCGTCGGGGTGACGCTCGCGATCGTCGGGTTGTGGGGCTGGGGCATCGGGGCCGTGGACGTGGCGCTGCTCGTCGGGTTCTACACCTTCACCGGTCTCGGGATCACGGTCGGGTTCCACCGGCTGTTCACCCACCAGAGCTTCAAGGCGCCGCCGGTGGTGCGCGCCGTGCTGGCCGTGGCGGGTTCGATGGCGATCCAGGGTTCGGTGATCGACTGGGTCGCCACCCACCGCCGCCACCACGCCTACTCCGATCGCCTCGGCGACCCGCACTCGCCCCACGTGGACGCGGCCGGCGGGACGGTCGGGCTGCTGCGGGGCCTGTGGTACGCCCACGTCGGGTGGCTGTTCTCCCCGGATGCCACGGTGCAGAAGGCATGGGCGCCCGACCTGTTGCGTGATCCGGTGGTGGCACGCATCTCGCGTGCCTTCCCCGCCCTCGTCGTCGCCTCGTTCTTCGCACCCGCGATCCTCGGCGGCCTCATCACGATGTCGATCGGTGGTGCGCTGACCGGGTTCCTGTGGGGCGGCCTGGTGCGCATCTTCCTGCTGCACCACGTGACCTGGTCGATCAACTCGATCTGCCACGTGTTCGGGACGCGCCCCTTCGAGTCCCACGACGAGGCACGCAACAACGCGGTGATGGCGCTCCTCGGGTTCGGCGAAGGGTGGCACAACGCGCACCACGCGTTCCCCGCGTCGGCGCGTCACGGTCTGCGCTGGTGGGAGTTCGACTCGTCGTGGATCGTGATCCGCACGCTGTCGCTGATCGGGCTCGCGCGCGACATCAAGCTGCCGAGCCCCGCCCAACTGGCCCGCCGCCGCCGCGACCGACGTGCCCTGGCCGCCTGACCGCCGCCTCGACGCGGCGGCCGCGTAGGGTGCGGAGGTCGACCCGGGTGCCCACGCCGGAGCGCCGGGGTGGGGCGATGGTGGCAGGAGCGTGGGTGGCATCGTCGAAGCGCGTCAGGATGACCGGACAGGAGCGCCGGGAGCAGCTGGTCGGGGTCGCCCGGTCGTTGTTCGCGGAGAGAGGCTTCGAGGCCACCTCGATCGAGGAGCTCGCCGAGCGGGCCGGCGTGTCCAAACCCGTCGTCTACCAGCACTTCGGCGGCAAGGAGGGCATCTACGCGGTCGTGGTCGACCGTGAGGTTCGCTACCTCACCGCGTCGCTGGCGCAGGCCTTCGAGGCGCGCCACCCCCGCCGGATCGCCGAGTCCGCCGCCGACGCGTTCCTCACCTACATCGAGGACCACGAGGACGGCTTCCGGGTGCTCGTCCGCGACGCCCCCCGGGGGATGACCGGCAGCTCCTTCGCGTCGGTGATCGCGGACGTGGCCACCCGCGCGGAGCAGCTGCTGATCGAGGAGTTCGGCGACCGCGGCTTCGACGGCGACACCGCACCGATGTACGCGCTGATGCTCGTCGGGGCGGTGGCGCTGGTCGGGGAGTGGTGGCTGGAGAACCGCACCCAGCCACGCGAGGTCGTGGCCGCCCACGTGGTCAACCTGCTCTGGAACGGGCTCCGCGGGCTGGAACCCGTCGCCCGCGATCGGCGATCGTCGACGCCCGGTGGACCGCAGGCGCGACGCGACGGTCCCGCGGACCCCTCGGCTCGATGAGCCCGGCGCGCCGGGAGCGCCTCACGGCAGCCACTGGCCGGGGACGAAGACCCCGTCCGGGTCGAGGGCCCGCTTGATCGCCCGCTGGACGGCGAGGTTGGGCGCACCCACCTCCCGTTCCAGGAACCGGCCCTTGATGCGCCCCAACCCGTGCTCGCCGGAGATCGTCCCGCCGAGCTCCAGGGTCGCCTCCAGCATCGCCGAGAACGCGGCGAGCCCCCGCGCGAACGCCTCCTCGCCCTCCCCGACCAGCAGCGTGGGGTGCAGGTTGCCGTCTCCCGCGTGTCCCATCGTGGCCAGCCCCACCTCGAACCGGGCGGCGATCTGCTCGATGCGGCCGATCAGGTCGGGGACCCGCGAGCGCGGCACGCACACGTCCTCGTGGATCGCGACCCCCGGTGCCCGGTCCACCGCGCTGCTCGCCAGCCGGCGGGCTTCGAGCAGCTGCTCGCCCTCCTCGGGGTCACCGGTCACCGCGACGTAGCTCGCGCCGGCGGCGTCGCAGTGCTCCCCGGCACGTGCGATCTCGTGCGTCCGCTGGGGCTCGGGCGCGTCGGACTGCATCAGCAGCAGCGCCGCGGCGTCGCGGTCCAGGCCCATGTTGTGCCAGTCATCGACGGCGACGATGGCTCCGTGGTCCATGATCTCCACCAGGGACAGCCCGAGACCGTCGCGGACGACCCGGGTCACGGCCTGGCCGGCGGCACCGAGGCTCGGGAAGAAGGCCACGAGGGTCGCAGCGCCCTCCGGAGCGGGACGCAGCCGCAGCACCGCCCGCGTCACGATCCCGAGCTGCCCTTCGGAGCCGACGAACAGCGACGTCAGGTCCAGCCCGGCGACCCCCTTCACGGTGGTGCTGCCGGTCTCGATCACCGTGCCGTCGGCGAGGACCACCTCGAGCCGCTCGACGTGGTCGCGCGTCACCCCGTACTTCACGCAGCACAGCCCCCCGGCGTTGGTCGCGATGTTGCCGCCGATCGTCGAGTAGGTGCGGCTCGCGGGGTCGGGTGGGTAGAACAGACCGTCGTCGGCGCTGGCAGCGGTCACGTCGGCGTTCAGCACGCCCGGCTCGACGTGGGCGAGCTGCTCCGCGGCGTCGATGCTGAGGATCCGGTCCATCCGCTCGAGACCGATCACGAGGCAGCCGTCGGTGGCGGTCGCGCCGCCCGCGAGGCTGCTGCCGGCACCGCGAGGCAGCACGGGGACGCGGTGCGCGGCAGCGATGCGCACCGCCGTCGCCACCTCGGCGGTGGTGCCCGGCAGGACCGCCGCCGCAGGGTGCCCGGCCTCCACCCACACCGTGCGATCGTGACGGTAGGACTCGAGGACGTCCGGGTCGGTGACCAGTGCGCCGTCGGGCAGCGCGGTGGCCAGCTCCTCGACGACGCCCACCTCGCGCCTCCTCGTCGTCCGACGACACCTCGGCGGGGCTGCGCCACCACCGTCGGCGGCGAGCGCGCCCCGCGCGCCACAGCAGCGTAGGGTCTCACGGCACGGCGTCGCCGACCCGAGGACACCACATGCCGGACACCCGTGACGACCCGCTGGTCACCCGCCTGCGCGGGTTCGGGACCACGATCTTCTCGGAGATGACCGCCCTCGCGATGGAGCACGACGCGGTCAACCTCGGCCAGGGGTTCCCCGACGAGGACCCGCCCGCCCCCGTGGTCGCCGCAGCCCACGAGGCGATCGACGCCGGCCACCACCAGTACGCGCCCGGACCCGGGGTCCCCGCCCTGCGCGCGGCGATCAGCGCCCATCAGCGCCGGTTCCACGGCCTCGGGTTCGACCCGGACACCGAGGTGACGGTCACCTTCGGGGCCACGGAAGCGGTCGCGGCGACGATCCTCGCCCTCTGCGAACGCGACGACGAGGTGGTGGTCCTCGAGCCCACCTACGACGCGTACACGGCGGTGATCGCGATGGCCGGGGCGGTCGAACGCCGTGTGCCGCTCACGCCGCCACCGCCCGGAGATCTCGACGCCGGGTGGCGGCTCGACCTGGACCGGTTCGACGCGGCGATCGGCCCCCGGACCCGGCTGGTGCTGCTCAACTCCCCCCACAACCCGACCGGGACCGTGCTCACCGCCGAGGAGCTCGCAGCGATCGCCGAGCGGTGCGTCGCGCACGACCTGCTCGCCGTGACCGACGAGGTCTACGAGCACCTGGTGTTCGACGGGTCGCACCGACCCCTCGCCAGCTTCCCGGGGATGGCGGAACGCACCGTCACGATCTCCAGCGCCGGCAAGACGTTCTCCGCGACGGGCTGGAAGATCGGGTGGGCGTGCGCCGCCCCGGCGCTGACCACCGCCGTGCGCACCACCAAGCAGTTCCTGTCCTTCGCGGGGGGCACGCCGCTGCAGCACGCCGTGGCCCGTGCGCTGGCCCTGCCCGATGAGGTCTACGACGACCTCGCCAACGTCCACCGCCGGCGCCGCGACCTCCTCGCCGCGGGGTTGCGTGCGGCCGGGGTGCCGGTGATGGGCTCGGCCGCCACGTACTTCCTCGTCGCGGATGTGGCACCGTGGGGCCATGACGACGGCGAGGCCTTCTGTCGCTGGGCGCCCGGCGCGATCGGGGTCGCGGCCGTGCCGGTGTCCGCCTTCGTCGGCGACGCCGGTCCGGTCCGCAGCCTGGTCCGTTTCGCCTTCTGCAAGCGCGACGAGGTGCTCGAGGAGGGCGTGGCGCGGCTGCGGATGCTCGCACCGGAGGACGCGCGGAGGTGACGATGATGCGGATCGCAGGGCTGCAGCACGACATCGCCTGGGAGGACCGGGACGCGACCCTCGCGTGGCTCGAGCCGCAGGTGCGGGCCGCGGTGGCGAGCGGGGCCCGGCTCGTGGTGCTCACCGAGATGTTCGCCACCGGGTTCTCCATGCGCACCCACCTCACCGCCGAACCCGCCGACGGGCCGACCGTGCGGTGGATGCGGGAGCGGGCCGCCGAACACGACGTGTGGATCGCGGGGTCGGTGCCCCTCGAGGGTCAGGACGGCGGACTGCCGACCAACTCGCTGCTGGTGGTGGGCGCGGACGGCACGATCCACCGGTACGACAAGATCCACCCCTTCAGCTACGCCGGCGAGCACGAGCGGTTCAGCCCGGGCGACCGCGACGTCGTGGTGGAGATCGAGGGCGTCCGGTGGGGCCTGACGGTCTGTTACGACCTGCGCTTCGCCGACCAGTACTGGCGGATCGGCCCCGAGGTGGACGCCTACCTCGTGGTGGCCAACTGGCCTTCGCCGCGGCGCGAGCACTGGCGGTCACTGCTGCGGGCGCGCGCCGTCGAGAACCAGGCCTACGTCGTCGGCATCAACCGGGTCGGCTCGGGCGGGGATCTCGACTACGTCGGGGACAGCCGCATCATCGATCCCCTGGGCGTGTCGCTCGTGGAGGCGACCACCGACCCGACGATGCTGATGGCGGAGATCGACCCGGAGCGTGTGGCGCAGGTCCGCGCACGGTTCCCCTTCATCCAGGACCGGTGACGGCCGACCACTCGGCCGTCACCGGCTCGCGTTCTCGACGAACGTGCGGTGGCCCGATGGCGGTGCCACGAGCGGATCCAGCCCGATGCCCCGGAGGTGGTGATCGAGGAATCCGACCGTCCATCGGTCGATGATGTCGAGCGCCTCCGCGTCGGCGAGGGGACCGCTGAGCCCGAGCCGCGCGCTGAGCGGGCTGAGCAGCGGCAGGAGCGTGAGGTCGCGGTGGCGCAGCCCGGCCACCTCCACCCGCCCCTCGGCGGCGGTCGCCCCCGCATGGAGGCGCCGCAACCGGACGTCGTTGTCGTTGTCGACCCACTCCTCGCTGCGGAGCGACAGCAGCGGGGTGTCGAACTCGCCGCCGACCACCTCGTCAGGGACGGGCTCGACCCAGGGGTCGTACCCGACGACCGCGCCGCACCGCGGATCGCGGCTGCAGGTCAGCACGGCTGCACCTCCGCCGGTGGAGTGCCCGATGAACCCGACGGGGTGGCCTTCCAGCAGCTCCGCGTCGACGAGGTCGCCGAGCAGGTCCTCCTCGAGCACGGCTGTCATGATCGCCTCGAGGTCCGCAGCGAAGGTGGCGACCAGTTGCTCGGCGGCGTCGTCGTAGACCTCCTGTGTCGCTCCGGAGGGCAGCGTGTCGGGGTCGAGCTCGGCGATCGTCCCGTGGGGCAGCTCCGTCGCGAGGGCACCGTAGGTGTGGTCCGCGGCGACGACGAGGTAGCCGTGGCTGGCGAGCGACTCGAGCTGCGACGCGTGGATCTCCCGGAACCCGCTCCACCCGTGGGAGTACAGCACGAGGGACAGCCCGTCGACCGGTGCGAGCGGGGCGTCGAGGACCGCGTGGGAGCTGACCATCGCCAGGTGACCGAGGGTGAAGCCCGGGAGCCCCGCGTCCCGTGCGGTGGCGTCGGTGACCACCTCGCGGGCGAGCAGCCAGGGTGCCGGTTCGTTGTCGGCGACCTCGTGGGCCGGGTACCAGACCTGCACCGGCAGCACCCGAGGCCCACCCGGCTCGGGGCCGTAGCGTTCGACCCGGTCGGCGCCGACGACCACGGTCGTGGTGGTCCCGACCCGGAAGGGGCCCGACGGTTCGGGCAGGGTGATCACCGGCAGGCTCCAGGCGAGGCCGGCGCTGAGGGCAGCCAGGAGCACCAATGGCACGATGAAGGGGCGTGGTCGCCGCTCCGTGGGGGTGTCGTCCTCCGGCCTCGGTTCCGGTCGCGATGCCCCAACCGGGGTCCCGGTGGCCGTGTCGTCGACCGGCGGTCCGTACCGATGGAGCGCATCTCGCAACGCGACGAGGACGAGGCCGCCGACCGCGACCCACGCGGGAGCCAGTTGCCAGCGCGCCCCCTCGACCACCACCTGCGCGGCGGCCACCGCGACCGCGGCGAGCGCCAGGAGCAGCGCGGCCCAGCGGGAGCGGCGCCACGGTGTCCACGGCCGGACCGCGGCGGCCACCACCGCCAGCACGAGCGCCAGTTCGAGGGGACGCACGAGGCTCCTGCGGGTCACACCGAACGCGCGGCAACTCATGGCCCCCCGGCCGCGCACCGTGGCAGGCTAGTGGGTCGGTCGTCCGACGTCGCTCTCCCGTGACGGGCGACCACCGGACGTGAGGAGGCACGCGGGCGTCCGCGGCACCCTGGGTCTGCGAACATGTGGTGAGCCACGCAGGAGGCAGCATGTCCAGGATCGCGATCACCGGTGCGACGGGGCTGATCGGCCGGGCGCTGACCACGTCGCTGACCGCGGACGGCCACAGGGTCCACCGCATCACCCGCTCGGTGGACGCGGCGGGCCCCGAGGACCTCGTGTGGGATCCCGCAGCGGGCACGATCGATGCGGCGAGGTTGGAGGGGGTCGACGCCGTGGTCCACCTCGCTGGGGAGCCGATCGGCGCGTCGCGCTGGACCGCGGCGACCAAGCGTCGCATCCGAGACTCCCGGGAGCTCGGGACGCGGCTGATCGCGGACACCGTCGCCGGCCTCGATCGCCCACCGGGGGTGCTGGTGTCCGCCTCGGCGGTGGGCATCTACGGGGACCGCGGGGACGAGCCGCTCCCCGAGGACGCCCCGCCCGGTGACGACTTCGTCGCGGAGATCTGCCAGGCCTGGGAGGCGGCGGCCGACCCTGCCCGCGCGGCCGCGATCCGGGTCGTGCACCCCCGCACGGGGGTCGTGATCGCCGCGGAGGGGCCGCTGCTCGAGAAGCTGGAGCTGCCCTTCAAACTCGGCGTCGGCGGCAGGGTCGGCGCGGGACGCCAGTACGTGCCGTGGATCTCGCTGGAGGACGAGGTGCGGGCTCTGCGGTTCCTGCTCGACCACGACCTGGAGGGTCCCGTCAACCTCGTCGCGCCCGGTGCCGTGACCAACCGGGAGATGACCAGGCTCCTCGGTCGGGTCCTCCGGCGGCCCACCGTGCTGCCGATCCCGGTGTTCGCGATCCGGTTGCTGTACGGCGAGATGGGGGTCTCGCTCGCGACCGTCAGCCAACGGGTGCTGCCGACACGCCTCGAGGAGGCGGGGTTCGCGTTCCGCCACCGCGACCTGGAGGCGGCGCTGCGCGTCGCCCTCGACCGGCCCTGATCGCCGTGGATGCCGACGTCCTGATCGTCGGGGCCGGCCTCGCGGGGCTGACCTGCGCGCTGCGCCTGGAGGAGGCCGGCCGGTCCGTACGGGTGCTGGAGGCGTCCGACGGCGTCGGTGGTCGGGTCCGCACCGACGCGGTCGACGGGTACCTGCTCGACCGGGGGTTCCAGGTGCTGCTCACCGGCTACCCGGCGGCGCGGCGGTGGTTCGACCTCGCGGCGCTCGAGCTGCGCCCCTTCACCCCGGGGGTCCGCCTGCGGTACCGCGGTGAGGAGCACCGCCTGGCCGATCCGCTGCGGGCGCCCCTGGCCGGCCTGCGTGCCGTGGCCGGGCCGGTGCTGACCCTGCGTGACGGCGTGCGACTGCTCGCGTGGCGCCGCTCCGTGCTGGCCCCCTCCGGTGCCGCGGTGGCGGCCCGCCCCCAGGTCGCCACCGAGCGCCTGCTCCGGCGGCGGGGGTTCTCACCGGCGATCACCGCCGCCTTCCTCCGTCCGTTCCTGGCCGGCACCTCGCTCGACCCGGCGATGACGACGTCCTCGCGGATCACCGAGCTGACCTTCCGGTCCTTCTTCCGCGGCGAGGTGGTGGTCCCCGCCCGCGGGATGCAGGCGCTGCCGACGCAGCTGGCGGGACGCCTGACGTCCGGGACGATCGACCTCGGCGCCCGTGTGGTCCGGGTGGGCGACGGCGAGGTGGCGATCGACGACGGCCCGACGCTGCGCGCCGAGCACGTGGTCGTGGCGACCGAGGGGCCGCAGGCGGTGGAGCTGCTCGCCGATCGGCTGTCCCCGGCCCCCGCACCCGGACGGGGGACGGTCACGCTGTATTACGCCGCCGACCGCTCACCCGTAGGTGGCCCGGACCTGGTGCTGGGCTCCGACCGTGACGGGCCGGTGAACAACCTCGCCGTCCTGTCCGACGTCGCGCCGCGGTACGCGCCGCGCGGACGGCACCTGGTCGCGGCGTCGATCGTCGGGCTGCCGGTCCTGACCGAGTCGGAACTCGACCGGCAGGTCCGAGCACAGCTGCGGGGCTGGTACGGCGCCGAGGTCGATGCCTGGGAGCGGTTGCCCGGGGTGCGGATCCCCTACGCCCAGCCGCGCCAGGACGTCGGCGACCTGCCGACGCTCGCCCGTGAGGTCCGGGTCGGGCCGCGCACGTGGGTGTGTGGCGACCACCGGGACACCGCATCGATCCAGGGAGCGCTGGTCAGCGGTCGCCGCACGGCCGATGCGCTGCTCGCCGCGTGATCGCGGGGCGCGCGACAGGGCCGTGCGGGCGTCCGCGGGGCCGTGCGGGTGGCGGGCTCTACCGCGCCGCGGCCGCGAGGTGGAGCCACGTGCGCAGGCAGTGGAACGCGTCGAGGTAGCGCTCGCCGGTGTAGCGCACGGTCCGGCCGTCGCGCTCGACGTGGGGCGGCAGGGCGCACAGGTCCGCGCGCCGCAGGTCGGTGAGGTCCACCTCGATCGTGACGGGCCCGGACGCGACCGTCGGGGTGAGCTCCGGGGCACCGCGGACCGCATCGGCGGCCGCCGCCCTGATCGCCGCACGGGCGTCTTCGGGATGCCGAGAGGCCGCGACGGTGAAGCCGTGGCCGCGCTTGACCTTCACGGTCCGGACCCCGGGCAGGCGCGCCTCCGCGACCGCACAGATCCGGTCGTCGCCGGTGACCAGCCCGACGGGGATCCCGTACTCGCCGGCGAGCCACGCGTTGAGCTCCGCCTCGGTCACGCTGCGCCCGTCGATGCGGACGTCGTGGAAGCTGGTTCCCGAGTAGGTGTGGGCGAGCACCGCTGCCTCGACGCCCGCGGCGGCGTGGTACCCGACGAACAGGGCGACCGCGAACGGGCGGGTGTCGATGCCCTCCATCATCGCGTGCGCGCTGGGGGACCCGATGATCAGCTCGGCGCGACGGTCGAGCTCGTCCGGGAGCAGGTTGGCCATGTCGCCGTGGGCGTCGCGGACGACGACCTGGTCCGCCCCTGCGTCGACGGCGCCGGCGACCGCGGCGTTGGCCTCCGCGGTCATCAGGCGGCGCCCGATCCCGTAGTCGTCCGCGCCACGACGGCACTGCTCCCGGGTGGCCACCCCGGCCACGCCCTCCATGTCGATCGAGATGAACACGTCCATGATCGTCCCTCCGCCGTCTGCGCCGATCGTGGGGTCAGGCCGCGAGGCGCCACCGCTGGCGGACCGGTGTGCCGTCCTCGTACACCGTGCTGAAGGCGTCGTCGACGAGCAGCTCGAACAGGACGTAGCTCTCGGTCGGTTCGTAGGACGCGTGAGCGGCGGCGAGCGTGCGCTCCAGGTCGTCGTGCACACGGCGGGCGGGGCCGCGCAGACGGAACTCACCACCGCCACCGTCCTCGTCCTCGACGGCGCAGTGCAGGGCGTACCGGGACCCCCGCTCGAGATCGTGGGCCTTGGGAGAGGTCGGCTCCATGAACACGAACAGGTGCCCCGGAGCGAGGATCGGCGTCACCGGGTGGACCCGCGGTGCTCCGGTCACGTCCGTTGTGGCCAGGTAGGCGACCCCCGGACCCACGAGGCGGCGCGCGCCGAACGCCGCCAGCTCGGGGGCGTGCTCCTCCAGCGTCCGCCAGCTCATCCGCACCTCGGCAGCACCGACGGGATCGTGTGCTCCGCCCGGACCCTACCTGGTGCTGCAGCGCGTGGTCCGTCCGCTCAGCCAGCGGCGGACACGGCGACCACGGCGACGGCCGCGAACGCCAGCGTCCAGCTGAGGAGCGAGCCGACCAGCAGGTACTCGCTCATCAGCTCCGCGCGGGGCGGCTGGCGCGTGTCCGTTCCGTCGCCGCGACGCAGCTCGCCGAAACGCAGCAGGCTCTTGGCGGCCACGACGAGCCCGGCGGCGACGAGCTGCCCACCGGTGGCCAGCCCGAAGATCAACAGCCGCTCGAGCGGGCCGATCACCCGGCCGCCCTTCAGTTGGGCCTCCTGGTCCAGCAGCCCCTGTTCGACCTGGCCGAGGGCCATGCGCACGATCCGGTTCCCCGTCGCGATCTGCAGGACCGCCAGCCCGACGATGAGCACCAGCAACTCCGCGTCGATGCCCAGGAAGGGTGAGGGAGCCAGCCACCGGCCGAGCGGTGGCACCGTCGGCGCTGCTGGATCTGGGCTGGCGAGCAGCCCGACGAAGGCCACCGCGAGCACCGTGAGCGCGACCGGAACCGCCCACGGCTGTGGCGCGCGTCCGAGCCACAGCCACACCCCGCCCGACACCGTCGTCACGACCAGCACCCACAGCGCGGCACCCGACGCCATCCCGAGGGCGGCAGCGCTGACGAGTGCGAGGAGCGGGACAGCCACCGTTGCGGCGATCAGGCGCGGTCGCGGGTCACGCACCCCATCCTCGCGGGGGGCGAGCAGGTCGGCGATGCCGACGGCCAAGGCCCAGGTTCCGAGCACGCCCATCAGGTGTCCTCCTGGAACTGTCGCCAGCTCTGGAGCAGCGCGTAGCCGCCGTTGGTGCGGAGCCGGCGTGACGCGGCCTGCTGGCTGATCCCGACCTGCTGCGCGGCGTCGGTCACCGTCGCGCCGTCGAGCACGGCCAGGACGAGGGCGACGTCGCGGTCGTCCAGCCGCGCACAGAGGTGATCGCGGAACATCACGACGGCGTCGAGCACGGACGGCAGGTGCAGGTCGAGGGGACGCGGCGCCGCGGGCACGCGTGTCTCGGTCGCCGCGTCCGCCGCGGGTGGCGCGCCGGCGGCCGGGACCGGGAGGGCCGGGTC
>SKNO01000013.1 GCA_007120465.1 Nitriliruptoraceae bacterium
CCACCAGCGGGCGCTGTTCCGGCTGACCGGCGCGCGCGCCCCGGAGCTCCTGGCCCGGCTGTGCGCGGTGGACCTCACCCCCGCCGCCTTCGACGACGGTGCCGTCGCGCGCACGGCCGTCGCCCGGGTCGCGACCGAGGTGGTGCGCGACGACCGGCAGGGGACGCTGAGCATCCTGCTGGCGTGCGAGACGTCCTTCGGGCGCTACCTCTTCGACGAGGTGGTGGCCGCCGGCAGCGACCTCGACCTCGAGGTGGGCGGGTTCACGGCGGACCCGTGAGCGCGGTGCCGCCGCGAGGTGACCCGACCACGTGCGCGTCCCACGACCGCGCGTGAGCGGTTATCGTCGTGCCACGAGTCGAGGAGCGACGCTATGGACCTTGACGAGGCGCGCGCCTTCCTCCGGACGCACCACCGCGCGGTGCTGCACACCGCCCGCCAGGACGGCTCTCCCCAGCTCTCTCCGGTGCTCGTCACCGTCGACGACGATGGGCACGCCATCATCTCGACCCGGACCACGTCGGCGAAGGTGGCCAACCTGGTGCGCGACCCACGGGTCTCCGTGTGCGCCTTCACCGACGCGTTCTTCGGCCCGTGGGTCCGCGTCGACGGCCGTGCCCGGATCGTGCACCTGCCCGAGGCGCTCGAACCCCTGGTCGAGTACTACCGACGGATCGCCGGCGAGCACGACGACTGGGACGCCTACCGGCGCGCCATGTGGGACGAGCATCGCGTGCTGCTGCGGATCACCCTGACCGCCGCCGGTCCCGACATCGCAGGATGACGACCCCGTCGCCCGCCGCGGGGGCCGGTGCCGTCACCCTGGCTGACGTGCTGGCGACACCGGCCTTCGACGGGGCGACGGTCCTCGCCGGATCGCGTGGGACCGACCGGACCGTCGAGCGGCTCACGGTGATGGAGGTGCCCGACATCCACCGGTGGGCCAAGCCGCACGAGCTGCTGCTCACCAGCGCCTACCCGCTGCGCGACGACCCGGCCGCGCTGGTGGGGCTGGTGCGCGACCTGGACGACGCCGGGCTCGCGGGGCTCGGCATCAAGCTCGGCCGCTACCTCGACGCCCTCCCGCCCGAGGTCGCCGAGGTGGCCGACGCGCGCGGCTTCCCGATCGTCGAGCTGCCCCGTGGCGTGACCTTCGACGAGCTGCTCACCGAGGCCTTCACGGTGATCCTCGACCACCAGGCCGACCGGCTCGCCCGCTCCGAGCGGATCCACCGGGCCTTCCTGCAGACGGTGCTGCAGGGTGAGGGCCTCGACGAGATCGCCCGCGACCTCGCCGACCTGCTCGACGGCCCGACGGCGATCACCTCACCCCACGGCGAGATCCTCGCGGGCGCCCGGCTCGCGGACCACCACCTCGGCGACGACCCGGCGATCCTGCTGGACTCCACCGGTCGGCGCGCACGCTGCGGCCACCGGGAGTTCGACTGCACGGCGGTGCCGATCCTCGCCGGCGCGCGGCACTACGGCCACGTGATCGCCCTCGCCGAGGACCGCCCGCCGACCGACGACCTCATGGCCCTGGAGAACGCCGCGACGGTGGCGGCGCTGGCGCTCACCAAGCAGCGCGAGATCCAGGCGGTCGAGGACAAGTACCGCACCGACCTGATGCACGACCTGCTCCGCGGGGTCGAGGATGCCGACGACGCCCGTCGGCGAGCCGCGAGCTTCGGCTGGGATCTCGACCGACCGCTCGTCGTGCTGGTGGTCCGGGTCGACCACCCGCCCGACGCCCTCGCGCCTGCGGGGCCCTCCCGACGCACCCCGCTGGCCGCTGGCATGCACCGGCTCGTCACCGACCGCGACCCCGCCGCGGCGGTGGTCGCCTTCAGCCACGAGGTGGTGGTGCTCACGCGCGCGTTCACCGATCCGGACGCCCGTGCCGCCGCGAGCCGCTTCGCTGCTGGTCTGCCGCGGGAGGCGACCCGCACCGCCGACGTCGCCGTCTCGGTCGGGATCTCACGCACGATCGACGACCTCGCGGCCGTCCCGACCGCCTACGACCAGGCGAGCCGCGCCCTCGAGGTGGGCCGACGCATCGAGCAGCACCGCAGCGTCCGCCACTTCGACGAGCTCGGTGCGTACCGCCTGCTGTCGCTGATCGACGACCGCGGCGAGCTCCGCACCTTCGCCGCCGAGGTCCTCGGCGAGCTCGACGAGGACACCGACGAGGCGGCGGATCTGCGTCGCACCCTCCAGACCTGGCTGGACACCGGCGGCAACGTCGCCGAGACCGCGCGACGGCTGCACTTCCACTACCACACGGTGCGCTACCGGCTGGCCAAGCTCGAACGCCTGCTCGGCGATCTCACCGCCGACGGGCAGCTGCGCCTCGACCTCCAGCTCGCACTGCTCGCACGGTCGCTGCACCCGCGGGACGACCGGCGCTGAGCCCACGCACGGGCGTTCTCAGAAGTTGCGGACAGCCGTGCAGAGGTTCCGCAACATGTGAGCACCACCGCGTCCGGTGGCCCCTCTATCGTCGCCTGCGCCTCGAGCGGACGGACCGGTCCGCGCGGAAGGGAGAGCGGTCACCGAGATGGGTCTCCGGCTCGGCATCGACCTGGACGGGGTGGTCGCGGACTTCAACCGCGGCTGGATCCAGGCGTACAACGACCGGTTCGGGGCCGCGCTGGCGCCCGAGATGGTGACCTCCTGGGACAGCCCCCTGGAGCTCACGCACTTCCCGGACATGACCGCCTTCTGGGCGTGGGCGCGGGACCACGGCGGTAGCAGCGTGTTCCGCTACCTGCAGCCCTACCCGGATGCGATCGCGACCCTGCGGGCGCTCAACCGGGAGGGCCACGACGTGGTCGTCCTGACGGCCAAGCCGGACTGGGCGGTCCATGACACGCTGGAGTGGATCGCCGACCACCGGATCCCCACCCGCGAGATCCACTTCACCGAGGTGAAGCACCGGGTGCCCTGCGACCTGTACCTCGACGATGCGCCGGAGCAGGTCGAGGCGCTCGCGCGGCACCGCGCCGGGACCGCGACGGTGTGCCGGTACGTCCGCCCGTGGAACACGCCGATCGAGGGGACCACCGACGTCCACAGCTGGAACGAGTTCCTCGGCCTCGTGCGCGAGCAGGAGGTCGCCATCCACTGACCCGCGCAGCCGCGCACGCTCGCGGGATACCGAACGGACCCAACGGACCGCAGGTCCACCAGACCGGGAGAGGGAGGAGCAGGACATGAGGATACGAACCATCACCGCGCTGCTCGCGGGGGCGATGCTCATCGCCGCCTGCGGGGACGCGGACGACGGCGGCGAGCCGGCCACGACCGAGACCCCCGCGGAGACCACCGAGGAGGCGGCGCCCGCGGACGACGCTCCCGAGGAGGCCGACGACCGGGCCGACTGGCCCGACCAGCTCGTGTTCGGCTTCGTGCCGTCCCGCGAAGCGGACGTGCTCGTCGACAGCGCTGACGAACTCGCCGCGGTGCTGAGCGAGGCGACCGGGATCCCGGTCGAACCCTTCATCAGCCAGGACTACGTCGGCCTGGTCGAGGCGATGGCCTCCGAACAGGCCCACATCGGCGCCTTCGGGCCGCTCGCCCTCGTCCGGGCGATCGACCGGGCCGGCGTGGAGATCATCCTGCAGTCGGAGCGGCGCGGCACCTTCACCTACCACACCCAGTACATGACGAACGCTCCGGAGAAGTACTGCGACGACGAGCCGCAGGCGGACGACAACGGGATGTTGTGGTGCAACGGCACCCTCGAGGCGGCCGAAGGTCCCGTCGGCGGGGACGCGATCGCCCGCATCGACGGGCCGATCGCCTTCGTGGACCCCTCGTCGGCGTCGGGCTACCTGATCCCGGCCCTGCAGCTGATCGAGCAGGGCCACGACCTCAGCGAGCTGACCACCACCTTCGCCGGCGGGCACGACAACTCCGTCAGCGCCGTCTACCACGGCGACGTCGAGGTCGGACTGTCCTTCGACGACGCACGTGGCATCGTCACCGGCGAGCTCCCCGATGTCGGCGAGCGCGTCGTGGTGTTCGCCTTCTCCGAGGAGATCCCCAACGATGGCATGGCCGTGGTCGGCACCCTGCCGGACGAGCTCAAGCAGCTGATCCAGCAGGCGCTGCTCGACTACGCCGCCACCGAAGCCGGCCAGGAGGTCCTGTTCGAGCTCTACGAGATCGAGGGACTGGCGCCGGCCACCGCGGACCAGTATGACGTGATGCGTCGGGCCGACGCCGAGCTCGGCGATCAGTTCGACGGGTGACCGACTCCTCCCGGAGGGTGGGCCGGTCACCGACGGCCGGCCCACCCTCCCTCCCTGCCGAGGAGCCCCACGGATGATCCGCTTCCGCGACACCACCGTCGTCTACCCGGGCGACGTCCGCGCCCTCGACCAGGTGTCCCTCGCGATCTCGCCCGGCGAGCTGGTGGTGGTGGTCGGCCTGTCGGGCGCGGGCAAGTCCACCCTGATCCGCACCATCAACGGACTCGTCCGCCCGACCTCCGGGCGGGTCGAGGTCGACGGCCGCGAGGTCGGCACGGCGACCAAGCGCGAGCTCCGCGCGATCCGTGCGGACATCGGGATGATCTTCCAGAACTTCAACCTGGTGAAGCGCACCTCGGTGCTCAACAACGTGCTGATGGGACGGCTGCACCAGGTCCCCGGCTGGCGGACGGTGCTCGGGCTGTACCCGGCCGACGACGTCGAGGCGGCGATGCGCTCCCTGGAGCGGGTGGAGATCGTCGAGAAGGCGTACGTGCGCGCCTCGAACCTCTCCGGCGGGCAGCAGCAGCGGGTCGGCATCGCGCGGGCCCTGGCGCAGGAACCCAAGGTGATCCTCGCCGACGAGCCCGTCGCCTCCCTCGACCCCCCGACGTCCCACGTGGTGATGCGCGACCTGCAGCGCATCAACCGCGACCTCGGCATCACCACGATCGTCAACCTCCACTTCCTCGACCTCGCCCGCGCCTACGGGGACCGCATCATCGGGCTACGCGACGGCCGGGTCGTGTTCGACGGCCCCGGCAGCGCCGCCGACGAGCAGGTCTTCGAGGACATCTACGGCCGCTCGCTCACCGCCGACGATGTGCTCGAGGCGAAAGCCGAGCTGTGACCAGCGACGTCGCCCCCCGTACCGCGCGGACCCGGCCGCAGAGGCCGGCGCGGTCGTGGAAGGCCCCCGTGGGGGTGCTGCTGTTCCTCGCGATCACGTGGTGGGCGGGCAGCGACCGGTTCGGGGTGGGGTTCTCCCTCCCCGACCTGCTCGCGAACCTGGAGCGTGGCCAACGGATCGTCTCGGAGTTGGCCGACCCCCGGTGGCAGGCGTGGCGCTCGCTGATCGATCCCTTCATCGAGACCCTGCGCATCGCGATCCTGGCGGCGCTGCTCGGCTGCTCCGCCGCGCTGGTCGCCGCGCTGGGGGCGTCGCGGGTGTCAGCCCCGGGGCTGCGCTCGTACCTCGCCAGCAAGGGCGTGTTGAACGTCGTCCGCGCGATCCCGGACCTGCTCTACGCGATGGTGTTCGTGGCGGTGTTCTCCATCGGTCCCCTCGCGGGGATCGTCGCGTTGATCCTGTTCAACATCGGCGTGGTGGGCAAGCTGACCTCGGAGACCGTGGACGGGATCGACCCCGGCCCTGTCGAGGCCGCCCAGGCCGCCGGTGCTGGCCACGCGCAGGTGGTACGCACCGCGATCGTCCCCGCCGTGCTCCCCAACTACATCGCCTACTCGCTCTACGCCTTCGAGCTGAACCTGCGTGCGTCGCTGGTGGTCGGGTTCGTCGGTGCCGGTGGGATCGGGCAGCTGCTCCAGGTCGCCCTCAGCGCGTTCCGCTACGACGTCGTGGCCCTCGTGGTGCTGTTCATCTTCGCCGTGGTGTTCGTGGTCGAGTCCTTCTCGATCGCGCTGCGCCGGAGGTTGGTGTGATGCCGGGCTTGCCGACCCGCACCACCTCGCCGACGCGGACGACCGCCGAACGGGCGATGCGCCCGGACAAGCCGCGCCGCTACGGCCCGATCGGTCTGGCCCTCATGGCCGCGGCGGCGGGACTGTGGGCGGCGTGGACCTCCGGTATCGACCTCGCCACCGTGCTGCGCGGTCCCGAGACCCTGCTGCGGATCCTCCGGATGATGCTGCTCCCGCCGGACGTCAGCGCCGCGCCGGCCGCCTTCGCCGGGATGATCGAGTCCCTGCAGATCGCGTGGATCGGCACGCTGCTGGGGGCGGCCGTGAGCCTGCCGATCGGTCTGCTGGCCGCGAAGAACGTGGGTGGGCGGTTCAGCACCACCGTCGCACGCCAGGTGCTGAACCTGCTGCGGTCCCTGCCCGAGCTGGTCCTCGCGATCCTGTTCGTGTCGATCATCGGGCTCGGACCGCTCGCCGGAGCGCTCGCGATCGGTCTCGGCTCGATCGGCACGCTCGGCAAGCTCACCGCCGAGGTCGTCGAGGGCATCGACCGTGGACCGATCGAGGCGGCGGAGGCCGTCGGCGCCAGCCGGGTGCAGGTGCTGCGGTGGGGGGTCCTGCCCCAGGCCATGCCCGAGATCATCGCGTTCTGGCTGTACCGGTTCGAGATCAACGTGCGCGCGTCGGCGATCCTCGGTCTGGTCGGTGCCGGAGGTATCGGCGGGATGTTGGCCAACTACCTGTCGTACCGCCGCTACGGCTCCGCCGGCATGGCGATCCTGATCGTGATCGCCGTGACGATCGCCATCGACGCCGTGTCGTCGCGCATCCGCCGACGCATCATCGCCGGCCCACAAGGGTCGCGGACCGGTCCCGACCCGGTCCCGGCTGCCGATGCGCTGTAGTCCCGCGGCACCCTGGCGTGCTCGTGGACGTGGAGGTCGCGGTGGAGCAGCTGGTGCTCGGCGTCGTCGTGCTGGTGTTCGCGCTGGTCAACGGCGTCAACGATGGTGGCACCGTCGTGTCGACGGGACTGCGGACCGCCGTCTCGCGTCCCTGGCTCCGGCTCCTCGTCCTCGTGGTGGTGCTCGGGCTGGCACCCGTGGTGTTCGGGACACGCGTAGCGTCGACGCTGGCGGAGCGGCTCGTCGACCTGGAGGGTGATGCCGGCCAGGCACCGATGGTCGGCGCCGTCGTCGCCGTCCTCGTCGTGGTGTGGTGGCTCACGGCGCGGGGCTGGCCGACCAGCCTCACGCTCGGGCTGATCGGTGCCCTGGCCGGGGCCGGGCTGGCGGCCGGGCTTGCCGTGGACGCGGGCCTGATCGCGCTGGTCCTGCTGATCGGGGCGCTCGCCCCGCTGGCCGGCCTCGCCGGTGCGCTGCTCCTGCACCGGCTGCTGCTGCCCCTGCTCGGGCCGATGCGTCCCGTGCGTCGTGCGCTGCCGTCCGTCGGCCACCTGCTGCAGTGCCTCGCCTACGGGACCAACGACGGGCAGAAGCTGCTGGCGGTCCTGGCGGTCGCGCTCGGCAGTTCCACCGGCGTGGTCGAGGTGGGCGCCGGCTGGTGGGCTGCGGTCGTCGCCACCTTCGCCCTCGGGTCGGCGATCGGGATCGCCCGGCTCGGGCGCACCCTCGACACCAAACTGCTGCCCCTGCGGACCGAGCAGGTCTCGCTGGCGCAGCTGTCGGGCTCGGGCGCCGTGCTCGCCAGCGCCGCCGTCGCGAGCCCGGTCAGCCTGATCCAGGCCCTGTCGGGGGGGCTCGTCGGGTCGGGCATCAGCGTCACGCCGCGCCGCGTACGGTGGACCGCGGTGAGCCAGATCGGGCTGGCCTGGGTCCTGACGCTGCCAGCATCCTTCATCGCCGGCGCGGTGCTCGCCGCCGGCCTCCAGGTGGTGTGGTCATGAGGCTCCGCACGCAGCTCCAGCACGTCCTCGCCGATCTGACCGGTCGGGGGCAGCACCGGCTGATCGCGGCGCTCCGCGCCCAGGTCCGGGTCGCCCGTGCGGCGGTCGACGTCGCCAGCCAGGCCAGCGTTGGCCCACGGGACGGCGCTGCGGAGGAACTCGACGCCGCCAGACGACGCGTCGGCGAGCTGGAGAGCGAGGGCGACGGCCACCGGGCCGAGCTGGTGACCTCCCTGTCCACCACCCTGGTGACGCCGATCGATCGGGAGGACCTGTTCCGACTGTCCCGCTCGATCGACGACGTGCTCGACAACCTCCGGGACTTCGGCCGTGAGCTGGCGCTGTTCGGACCTGCGGTGTGCTCGCCGCTGTTCGCGCCGGTGCTCGACGCGATCGCCGACGGGCTGGACCGGTTCGACGAGGCGATCGCGGAGCTGCTCGAGGATGCCTCGACGGCCCTGGAGCGGTCGCTCCAGGCGAAGAAGCGGGGCAACGAGGTCCGCCGCCGCTACCAGCACGCGATGGCCGAGCTGTTGGACGGCGAGGTGTCGACCACCATGCTCAAGCGGCGCGAGCTGCTCCGGCGCCTGGACGTCGTCGGCCTGCGGATGGGTGAGGCCAGCGACGCGTTGGCTGACGGTGTGCTGAAACGGGGTAGTTGAGGCCCCGCGGCTTCGGGGACCGTCGACGCCCCGGCCACCGGGACGGTCCCGACGGTGGACAGGCCCCCCGCCCCCCCTACACTGGCGTGTCCGCGGCGCGTTCGCGTGACGATGCGCCGAGCGCTCGCGCACCCCGACCCGGCGGACAGCGGGGACGGACGCACACCGGGGGAGTTGGACCTGGAGGATCTCGAGGCACCGAGGAGGTGGTCGGTCGTGACCGATGATCACACGCCCCTGGTGGGCACTGGCCGCTTCGCGGAGGCGGGAGAGCAGGCACAGGCCCGTCGCGAGATGCTCCACAGCGCCATCGGGGAGCTGACCGCGGCCCTCGACGCATCCGACGCGGACGTCGATGCGTGGCGGCGCACGGTCGCCCAGGCGATCGCCCAGACGCGCGCCACCATCGCGCAGCACGTCCGTGACGCCGAGGCGCCCGACGGGCTCCTCGCCCAGGTGATCGATGAGGAGCCGGCCTTCGGCTTCCGCGTCGAGGCGATGAAGGACGAGCATCAGAAGCTGCTCGAACGCAGCGCCGCGCTGGTCGAACGCTCCCAGGAGTCGCTCGCGCCCCAGGATCTGCGTGACCAGTCCAAGCAGCTCATCGAGCTGATCGATCGGCACCGACACCGTTCGGCCGACCTGCTGCTGGACACCTACGACCTCGACCTGTCGGCCGCGGACTAGTGACCCGCGCCGACCGGTGGCGACTGGCGCCACGGTCGACGCGGGCAACGGTGCGGTGACTGGCCCCTCTGTGGCTTGCGCGGGTCGCCCCGCGGTCCTGCGGGCGGTCAGGCGGAGTGCGCCGCCTCGTGCTCGGCGACCTGCCGGCGCACGTCGTCCATGTCCAGCGCCTTGATCTGCTCCACGAGGTCCGTCAGGGCCTCCTTCGGGAGCGCGCCCGGCTGCGAGAAGACGAGGATGTCGTCGCGGAAGGCCATCAGGGTCGGGATGGAGCGGATGTTGAAGCTGGCCGCGAGCGCCTGTTCCTGCTCGGTGTCCACCTTGGCGAACACGACGTCGTCGTGGGCCTCGGAGACCTCCTCGTACCAGGGGGCGAACATCCGGCAGGGGCCGCACCACGCGGCCCAGAAATCGACGAGCACGATGTCGTTGTCGACGATCGTCTGCTCGAAGGTGTCCGCGGTCAGATCGACCGTCGCCATGGGTTCCTCCGTGTCTTGGGGTTCGTTCGGGGGGTCGTTCGGGGGTCGTTCGGGCGCCTCGGATCGTCGATGGCGCCGTCGTGAGGAGGGAACGGCTGCGGTGGTCCGGACATTCCCGGGCGGGGCAACGGTCCCCGTCGACACGGTCGGTGAGCTCGATCCGGCCCCCGCGACCGAGCACGGACGGAACCCGGACCGGTGCCCCCCGTGACCACCGGTCCGGTTCCGCTCGACGGTGCAGGTACGACGCCGGGGACCCCGTGGATCGGTCGACCCGACGCTGGGAGAGAGGTCCTGCACCGCCCCGAGACAACCAAGCCCCGCCGGTGCCCGCCAGGGCCCAGGTCCAGGTCGCACAACCTCGCACACCGCTCGACCTCACACGCCCACCTCGGTGACGGCCATCCGACGCCGACCGAGCCGCTAGGGTCCCGTCCCGAGGGAGACGACGGTCGCGGAGCGGGGCGGTTCACCAGGGAGATGCGGACCGACCAGACATCGACCCGGGGAGGGGCAGCGCACACGCTCGTCGCGCTGGAGGACGTCACGACCCGGGCCGAGTTCGGCGCCCGCCTGACGGAGGTGCGGCGCCGGTCCGGGCGGACGCTGCGCGAGCTCGCCTCCGCGATCGGGAGCAGCCCGTCCACCCTCAGCGGCTGGTGCCGGGCGGAGAACCTGCCCTTCCCGTCGCAGGACGACACCTTCCGGGCGATGCTCCGGGAGCTGGGGGTCGAGGACCCCGACCCGTGGATGGAGGCGCTCCTGCGTGTCCGCGACGCGGCCGGGAGCCGGCCGGCCGACGCGCCGCCCCCCTACCGCGGGCTCGCGAGCTTCGGGACCGCGGACACCGACCGGTTCTTCGGGCGGGAGGCCCTGCTCGAGGAGGTGCTCGCCCGGTTCCGGGCGCAGGTCGAGGATCCGGCCCGCCCCAACGTGGTCGTGCTGGTGGGCGCGTCCGGCTCGGGCAAGTCGTCGCTGCTCCACGCCGGGATCGCCCCGCGCGTGGCGGCCGACGGCTTCGAGGTGCTGGCGATGACGCCAGGGGAACGACCGCGGCAGCGTCTGGCGCGCACGCTGGGGCGCGACCGCGTCCCCGACGGCGTGGCCGCCGATGTCCTGACCGGCGACGAGGCGCCACCTGACGTCGGCCCGGAGGCATCGGCACGGGCCGAGGTGGCACCTCCCCACCGCGTCCTGCTGCTCGACCAGTGCGAGGAGCTGTTCACCAGCGGCGCCGGCGACCAGGAGCGGGTCGGGTTCCTCGCACAGCTCGAGGAACTCACCGATCCGGGAGCCGCGGCACCCTCCGCGGCGGTCCTGGCGCTGCGGATCGACTTCTACGGTGAGCTCGTGGCCACGGGCCACCTCGCCGTCCCCCTGCAGCGGGCCCAGGTGCTGGTCGGTCCCATGACCCGCGAGGAGGTCACCCGCGCGATCGTCGAGCCCGCCCGCCGCGACGGCGTCTCGGTCGATGACGAGCTGGTGGCGCTGCTCCTCCGCGACTTCGTGCCGTCGGGGTCCCTGGGCTCCCGTCACGACGTCGGGGCGCTGCCGCTGCTGTCCCACGCGCTGCTGGAGACGTGGACACGCTCCCGTCGAGGACGGATGACCGTCGCCGACTACCACGCCGCCGGTGGGCTGACCGGTGCGGTGGAGCGGTCGGCGGAGCTGGCCTACCAGCGCTGCTCGGACGCCGAACGCGAGCTGGCCCGGCAGGTGTTCCTCCGGCTGGTCAACCTCGACCCCGGCGAGATCACGACCCGCCGGGTCGCGTCGCTCGAGGAGCTGGAGGGCCTCACACCCGACGGCATCGCCGGCGACGACGCGCCGACCCAGATCCGTGACCTCCTCGACGTCTTCGTGGACGCCCGCCTGCTCACGGCGGGCGACGGGACGGTGGAGATCTCCCACGAGGCGCTGCTCACGGCCTGGCCCCGTCTGCGGCGCTGGATCGACGAGGATCGGGAGGCGCTGCGTCTGCACCGCCGGATCACCGAGGCGACGCACCTGTGGCTGGCCAACGACCGGGACCCGTCGCTGCTCGCCCGCGGCGTCCTGCTCGACGCGATGCGTGAGACGATCCACGCCGGTGCCCCCCTGCGCGTCACCGCCGACGAGCGGCGCTACCTCGACGCCAGCATCGACCATGCCGAGGAGGAGGCGCGGGTCGAGCGCCGCCGCTCGCGACGGCTCCGGGTGCTGGCGACGGTGGCGACGCTGTCAGCGGTGCTGGCGGGCAGCCTGGCGCTGGTCGCGGCACAGGCCCGGTCCGACGCGCTCACGGCACGCGACGCGGCCCTCTCCCGCCAGGTCGCCCTGACCGCCGACCGATCGGCCGCATCGGACCCGTCCCTGGCGGCGCAGCTGGCGGTGGTCGGCTACGACATCGCCGCGACGCCCGAGGCCCGTGCCACGCTCCTCGACGCGTCGATCGACCCGCGCGCGAGCCGGCTGCTCGGCGGCCCCGGCACCTCGGTGCTGGACGTCACGGCGGACGGGACGCTGCTGGCGGTCTCCAACGCGGCCGAGGCCACCGTGCAGCTGTTCGTGACCGACGGTGGAGCGCCGGCCCGGGCAGCGACGGTGCCCCTGGCCGCTGACGAGGCGGAGTCCTACGCGCTCGCGCTGTCGCCGGACGGCCAGGTGCTGGCCGTCGGCGACACCACGGCGTCGATCAGCCTCTGGGACGTCGGCGACCCCACGACGCCGACCGCGCTCGGGGAACCGCTGGCAGGTCCCAGCGGTCCGATCCAGGGACTCGCCTTCGCGCCCGACGGCTCCGAGCTGGCCGCCGTCGGCCTGGGGGACGGGGCCTTCCGGTGGGACGTGCGCGACGCGGCCGCACCCGCACCGCTGCCGCTGCTGCCCTCCGACGAGATCACCTGGTCGATCACCTACCACCCGGAGGGCGGGCTCGTGGCGGTGGGTGACGAGGTCGGACTGGTCGGCCTCTGGGACGTCACCGGTGCCCCGCGCCTGGTGGCCGAGGTCACCACCGATGGCCGGTCGGTGCTCGACGTCGCGATCGCGCCGGACGGTGACCTCCTCGTGGCCGGGACGCGCGGCGGGCAGGTGTTCGCCTGGTCGCTGGACGACCCTGCCGACCCGACGGCCGTCGAGGTGGCGGACGCGACCTTCGACAGCTGGGTCAACGCGGTCGGGATCGCCCCGGACGGGTCGATGGTGGCGGCCGGGAGCTCCGACGGCGCCCTGCGCCTGTGGTCGACCGGGTCCTGGGAGCCGCGGCAGGACCTCCCGCACCCCGCCGCCGTCACCGGCGCCGTCTTCACCGAGGACGGAGCGACCCTGGTCTCCGCCGCGACCGACGGCACCGCCCGCCGGTGGGACCTGGCCACCTCGCTGCCCGCGAACCTGGCTGGCCGGATCTGGAGCGTCGGGTTCACCGACGACGGGACCCGGCTCGCCGCGTTCTCCGGCGCCGAGACCGGGATCTGGGACGTCACCGCCCCGGCGTCGCCCGCGCCCGTCGGCGTGCGCGTCGCGACCCCGGCGGACGGACCGAGCTTCAGCGGCGCCGGCGCGATGTCCCCCGATGGCCGGCTGCTGGCCCACGGCACCTTCAGCGGCGAGGTGGTCGTCTACGACGTGCGCGCCCCGGACGCCCCGGTGCCGCTCGGCGCTCCCCTCGCCGGGTCCGAGGCCCTGGTGGAGACGGTCGCGTTCAGTCCGGACGGCAGTCTGCTCGCCGCCGGCGGGGTGGACACCGACGTGCGGGTCTGGCGGGTGGCGGACCTGCCCGACGCCCCGCCGGTGGCGGTCCTCACCGCGCCCACCGAGATCGTGCTGAACCTGGCCTGGAGCCCGACGGGGCGCTACCTGGCCGCCCCCAGCGCCGACAACCACGTGTACCTGTTCGACCTCGCCGACGTGTCGGCACCGGTGGCGCTGCCCCCGCTCGGCGGGTTCGACAGCGAGGCCTACGGCGCCGCCTTCACCCCGGACGAGCGCTACCTCGCGACGGCCGGGTCCGATGCGATCGTGCTGCGGTGGGACCTCGCCGATCCGTCGGCTCCGGAGCCGGTCGGTGACCCGCTGCGTGGGCCGACGGGCCGGATCTTCGACCTCGCCTTCGCCCCCGACGGGACGCGGTTGGCGGCCGCGGTGGTCGACGGCAGCGCCTGGGTCTGGGACACCGCCGACCTCGCCACACCGCAGGTGTTCGCCGTGCTGGGGAGCGGTACCAGCCCCCTGTACACGCTGGCGTTCGACCCGTCGGGTCAGCTGCTCGCCGCCAGCGGCGCCGACATGCGGGTGCGTCTGTGGCACCTCGACGGGTCCGCCGCGATCGACACGGTGTGTACCGGCGCCGGCGACCCGATCACCGAGCAGGAGTGGGAGCGGTACCTGCCCGACCGCCCCTACGCCCCGCCCTGCGCGGACTGACCGGCGGACGGTTCCACGGCCGACCGCTCAGCGCCAGAGGCGGAGCACGAGGTTGACCAGGAGCGTCAGCACGACCGACACGGCGATCATCGACGTGATCGGGATGAACACCCGGGTCGACTCACCCTCGAAGCGCAGGTCGCCCGGCAGTCGGCCGAACCAGCCCAGTGCCCCACTCCACACCAGGGCGCCGATGAGCACCAGCACGCCACCCACGACCATGATCAGTGTGCCCACTCCGCGTTCCATAGCGCCAAGGTACGGGCGGTGTCCGCGTCGGCGGAACCCGCACCCCGCCCGGCCGATGCCGACGAACGGACGGTGACGCGCCCGCCCGCCGCGTGGTCCCCTCACGGGAGCCGACCCGGCGACCGGACCGAACCGGACCCCGGCGACCCGGACCGTGCGCGGCGGTCACCCGCTCCGACGGTGACCGTCCGAACGGCCGGAACGCTAGGCCTTGAGTCCTAGTCCTGCCGCTAGGGTCGCTGCCGGTGCAGCGGGCCTGGCCACGCGCCGCTGCGCCGCCGAGACCCCGGCCCCGACACCCCGGAGCGGACCATGACGCGACAGCAGGAACGGCGCAGCGTCGCGGAGCGGCGCGAGCAGCTGATCGACGCCGCGATCTCGGTGCTGGCCCGCGAAGGGATCGGTGCCGCGACGACCCGGCGTATCACCGCCGAGGCCGGCCTCGCGCTCGGCGCGTTCCACTACGCCTTCCGGAACAAGGACGAGTTGCTCCGGGCGGTCGCCGAACGGCTCTCCCGCGGGGTCGAGGGCGTCCTCGAGAGCTCGCCCGCCGATCCGACCGCGTCGCTGACCGCGTTCGGCGAGCAGATCGTCCAGGCCTTCTGGGGGTTCGTGGAGCAGACCACGGAGCTGCAGCTCGCCCAGTACGAGCTGACCGTCCACGCGCTCCGCGACCCCGGACTCAAGCCGCTGGCCGAGGAGCAGTACCGGCGGCTCACCGCCGCTGTCGACGGTGCCCTCGAGGGCCACCCCGAGGTGCCCGACGGCCAGGCGCGCCACGACCTGGCCAGCTACCTCGTCTCGGTGATGGACGGGCTGATCCTCCACCGGGTCGTCGAGGGGGACGCCGACGCTGCGGTCCGCCGCCTCGAGCTGTTCGTCGCGACGCTGCCGGCACTGGCCGACCGGGTCCGGCGCCAGCGCGACGGCAACCCCGTCGCGACCGGCTGATCGACGCGGGCTCAGACCCCCATCATGCGGCCGATGATCTCCTTCATGATCTCGTTGGTGCCGCCGTAGATCCGCGACACGCGCGCGTCGCAGTACGCCCGGGCGATCGGGTACTCGCGCATGAACCCGTAGCCGCCGTGCAGCTGCACGCACGCGTCGACCACCTCGCCGAGCAGGTCGGTGGTCCACCACTTGGCCATCGCCGCCTCATCGACGGTCAGCTCACCGGCGTTCAGCCCCTCGATGCACCGGTCGACGAAGGTCTGGCCGATCGTGACCTTGGTCTTCATCTCCGCCAGCACGAACCGCGAGTTCTGGAACGACCCGATGGGCCGGCCGAAGGCCTCACGCTGCATGCAGTAGCGCAGTGTCTCGTCCAGCGCCCCCTGCGCCCCGGCGACCGCCCCGACCGCGATCGACAGCCGCTCCTGCGGGAGCGCCTGCATCAGGTAGACGAACCCCTGCCCCTCCTCACCCAGCAGGTTGTCCGCCGGCACGCGCACATCCTGGAAGATCAGCTCGGCGGTGTCCTGGGCCTTGAGCCCGATCTTGTCGAGTCTGGCGCCGCGCGAGAACCCCTCCATGCCGCGCTCGACCATGAACAGGCTGATGCCGCCGTGGGAGGCGTCGGGGTCGGTCTTCGCGACGACGATGACCAGGTCGGACAGGATGCCGTTGGTGATGAAGGTCTTGGTGCCGTTGAGCAGGTAGCTGCCGTCGGGCTGGGGGATCGCGGTGGTGGCCACCGCCGCGAGATCCGATCCGGTCCCGGGTTCGGTCATCGCGATCGCGGTGATCAGCTCGCCCCTGGCCATGCCCGGCAACCAGCGTTGGCGCTGCTCGTCGGTGGCGTACTCGAGGAGGTAGGGCACGATCACATCGTTGTGCAACGGGATGCCGACGCCGGACGCCCCGATGCGGGAGAACTCCTCGGTGATGATCGCGTTGTAGCGGAAGTCTCTGACCCCGCCACCGCCGTACTCGGTCGGCACGTCCGTGCACAGCAGGCCGAGGGCACCGGCCTTCGTCCACAGCTCGCGTGGCACCATCCCCTCCTCCTCCCAGTCGAGGTGGTAGGGGGCGATCTCGTCGGCTGCGAACCGGGCCACGAGCTCACGGAACCGGTCGTGCTCCTCGGTGAAGATCGTCCGTTCCACGCCGCTCGCTCCTCGCTGCGCCACCGAACCGGCCGCGGGCCGCACGACCGCCCGGAACGGATGCTCTCAGAACGTTCCGGCGATGCGGACGGTAGCGCGCGTGCCGCCGCGGCGAGGCGTCCACCGACCGCTCGACGATCGCGTGTGTGCGCCATGCCGCCGCGGACAGCTGGGGCGAGGGGGTCGCCGACACGTCGATCGGGTCCATCGCCCCGACCGGTCATGGGTTCGCCATCCGCCAGAACCTCCAGCGCGAGGTCGGGGGCCTCCCGCACGAACTTCACACCGAGGTGGAGAGCCTCCGGCCGGAGATGCGTTCCATGCACCACGAGCTTCTCGTCACCATCGAGCGGCGGGTCGCTGCCGCCATCACCTCACAGACCCGGGTGATCGTGATCGCCATGCTCACCGCGGTCGTGGCCATCGCGGCACTGGCGACCGGCTCGGGATGAACCTCGCGCGGCCCTCGGCCTGTCGAGGGTCCGGGTCCATGGCAGCTGCGCCCTGGGCTCAGCCGACTGGGTGAAGGTCGGAGCCGGATCGCCCGGCGTTTCCCCTGGGCTCCGCGACCCTCCATGGGCCGCGTCGGTCGGCACCTACACTCCGCGGTGGGAATCGAGGGGCTGATGCGGCTCGCTGATCTGCTCGCGGGGTTGTCGCGGCTGGCCGACCTCGGCTTCGGGATCCCGGCAGGCGAGGCGCTGCGATCGGCAGCCCTGGCCACCCTGCTCGGCCGCTCCCTCGACGTTGCCGATGACGACCTGCGCGCCGCGATCTACACGGCGATGCTCCACCACGTCGGCTGCACGGGCTATGCCCACGAGGCCGGGGGTGCGGTCGGCGACGAGCTGACGATGTACGCCGTCACGGCGCAGACGAACCTGGCCGACCCGAAGGAGATGTTCACCACCTTCCTGCCGGGGCTGCTCGCGGGACGCTCACTCCCGGATCAGCTCCGCCTCGCGGCCATCACGTTCACCAAGGGCCGGCGCATCGGGGTCGCATCTACCACCGCCGCCTGTGAGGTCGGCCGGGACGCCGCCCGACGGCTCGGCCTCCCCACGGAGGTCCAACAGAGCCTCTACCGGTCCTACGAGTGGTGGAACGGCAAGGGCGTGCCCGACGGGCTCGCGGGCGACGAGATCCCGCTCGGAGCCCGCCTCGCCGCGGTCAGTTCCACCGCGAGCCTGCTCGACACCGTGGCGGACCGTGCCCGGGTCGCCGAGGTGATCCGGGGCGGGAGCGCTGCGCTGTTCGATCCCGAACTCGCCAACCACCTCGGCGACCACCTCGATGAGCTACTGGACGAGCTCGCGGCCTGCGATCCGCACGCGCTGGTGCTGGAAGCCGAACCGCAACCGGTCGCGGAGGTCCTGGATCAGCAGGTCGTCGAGGTAGCGGCCGTGTTCGGTGACCTCGCCGACCTCAAGACGCCGTACCTGCACGGGCACTCCCGCGGCGTGGCCCGCCTCGCGCGCAACGCCGGCTCACGGCTGCAGATGGGTGCCGGCGACCTCGACGACCTCGAGGTGGCAGGGCTGCTCCACGACGTCGGCCGGGTCGCGATCTCGGCCGCGGTCTGGGACAAACCCGGCCGGCTCACCACGCACGAGTGGGAGCAGGTGCGCCTGCATGCCTACCACTCGGAACGGATCCTGGCCGGATCCGAGCGCCTCTCCCACCTCGCACCGCTCGTCGGGATGCACCACGAACGCGGCGACGGCAGTGGGTATCACCGGGGCTCCAAGCGGGGCGAGCTTCCCGTGCCGGCGCGCGTGCTCGCCGCCGCGGATGCCTACCAGGCCATGACCCAGCCCCGGCCGCACCGACGTGCGCTGCACCCCGAGCAGGCGGAGGAGCAGCTGCTCGGCGACGTGGGCAACGGCCGCTTCGACGAGGACGCAGCCAGCGCGGTCCTCGCGGCTGCCGGCCACGACGTCGAGGTGCGCCGCGAGCCTCCGGCGGGGCTGACCGACCGGGAGGTCGAGGTGCTCACCCTCGTCGCCGCCGGCTGCACCAACCGCGAGATCGCGGAGCAGCTCGTGATCTCGCCCCGCACCGCCGAGCACCACGTCCAGAACATCTACGCCAAGCTCGGCGCCTCGAGCCGCGCCGCCGCAGCGCTGTTCGCGATGGAGCACGGCCTGCTGACGTCGCGGATCGGTCCCCCAACAGATGAGGCGAGGAGATAGGTAGACCTACCGATGACGGTCGGTCACGACGTCGTGCATGCTCGTTCGAGCGCAACGGGACACCGCAGGAGACGCCGCAACCAGCCGCAGGAGGGCAAGGATGCCGACGATCGACGCGCCAGCAACCACGACCAGGTCCTCGGACGGGACCGAGATCGCATGGTTCAGCAGCGGCGAGGGTCCGCCGCTGGTCCTGGTGCACGGTGTGCTGGGTGACCACGCCCGCTGGGACGTGCTGCGCCCCCACCTGACGCCGCACTTCACGGTCCACGCGATGGACCGGCGCGGCCGGGGCGCCAGTGGCGACGCCGACGACTACGACGTCGAGCGCGAGTTCGAGGACGTCGCCGCCGTCGTTGACGCCATCGCGCAGGAGCAGGGTCAGCCGGTCGACGTCTACGGCCACTCTGGCGGCGCCAGCTACGCACTCGGTGCCGCGACGCTGAGCTCCAACCTGCGCCGTTTGGTGCTCTACGAGCCGCCGGTGGACCCGGCAGCACTGCTGCCGGACGGGCTGTTGGGACGCATCGACACGCTGCTGGCCGCCGGTGACCCCGACGCGGTGGTCGAGACCTTCTGCCGCGAGGTGCTGCACATGGACGACGATGCGGTTGCGGCCTACCGAGCCCAGCCGTCGTGGCCTGCTCGCGTCGCGGCCGCCCACACGCTGCCACGGGAGCTGCGGACCCCGCCGGAGCGGCTGTTCGACCGGCAACGGGCCAGGCAGGTCACCGTGCCGACCCTGCTCCTCCATGGCACTGAGACCCCGGACGGCTTCAAGCGCGCCCTCGCGGAGCTCGCCGCGACGTTGCCAGACGCCCGGGTCGCCGATCTGGAGGGTCAGGGGCACACCGCCGACGTGCTCGCACCTTCGCTCGTCGCCGCCGAGCTCACCGCCTTCCTGCGCTGATCACCGGTCGTTCCGGACACCTCACGGGTCGCTGGCCATCGGTCTGCCCTGACGGCAAGCAACGGTCTGCGCACCCCGGTCAGACGACGGCTCGGTCATCCACAGCGGCGGCCGGATCCGTGGACCCGTTCTCGACCCAGCCGGTCTAGGTTCAGCCCCTCGGCCACCAGCGTTGCCGCGCACGAGACGAGCTGTCACCATGCCGGTCGAGGAACCCCGCCGCATCGCCCTGCACCGCGCCGCCGCGG
>SKNO01000064.1 GCA_007120465.1 Nitriliruptoraceae bacterium
CGGCGTCGCCTGGGAGCTGCTCGACGGCGACGCCGATCCGCTGCCCGCGGCTCTGCGTCGGCTGGGCTCGAGCTCGGCGCGGGAGCTCGCCGACGAGCTCGGGTCGCCGATCGAGGAGGTCCGTGCACGGCTGCGCGACCTGCGCACCGAGGGACGGGTGACCGTGACCGGTCGCGGGCCCGCGACCCGCTACCACCTCGCCCGCTGAGCCCGATGTGAGCCACCGGCGTGGCGGCCGCCCGGGTCGCCGAGCGATCCTGCCGCTGCGTGTCTCGAGGAGGGGGTCAACGGAGCAGCCCGTGCTCCATCGCGAACAGGGCCGCCGCCGCTCGGGTCGACGCGGCGATCTTGGCGTAGATGTGTTGCACGTGGTGTTCCGCGGTGCGGCGTGAGATCACGAGTTCCTCGGCGATCTCACGGTTGCTCGCCCCTCGGGCGAGCACCCGGAGCACGTCCACCTCGCGGTCGGTCAGCCCCGCTGGCCACGCGCGCTCGCGGCGAGCCGGTCGCTGCCCCGCCGCCTCGATGACCGCCCGCGTGCACTCGACGTCGAACCCCCCGGCAGCCGTGGCGGCTTCGAGGGTCTCGGTGGCCTGCTCGGGTGACAACGCCGTCCGGTGCGGTCGGTCCTGCGTCATCGCCTGGAACGCGTCGGCGGTCGCCAGCAGTCGTGCTTCCACGGGGATCGCCGGTCCGCTGAGCCGGTGGTGGTAGCCGGTGCCGTCGAGCCGTTCGTGGTGCATCCCGGCGATCCGGGCCATCGGTGCCAGCACCTCCGAGCGGTCCAGGATGCGTTCCGTGTGGTAGGGGTGGAGGCGGACCTGCTCCCACTGGGTGGCCGTCAGCGGCCCCGGCTGTTCCCAGACCACCCCGGACACGGCGACCCGCCCGAGATCGTGCAGCAGCGCAGCGCGACGCAGCGTGGTCACCTGGTCGGTGGAGAAGCCGAGCCGCTCCGCTGCCGACGTGGCGAGCTCGGCGACGCCGCTCGAGTGACCGAGGGTGAAGGGCGTCTTGAGATCCACCATGTCGGCGAAGACCCGGGCGACCTCGTCGAGCTGTGATCCAGGGATGAGTCGGTTCGGCGCGGGTTCGACCGCCAGGACCTCGCTCCACAGGTCGGCCCCGGCGAGGTGGTGCAGCAGGTCGCGCCCGGTGCGGAGGAAGGTGTCGGCGACCTCCGGATCGAACCAGCGACCCGCTCGCTCGCGAACCATCGCGATCGCGGCGTCGGGGCCGCCGAGCCGATCGAAGATCACCACCTGGCTCGACAGGAGCGCGAACCTCGCGGGGACCGGGATCGCCTCTCCGGCGTGGCCGAAGGCCCCCGTCCCGCCGTTCCACACCTCGGTGCTGCTGCGCAACGCCGCGACGACCC
Source organism: Nitriliruptoraceae bacterium (assembly GCA_007120465.1). Lineage (GTDB taxonomy): Bacteria > Actinomycetota > Nitriliruptoria > Nitriliruptorales > Nitriliruptoraceae > CSSed11-175R1. The sequence continues at coordinate 1,379 of SKNO01000064.1, forward strand.
GGTCGCCGAGGTGCAGCCGCTCCGCCATCCGGGAGCCGACCTCGCAGGTGGCTCGCATGATGGTCGTCCCCCCGTCCTTCCCCGCAGCGAGCATCCGCGTGAGGTACTGCGGGCGACGGACACCCGATCCCTGACCGACCAGCCCCATCAGCTCGAGGGAGCCACGGAGGGTGGTGTCGTCGGTCCGCTCGGCCTGGGCGAGGAAGCTGCGCTCGTCGCCGACCATGTAGGTCAACTCGTGCGCCGGTGCGGTGCAGCCGAGGTGCTGGAGCATCGAGGTGTAGTAGACGTCGCGGACCTGCGGCTCAGGCAGATCGCAGGTCCGTGCCAGCTCGGTCGCGAGCAGGCACGCACACACCGCTTTCTCTGGCTCGTGGCCCATCCCGAGGTCCGTCGCCACCGAGAGCGCAGCGAGCAGGTCGGCCAGACGCAGGTCACCGTCCACCGCACCGTCCAACGTCGCTCCCACCGATCGCACGGCCAGGGTCGTTGCACACGATGGCACGGCGACGCGCAGATGGGTAGGCCTACCGATGTGTCGCGCCCGTCGGTCGGTGCAGGGTCGGGATATCGCACCGGAGGTATCGACGTGACGAACGCGACCACGACCCCACCGACGACCACCCGTCCGACCCTGTTCACCCCCGCCTTCACAGCCCTGGCGCTCGCATCGCTCGCCTACTTCACCGCCGACGGGATGCTCATCCCGGCGCTCGCCCGTTACGTCGAGGGACCCCTCGGTGGCGGGAACGTGGCGGTCGGCGTGGTCTTCGGGACCTTCAGCATCTCCGCGGTCCTGCTTCGGCCGGTCGCGGGCATCCTCGGTGATCGCCGTGGACGTCGCCCGCTGATGCTCGTCGGTGCGACGATCTTCGCCGCATCCGTGCTGGCCTACGGGCTCGCAGCGTCGCCGGCGGTGCTCGCCGGCATCCGGCTCGTCACCGGTGCCGGAGAAGCCCTGTTCTTCGTGGGCATGGCGACCGCCTTCACCGACATGGCTCCTCCAGAACGGCGAGGAGAAGCGATGAGCCTGGCATCACTGGCGCTGTACCTCGGGATCGGCATCGGCCCCCTCATCGCCGAACTGACGATGGCACGCCTCGGCTTCACCGCGGTGTGGGTGATGGCGGCCGCGGCGGCGCTGCTCGCGGTGACGCTGGTGGGCCGGGTCGCCGAGACCCGTCCCGACGATATCCCGGCTGCGGATGGGGCCCGGTCGTCGTCGCGCCGGCGTCTGGTGCATCCCGCCGGCCTCCTGCCCGGGTTCGTGCTGCTGACCAGCATCGTCGGCATGGCCGGATTCCTCGCCTTCGTGCCACTGCACGTGCTCGACATCGGGATGGGCGGGTCAGGTCTGATCCTCGGGCTGTTCGCCGGCACCGTCGTCGTGATCCGCAGCGCCGGTGCCCGACTGCCCGACGTGCTGGGTCCGACGCGAGCGATCCCCGCCGCGCTGACGCTCTCGGTCGTCGGGCTGGCGACGATCGGGACCTGGCACACCCCCGTCGGCCTGGTCCTCGGCACGATCGTCCTGGGGGTCGGTGTCGCGCTGCTGACGCCGTCGGTGTTCGCGCTGGCCGTTGCCGACGTCGCCCCGGGCGAGCGGGGACAGGTCATGGGCACCACCTCGGCGTTCATCGACATCGCCTTCGGGGCCGGGCCGGTCACGATGGGGCTGGTCGCCGCCGCGATGGGCCGTCCGGCGGTGTTCCTGGCCGGTGCCGTGGCGGCGGGAGCTGGCCTGGCACTGGTCACGTCGGTGCGGCTGGGTCAGCCGCGGCCCGTGGTGTTGCCGGTGCCGGTTCCGTCCACCCAGCCCTGAGCGGGTGACCGGACGGCGTCCTCCTCGTCGTCGGCGAGGGGGACGCCGTTCGTCGAGGGTCGTTCGGCGAGCAGGCGGACGAGGACCCAGCCGTGGATCGCGCCCACCACCGCGCCGACGAGGAGCAGCGTCGCCGCCGCGACACCGAGGTACGCGGTGACGGGCCAGCTGGGCGGGAGTCCGCCGGCAACGAGGAACACCAGGGGCATACCGGCCGCCCACGCCGCGGCGTTCGCCGGAATCCACCGCCACGCCCGTTCGACGTGGCCGCGCAGCACCCAGGCCTGCGGTGCACCGAGGATCGGTCCGGTGACCAGGCCGAGGATCATGGCCAGACCGAGCTGGAGCGCTAGCCCCGGCTCGACGTTCGAGCCTCCGGTCGCGTCCTCGGCCACCCCGACGAGCTCGATGATCGTCGCCGGCGTCATGCCGAGGGACCAGGCGACCAGGGCGCCGACGACCGTGGCGATGATCCAGCGGCGCGCCGGGAGCTCGAGCCGTGCCGTACGGAGCACCCGGTGCTGGGCCCATCCGACGATCCCGCCCTCCGTCACCGCCGCGACGAGCACGACGGCGAGCGCACCTGCGATCACCGCTCCGCTGGTGTCCGGCGAGCCGCGCAGCACGAGGACCGCCACCGCCCCGCTGGCGCCGAGCCCGACGAGTTCGGCCCAGGCGTTGGCGGCCACCCAACGCCGCCACACGCGAGCGGTGTCGCGTGGTGGCGGAGCACGTGGCGGCTCCGAGGTGGGTCCCGTCATGTCGGCACCTCGTGCGCGATGACACCGTCACGATGATGTGGACGTCGGCGGCCCGTCCGACAGAGCCTTCCGGCCCCTTATCAGCTCGCCACCGGTGAGCCCGGTGAAGCGGCGGGCAGCCGGTCACGCCGCACCCGTTGCACACGCAGTACCGTGCGCACGCCCCGACCGGATGGAGCCCGCAGGTGCGCGCCTGGACCCGTCGCCGCTGGCTGGCGGCCGCCCTGGCGACCGGCGTGAGCGCCCTCGTGCTGGGGCTGCCCACCGACCTGATCCCGAACCCGGTGTTCGGTCGCATGATCGAGGCGCCGACCTGGAGCTACCTCGCATTGGCGGTGACCTCGGTGCTGAGCGGGCTGTTGCTCGCGACGTACGTCCGTGACGAACCGCGGCGTGCCACCGCGGATGTGGCGCCCGGGGACGTCGAGGAGGGTCCGTCGGAGCCGGTGCCAGGGCCGGAAAGGGTGCGCGCGTCCACCGAGGCGCTGTCGCCGCCCGACGCCAAGCGGTTGACCGCCGGCGGGCTCATGTCCTTCCTCGCGGTCGGGTGCCCGACCTGCAACAAGCTGGTCGTGCTCGCCCTGGGCTCGAGCGGGGCCCTGACCTACTTCGAGCCGGTCCAGCCGGTGCTCGCCCTGCTCGGGATCGGCGTGCTGGGGTACGCGCTCCGACGTCGGTTGGCGAGCGAGGCGGTCTGCGAGGTGCCCGCGCTGCGGGGCTGACCTCCCGCCGGGCGGCTGTCGGACGGGTGGCTGTCGGGCCGGCGATCCGCGTTCACGCGTCCAGCGTCAGGCCCGCGGCCACCGTCGCCCCGAGCTCCCAGCACGCGTCGATCGACGCCTGCGAGGGTTCGCCCACCACCTCGACGGGCTCGCGGGCCTCGCGCCACTCGAGCCCCTTGGTGACCGACCGCACGGCGCGCACCGCCCCGGTCGTGTCGTTGTTGCCGTGGACGTACAACCCGTACGGGCGGCGCTGGGTGGCCTCGAGGCAGGGGTAGTAGATGCGGTCGAAGAAGTGCTTCAGTGCTCCGGACATGTAGCCGAGGTTCGCGGGGGTCCCGAGCAGGTAGGCGTCGGCCTCGAGCACGTCGACGTCGGCGGCGACGAGCGCCGGGCGGGCCACCACCTCGACGCCCTCGATCGCGTCGTCGCGCGCACCCTCCGCCGCCGCCTCGAACAGCGCCTGCAGGGTGGGCGACGGGGTGTGGTGGACGATCAACAGCCTCGGCACGCTGATCCCTCCGGTGTCGGTGGTGGTCAGTAGGGTCGCATAGCCGGGGTTGACCGACGTCGCCACCGCGCTCCCCGTCCAGCCGGACGGGCTGTCCGAACGGACGCCCCCGGGGCCCTGACGTCGACACGGTGCTGGGTCACCCTGGTGCCTCGATCCCCGCTCCCCATCGCGGGAGCACCCGACGGCCTTCGCCGTCGCCGTCACAACAGCAGTACGCGACGGCAGCACTCGACCGGGCCCGCTCGGTCTCTCCCTCGGCCGTACCCACCGGCCGGCTCACGACTCCCGACACGACCACTCCTCCCGGGGACACCTGTGTCCCGCGTGCCCCACCGGCGGGCATCCCACCTCGAGGTGCATGATGACGAGACCTCTCAGACGACGACCTGGTTCGACCCTCTCCCTGCTCGCCCTCGCCGGCGCCGCGATCGGCGGACTGTTCGCGATGGGCGCGGTCCCGGCCCCCAGCCTGCTCAGCGACCCCGATGCCGGCACGACCACCGGGCAGCAGGTGAGCCGACCCGCGTCGGCCGCTGCGGTGGGCGAGATCGACCCGACGCTCGTCGCCGCGGTCGCGGCGATCGAGCAGCGCGGGAGCGGCACCGAGGACGAGCCGACGCTGGTCTACGAAGGGGCCGACGGCGAGACCATCGACCCCGAGCGGCTCCGGGTGTGGTTGGAGGACCGGAACTCGCCGCTGGCCGCCCACGCCGAGGACCTGGTCGCGGCCGGCCTCGCCCACGGCGTCGATCCGCGGCTGGTGGTCGGGATCGCGGCGATCGAGTCCTCGGCGGGCAAACGGCTCCCGCCCGGCAGCCACAACGCGTGGGGGTGGAGCGGCAACGGACCCCACGGCCTGCACACCTGGCCGTCCTGGCCCGTCGCGATCGACGAGTTCACCGAGGGGCTCGCCCGCGTGTACGACACCGACAACGTCGACGAGCGCATGGCCCGCAAGTACGTCCCGCCGAACTGGGAGAAGTGGCTGCGCACCGTCCGCTGGGTGATCAACGACATCTGACGCGCTCGGTCCGCGAGCGACATCTGACGCGCTCGGTCCGTGCGCGGCCGATCGGCGTAAAGTGAGTCAC
>SKNO01000023.1 GCA_007120465.1 Nitriliruptoraceae bacterium
AGCATCACGATCAGCTCGACCGACAGCGAGTGGTAGTAGATCATCGACGACTGCATCACCGAGAAGCCGCCGGTGTCGAAGGACGCGAAGAACAGGTTGATCGCGTGGTAGATCGCCCGGGACGGCTCGAACCCGGCGCCGAGCAGGGCCAGGAACAGCGCCGTGGTGCCGAGCACCAGGAACGTGCCCGCGACCGCGAAGATGAACCGCGAGGTGCGGATGAAGTTGGGCAGGATCCGCTCGTCGCGGGCCTCGGACACGTACAGCGTCGCGATGCGCGCGCCCCCGGCGGCGAACAGCGAGAGCACGACGATCACGATCCCCTGACCGCCGGCGAACTGCAGCAGGTGGCGGTAGAGGTCCTCGGAGATCGGCGTGTGGTCGAGGTCGTGGATCACCGACATGCCGGTCGTGGTCAGCCCCGACATCGCCTCGAACAGCGCCGAGAGCGGGTCGGAGAACCGGCCGGACAGGTACATCGGCACGGCGGCGAACACGGCACCGAGCAGCCAGGCCAGCGCGACGATCACCATCCCGTGCGCCCAGGTGAGCGGGCGACGCGTGCGGAACCGCGCGTCGCTGACCGACCCGACGATGATGCACAGGCTCGCCCCGACCACGAAGGCCGTGGCGGCGTTCCACTCCTGCGTGAACACCGCGACCGTCGCCGGGACCAGCATCACGAGCCCGAGCCCGAGCAGCACCTTGCCGAGGTAGAAGGCGATCAGGCGGATGTCGTCCGCACCAGGACGCAGGATCATCGACTCACCCCGTCACCAGCGCGAACAGCGCGGCGAGGACGGCGCCGATCGCGAACACGACCAGCCCCAGCCCCACGACGAACGACACCCCCCGTGCCGCCTGCCGCGGCCACGGCTCGTCCCGACGCCGCGTGACCATCAGCGCTTCCCGAGCAGCACGGCGGTCAGGCGCGGCTCCAGGTCGGCGGCGGTGAGCGCCACCACCTCGTCGCCCGGCTCGATCAGCGTGTCGCCCTTCGGGATCACGGTCTCGTCCCCCCGGAAGATCGCCACGATCACCGCCTGGTGGGGCAGTTCGAGTTCCTCCAGGCTCCGCGGGGGTGGCGCGGCCGGACCGGTCGGGATGCGGATCTCCACGAGGCTCACCGACCCGCCCTTCAGGCTGGTCAGGTGGATCAGTTCCCCGACGGAGAACTCGTGCTCGAGCAACTCGGAGATCAGGCGGGTGGAGGAGACCGGTTCGATGCCGAGCGCGTCGAAGATCTCGACGTTCTTCGGGGTGTTGACCCGGCTGATCGCCCGGGTGACCCCGAACTCGATCTTGGCGAGCTGGCAGGCGACGAGGTTGTCGTCGTCCTCGTGGGTCGTCGCGACGAACACGTCGGCCCGGTCGACGTGCGCCTGTTCGAGGTAGCGCACGTCGCAGGCGTCCCCCTCGATCACGAGCACGTCGGTCTCGGAGACCAGCGCCTCGCAGCGGCCCGCGAGCCGCTCGATCACCGTGACCTCCTGCCCCTTCTCGCTCATGTCCCGGGCGATGTAGCGGCCGATGCGCCCGCCGCCCATGATCACGACGTACATCGTCAGTGCTCCCGTGCCCGCTCGCGGTCGAAGGGCTCGCGCACGAGCTCGGCGACGCGGCGGTGCGCCGACGGCTTCATCGCAGCGGTCACCACGTCGTCGCGTTCGAGGCGGTCGGTCCGGTCAGGGATGAACACGCGGGCGCCGCGGCGCACCGCGGCGATCCGCAGCAGCGCGTCCTGCTCGAACTCCTCGACGGTCAGGCCGTGCCCGCCAGTGTCCACCTCGAGGTCGACGACGCTCACCTCGCTGTCGACGAACTCGACGTGCAAGGGGTAGCTGTCCTCCCGGAACTCGTTGAGGAACAGCTTCGCGATCGTGTTGGTCGAGGAGACGTAGCGCACCCCGAGCTTGCGGTAGACCACCTCGCGGTCGGGGTCGAGCAGCCGGGCGATCGTGCGCGGCACGTCGTAGAGGTGGGTCGCGATCTCGACCGTCATCAGGTTGGCGTTGTCCGACCGCGTGACCGCGATCAGGCCGTTCGCCCGCTGGATCCCGGCCTGCTCGAGCACGTCACGGTCGGTGCAGTCGCCTGCCAGCGTCTCGCCGTTGAAGCCCGACCCCAGCTGGTCGAAGGCCAGGGGGTTGGCGTCGATCACGACGACGTCGGTGTCGGGGTCACGCGAGAGCTGCTCGGCCAACTCGGCGCCGAGGCGGCCGCAGCCTCCGATGATGATGTGCACGTCTCACCCTCCGCGCGGGACCTGGCCGTCGGAGCGAGGGTCGGCAGGGATCGGGGCGGGTCCGGCGCGCCTCGGCCCGGTCCTGTTCGAACCGGGCCGTACCTCCCAGTCTGCCACACCGGCGCGCGGACCACCGCAACCCGTGACGTGAGTGCCGCGTGGCACAAGGAGGCGGTCTGACACGCCGCTACCATCGCCGGCATGTCCGTCCACACGCTCCTGCTCGCCGCACCCCGGGGCTTCTGCGCCGGGGTCGACCGTGCCGTGCTGATCGTCGAGAAGGCCCTGGAGGCCTACGGCGCGCCGGTGTACGTCCGCCACGAGATCGTCCACAACAAGCACGTCGTGGAGACGCTGCGCCGCAAGGGTGCGGTGTTCGTCGAGGACGAGACCGAGGTGCCCGAGGGCGCGGTGATCGTGTTCTCCGCGCACGGCTCGCCGCCCGACGCCTTCGAGAACTCCCGCGCGCTCGGCCACACGCTGATCGACGCCACCTGCCCGCTGGTCACCAAGGTGCACCAGGAGGCGCGGCGCTACGCCCGCGACGAGATGGACATCGTGATGATCGGCCACGCCGGCCACCAGGAGGTGATCGGCACGACGGGGCAGGCGCCCGACCGGATCCGCCTGGTGGAGACCCCGGAGGACGTCGACGCGCTCGACCTCGCCGACCCCTCGCAGGTCACCTACATCACCCAGACCACCCTGTCGATGGACGAGACCGCCAGCGTCGTGGAACGGCTCAACCAGCGCTTCCCGGGCCTGCGGCAGCCCAAGAGCGACGACATCTGCTACGCCACCCAGAACCGACAGGATGCGGTGAAGCAGCTGGCGGAACGGTCCGACCTGGTGCTCGTCGTCGGGTCGCAGACCTCGTCGAACAGCAAGCGGCTCGTCGAGGTGTCACGCGACCGGTCGGTGCCCGCTTACCTGATCGATGACGCCTCCGAGATCGACGAGGCCTGGTTCGACGGCGTCGGCACGGTCGGGCTCACCTCGGGTGCGTCGGCCCCGGAGGTGCTGGTCGAGGAGGTGATCGACTGGTTCCGGGCGCGGGGGACCGGGACCGTGGACACCGTGATGGTGGTCGACGAGGACGTCGAGTTCAGCCTGCCGTCGGTGCTCGCGCGCCGGCTCGCCGAGGTGTCCGCGTGAGCCACTGACGGCCCTGGTCAGGCCGCCCGTTCCGCGTACACCTCCCACAGCGGCCCGGCGAGCAGGGCCGTCTGCCACGGGCGCAGCCCGACGAGGCGGCACAGCTCGTCGCCGTCCCCCGGCTCGCCGGCGACCGCCGCCCACAGCGGTTTCGACGGGCAGAGGACCCCCGCGTCGATCCCGACGTCCGCGGCGACCTCGGCGCGGCGCCGGCGGAGCGCGTCGTGGAGCGCGCGGTCCTCATCGGTCCAGCGGCGCCCCTCGTCGTCCGGTGGTTCGGGATCCGCCTGCTGGCCGCGTTCGACCGCCGCCAGCAGCGCCTCCGCGTGGGGCCGGAGCGCGCCCCGCCGCCGCTGGCTGCGCCGGACGAGCTGCGCCGCGGTCCGTGGCGGATCGGTGGCGAGGTCGCGGAGCACGTCGTCGTGCAGCAGCCGGTTCGGGGCGAGGTCGTGGGACCGCGCGATGGCCTCACGCTCCTCCCACAGCGCCCGCAGGATCGCCCGTTCCCGCTCGGAGAGTCGGCCGGCGCCCTTCACGCGGGTCCAGTGGCGGGTGTCCTCGGCGGCCTGCTCGAGGGTCGCGGCGAGCTCCTGCTCGTACCAGGAGCGCCGGCCGGTCGCCTCGAGACGCGCCGCGAGCTCCTCCCACAGGCGCGGCAGGTGCACCACGTCCCCGGCGGCGTACGCGGCCATGTCGTCATCGAGCGGTCGGGCCTCCCAGTCGGCCCGCTGGAAGGCCTCCTTGTCACCGTCGAGGTGGACGTCGAGCAACTCGCCGAGCAGGGGGCCGAGCCCGGTCGGCAGCCCGAGCAGGGTGGCGGCGATCGCCGTGTCGGCGACGCGGTCCGGCCGGATCGCCCGTCCCGCCAAGGGCACCAGGTCGTTCTCCAGCGCGTGCAGGGCCATCAGCCGGTCGGGCCCGAAGAACGCGTCGACCTCGGGGAAGGCGTCGATCGTGACCGCGTCGAGCAGGACGCACCGGCCCTCGACCCCGAGCTGGATCAGCGCGGCCCGCCGGTAGTAGCGGTGCGCGTCGGCCCGCTCCACGTCGACCCCGACCACCTCGGCGTCCACCTCGGACAGGGCGGCGGGGACGGCGTCGGCACGGTCGACGAGGCGCACCGCGAGGTCGGTCACGGTGAGGTATCCGGGGGTCGTCACGCTCGGCTCGACGGTCGCAGGGGCGGAGGAGGTCGGGGTCGTGGGCAGCCGCTCCAGGCTACCCCGCCCCGGCAGGGGTGATCGGGAGGCGCGGTACCGTCGCGGCCGCTGTCACGGAGGTCCCGATGTCCGTCCCGTCCGCGTCCCCGACGCTGCTGTGCGTCCACCCCCATCCCGACGACGAGTCGATCGCGTGCGGGGGCGTGCTCGCCCGGGCGGTCGACACGGGGATCCGCGCCGTGGTGGTGACCTGCACCGGCGGCGAGGAGGGCGAGAACCAGTCCGGTATCGACCTCGGTGACGACCCCCTGCCCGTCCACCGCCGCCGTGAGATGGCCGCGGCGCTCGACGCCCTCGGTATCCACCACCACCACTGGCTCGGGTACCGCGACAGCGGGATGGTGGACACGGCCGCCAACGGCCACCCCGACAGCTTCCACCGGGCCGACCTCGACGAGGCCGCCAGCCGCCTCGCGGCGATCATCCGCGCGGAGCGGCCGCAGGTCGTGGTCAGCGACGACCACACGGGGACCTACGGGCATCCCGACCACGTCAAGGCGCACCAGGTGACGGTGCGGGCCGTCACACTGGCCGCCGACCCGGACGCCGAGGTGGCCGGTGCCCCCTGGCGGGTCGCGAAGCGCTACGTCCACACGATGGGGGGTCGGCAGCTCCTCGCGGCCCACCGCGCGCTGCTCGACGCCGGGCTGCCGTCGCCCTTCGGGGAGGAGCCCGTCGACGATCCGGCGGTGCTGCCCTTCGGGACGCCCGACGAGGACATCACCACCGAGGTGGATGTCGTCCCCTGGCTCGCGCACAAGCGGGCGGCTATGGCCGCGCACCGCAGCCAGATCGGGCCCGACTCGTTCTTCCTCAACGTCCCCGAGGACCTCGCCGCCACCTTCTTCGGTACCGAGCAGTTCGTGCTCGAGGAGGGTGAACTCGGCCCGCAGCGGCCGGAGGATGACCTGTTCGCGGGGCTCGCCGGCGGGGACAGTGACGCGGACGACCGCCGGTAGGGTGGCCGGGTCCCGAGCCGACCGTCGAGCGGGAAGGAGCGCGGGTGACGCAGGAACCGACACCGGACCGCTTCCGGTCGGTGCTGGGGCGGTTCGTGACCGGGGTCGGCGTGATGACCGCGGTGGCGACCGACGGGCAACCCCACGGGATGACCGCGAACGCGATCACCTCGGTGTCGCTGGACCCGCCACTCGTGCTCGTGTGCGTCGATCGCGACGCGATCATGGCCGACGTGGTGGTCGAGGCCGGCAGCTTCGCGCTCACCTTCCTCGCCGCCGATCAGGAGCGGTTGTCCCGCTGGTTCGCCGATCCCGATCGGCCCCCGGGTGGCGCACAGTTCGACACGGTCACCACCTCGACGCAGAAGACCGGGAGCCCGATCCTCGGTGGTGGGGTCGGGTGGGTCGACTGTCGCACGTGGGCGGCCTACGACGGCGGTGACCACGTCATCGTCGTCGGCGAGGTGCTGGCGCTCGGCGAGGCCGACGATCCCGGTGCGGCGCCGCTCGTGTTCGACCGGGGCACCTACGTGCAGGTCGCGCGCTAGGTTCGCTGCTGCACCCCTGGCGGCCGTGATCTCGGTGGCTGGCGGGTGGTTGTGGGGGCGGTCCGGGCGGTGTGATGTGGCTGTGGGGGCGTGGTGGGTTGTCCGTGAGGTTGTCCACACCCGGTCGAA
>SKNO01000003.1 GCA_007120465.1 Nitriliruptoraceae bacterium
AACGGGAGGCTGGCTACCCATCGAGCCCACCCTGCTCCTGTCGACGTACCGTTCCGCCAGCCCACCACGCGTCGTACGGACCTTGGCCCGAAGGACCGCGTTCAGGAACAGTGAATAACCGCCGCAGCGACCTGGCGCCTCCCGGCGTGGCGCCCCGGCTGCCTGGGCCTACCGCGGGTCGGTGTCGTAGGCGCTGCCGCGGTACCGGATGGCGACCACGCGCACGGTCCGGCCGTCTCGGAGCTCGTAGATGATGCGGTAGATCCCGACCCGGTAGGACCGCAGGCCCGTGAGCCGGCCACGCAGCTCATGCCCGAGGTGCGGGTCGCGTTCGAGTTGACCGAGCGCGTCCAGGACCGCATCCGCACGCAGGAAGTCCAGCGCAGCGAGCGCATCCCTTGCGCTGCGGGTGAGCAAGACCCGCGCCACTACGAACGATCGCGGGCGGCGTGCTCGGCACGGACCTCGTCGAGCGAGACGACATCGCCGGCCGCCAGATCGTCCAGGCCGCGGCGGATCGCCGTGAGGATGTCATCGTCGGAGAGGATCTCGGCCGTCTCCTCCAGCGCCTCGTACTCATCGACGGGAACCAGGACCGCTGCCGGTCGGCCACGTCGGGTGACCGTGACGTGCTCACGGCGGTCCGCCACCTCATCGAGCAGGTCGGCGAGGTGGGTACGGAACTCCCGGACGGGCACGGTCCTCGACATGTCTGGCAGTGTACCGCCGTGCGTACACATGCGGTGCGAGGTTCTCCCGGATGCGGGAGCAGGCGTTGCTGATCGTCCCAGGAGCGTCAGCGTCGCAGGTCGGTGCGTTCCGCCGTTCCGCCCGGCCGAGGGCACACCTTCGCGGCCTCCACGTTCTGTGGGCTCTTCCGCGTGGCACCCTCCAGGGGAACGGTGCGGGCGATCGGCCGCGAGCCCGAGCTGGTCGGTCCAGCACAGGCCACCCCGCGAGGCCCTGGAGGTACCTGACCATGCGCACGTGGGACCTGCTCGACCAGCTCTACCGACGGACCGGCGCCACCCTGCCGCTCGGTGATCCCCGTCCGTCCCACGGCGCCGAGATGGAGGGCTACTTCTGGCGGGCCACGGACGTCGCCTCACGGCGCGTGCTCGTCGTGCTGTGCGGGGTCAACCGCCACCCCGCCGGGGACTGGGCGACCGTCGCGATCGCGGCCGAACCCGGTGGCTTCGTCCGTTCGGCCGTGCTCCCCGGGGCGTACGCGGCGACGGACCGGTTCCGGGTCACCGCCGGTGACGGTGCCTTCACAGCCGACGCCGGCGGGGTCGCGCTGGACCTTGGAGCCGACGCCCGCGTCGAGCTCTCGCTCCACCGGCCGGTGGGCTGGCCACGCGCGCTCGGAGGTGGCGGGGTGTTCTCCGCCGTGCCGTTCCTCGGCCAGTACTGGCACCCCCACCTCCTCGGCGGCGGCGCGTCGGGGTCCGCGCGCCTGGGCGAGGTCACGTGGACGATCCGCGATGCCGAGGTGTACGCGGAGAAGAACTGGGGGGCGGGCTTCCCCGAGCGCTGGTGGTGGGGGCAGGCGCACGGCTTCGACCGACCCGACGTGTGCGTCGCCTTCAGCGGCGGGGTCCTCACCGCCGGTCCCGTGGCCGCGACGGTCGGTGGAGTCGTGGTGCGCATCGGCGCGCACCTGATACGCCTCACGCCGCCGTGGTCCCGGGTCCGCAGCCAGGCCGACGGCCAACGCTGGCAGGTCGACGCCCGCGGCGCCGGCTACCGGATCCGCGTCGTGGGGACCGCGACAGGGCCACCGCACGTGTTGCCGGTCCCGCTCCCCGCCGAGCGCCACAACGTCGACACCGACCTCGAGCACCTCGCCGCTCGGCTCTCCCTCGAGGTCGACGGTCGGATCCGCTACCGCGGCGAGACCAACCTCGCCGGGCTCGAGATCGGCCACCGCCCGCCGACCCCCTGAACACTCGCGTCGGGAACTCCGCGAGTACGACCTCGCCGACCCCGACGTCCAAGACCTCCTCGACGAGATCGACCGCGACCCCACCGGCATCACCCGTTGAGCCCGTAGGCGTTGTCCCCCAGGGTCGCCGGCGCCCGAAGCGGCGATCGTGGGCGGAGAGGTTGCGTCCTCGAGCCACCCGTAGCACCGCTTCGAAGGGGAGGTTGAGTGACGACCGAGAAGGCGGGTCAGCGGGCCGGCTCATCCCGTCGCCGTCCGTTAGCGGTGGGCGAAGTCGACCGGCAGTAGGGCGTGACGGGCGTATCCCGTGGCGCAGACCACGCCGTCGGCATCGATGATCGCGGTCGCACCGTCGACGTGGTCTTCGTCCTGACCGCTGGACCAGCCCCACACGGCAACGGGCTGACCGACCCGCACGGGATGGTCGAGTGTGACGGTCAACTCGGTGAGGGCCGGGAAGTGTGTCAACGGTGCACGGCCGGCACGGACCACAGCGAAGCCGGCCGGGCAGTCCAGCGCACCCCACACCACATGCGGGTCGACCTGGGACCCGTCGGAGGACACCGACCTTCCGGGGATCCACACGGTCGCCCACAGGTCCGTTCCCTCAAGGGCTGTCGGGCAGATCCCAAGCCCGTCGTCGCGGGGTCCGCAGACGAAACACTCAGGCGCCGCGTGGTCCTCCGGAACGGGGGTCGTCCCTCGATCGAAGGTGCGCTGGAGCAGCTCGTGGTCAACCGTCAGCTCGACGCCCTCTCTGGCCGGACGAGCATGCAACACGAGCTCGTCGCCGTCCATGACCTGGACGTCGGCCGACTCGCGCTGCACCGTCAGTGGTCGACACAACGGCGGTGGACGGCGCAGACGCACCGTGGCAGGCCCGTCGAGGAACCCGGCAGCCAGCCCTGCGGACACCCCACCGTTACCGGAGCGGCGTGGCCCGCGGAAGCGGCGGTCGATCGTCAAGGTCGCGACCATGTCAACTCCTCCCGGACGGCACAGGGTTGGCGCTGAGGGCGCGCAGGCGGGCTTCCAGCGCTTCGACGGTGGCGGTGGGATGGGTCAGCGGCACCATGTGGCCTGCCCCCTCGATGACCACCTGTCGCGCTCCAGGCACCCGGTCGGTCACGATCTCACACAGCCGTCGTTCCGGGGCCGTGGTCTGCCCACCCTGGATCACCAGCGTCGGGACACCGATCTGTGTCAGGTCACCTGCCGTGATCGGATTGGTGAACAGCGCCGCCCACGACCGCACCGCCACCTCACTGATCCGCAACATCCTCTGCTGGACGGGTTCGGGCAGCGCACCCCAGCTGCCCGAACCGTTGTAGTGGTCGATGAACCCGCGCCACGCATCCTCGATCCGGCCCTCGGCCACCGCACGAGCGAACGCGTCCGCCACCGCGGTCACCTCGGCGAACAGCTGCGGCTCGCCGTCCGCCAGCAAGGGATAGGCCTGCGGTTCAACAACCGCGAGCGAACGCACCAACCTCGGCCAGCTCGACACCATCCGAAGAGCCACCGCACCGCCATACGAGTGCCCCACCAGGTGCACCGACTCGCCAAGTTCCCCGACGAGCCCAGACACCATCTCGACGTACTGATCGACATACACGTCGCCAGCGGGCCAATCGGAGGTCTGCCCTTGCCCGAACCCGTTGACCGCCACCAACCGGTAGCCAGCAGCGAACCGCTCGAACACCCCGCGCCAGTCGGCCGCACTTCCCGGTCCCGAGTGCAGGAACACCACCGGAGCCCCGTGACCGGACACGCGGCAACTGACCGTCCACCGTCCAAGATCCCACGATGTCAGCGTCATCCTTCGCTCCCCACGAGCTTGCCCGCACGGGGCCCACCCTAGGCAGCAACGCATCCCCGCGCGCCGACCACCGAACCCTGCACGGGGGCAGGCTGCAACGCCCTCCGAGCGTCAGACCACGAACGGCCGCAGCCCACGTGAGCGAACCACCGGCTCCAACGCGGCGCCACGCCACGCGGGCGACAACCGCCGGTCGTGCACAGTCATCAACACCCGCTGCCGGACTCACGCCAGGCTGACGCCGCGCCCCTCGGTGGCCCCGATCCGCGCGACGATGTCGTCGATCACCTCGCGTGGCACCTCGTCGTCCAGCGACAGCGCCATGATCGCCTCGTTGCTGTCGTCGAGGCGCCCGACCTGGGCGGCGGCGATGTTGATCCCGGCCTCGCCGAACCCGGCACCGATCGTGCCGATGATCCCCGGCCGGTCGACGTAGCGGAAGAACGCCATCTGGTCAGCCGGCTCGACGTCCACGGGCATGTCCCACACCTCGATCAGCCGCTGCCGACCACCCGGGTGCAGCAGCGTGCCCGCGACGCGGATCCGCCGGCCGTCCCGACCAACGCCCGTCACCCGCAGCACGGACACGTAATCCTCGCTGTGCGGATCGGACACCTCGCGCACGTTCAGGCCGCGCTCCTCGGCCAGGAGCGGCGCGTTGACGAGGGTGACCGGTTCGCTGCACACCGCACCGAGCAGTCCCTTGGTCACGGCCAGGGCGAGCGGCCGACCGTCGGCCGGTGCGAGGTCCCCGAGGGTCTCCACGGTGACGTCGCCCGTGATCCCGTCGGCGGCGAGCCCGGTGAGCAGCCGTCCGAGCTTCTCTGCGAGCGGCAGGTAGGGCCGGATCACCTCGTCGACCACACCGCCGGGCACGTTGACGGCGGACGGGACGAACTCCCCGGCCAGCGCGAGGTTGACGTACTCGGCCACCTGCACACCGGCCTTGTCCTGCGCCTCCTCGGTGGACGCACCGAGGTGGGGGGTGACGATCACGTTGGTCAGCTCGAACAGCGGGCTCTCCGTGGTCGGCTCGGAGGTGAAGACGTCGATGGCCGCGCCCGCGATCACCCCGGTCTTGAGCGCCTCGGCGAGGTCGTGCTCGACGACGATCCCACCCCGGGCCACGTTGAGCAGGCGCGCCGTCGGCTTCATCCGGCGCAGGCGTGCCGCGTCGAGCAGACCGACCGTGTCGGGGGTCTTCGGCAGGTGCACGGTGACGAAGTCCGCGCGGGCGAGCACGTCGTCGATCGACGGCAGGAGCTCCACACCGAGCCGCGCGGCCCGATCGGGCGCGACGAAGGGGTCGTAGGCGATCAGGCGCATCCCGAAGGCGTGGCAGCGCTGCGCGACCAGCGTCCCGATCCGGCCGAGACCGAGGACCCCGAGCGTCTTGTCCTGCAGTTCGATGCCGGTCCACGTCGATCGTTCCCAGCGACCCGCGGTGAGCGCGACGTGGGCCTGGGGGATGTTGCGGGCCAGCGCGAGCAGCAACGCGACGGTGTGCTCGGCGGCGGAGACGACGTTGGACTGCGGCGCGTTGCACACCACGACCCCCTGGCGGGTGGCGGCGTCGACGTCGACGTTGTCCAGACCGACCCCGGCCCGCGCGACGACCTTCAGGCTCGGTGCCGCGGCCAGGACCTCGGCATCCACCCGCGTCTGCGAGCGGACCACGATCGCGTCGTACTCCCCGGCGATCGCGACGAGTTCCTCCTTGGACAGCCCCGTCCGCACGTCGACGTCGTGGTGCGCAGCGAGCGCCGCGACGCCGGCGTCCGCCAGCGGATCGGCGACCAGGATCCTCACGGTGGTCCTCCAGGGGTGCGGGCGCGGACCGCGTCCGGAGCGCGGCGAGAGCCACGAGGGTAGGCCGCCCTCGTCCGGACGTGGAACGCGACGCCGCCCTTGACATCACGAGGATGCGATGGCATGATGACATCATGATGACATCATCCAACTGTCGCAGCGACATCATCGCTGGCGACGCGGCGCAGGGCACGCGATGATCGACACGACGATCGACGCGGTCCTGCGCCGGTTCGACGAGCTCGTCACCCTCGGCGGTGAGGAGCTCGCGGAGGCCGGCGCCCGGCTCGGCGCCGCGCTGGAGGACGGGGTGCGCGTCGCCGTGCTCGACCTGCTGGCGAGCGTGGCGACGGAGCTGTCCGCCCAGCTCGACGACGCCCACGTGGAGGTCCGGATCGGTGCCGACCCGCCCCTGACCGTCGTGCAGGACACGCCGGACGCCGCCCCCCTGTCCGACGACCACAGCGCCCGCCTGACCCTGCGGCTGCCGCCCGAGCTCAAGGAGCGCATCACCGAACGGGCCGAGCGCGACGGACTGTCGGTCAATGCCTGGGTCGTCCGGGCGCTGCAACGCAGCACCGACCGACCCGCGCCCCGCACCCCCGGCCGTCGACTGCATGGCCGGGCCACCAGCTGAGGAGGACCCCGATGACCACCTGGACCTTCGAGGTCCCCGACGACCTCACCCTGGACCTGCGCTGTGCGACGGGCCGCGTCGACGTGGTTGCCGGCCCGGCCGGACAGGCCGAGGTGACCGTGACCGACCGCGGCAACGGCGGCCGCTCCCTCGCCGACGAGAGCCGCGTCGAGGTGACCGGCGATCGGCTCGTCGTCCACGTCCCCGAGGGCGGTGGACGGCGGTCCGTGTGGTTCGTCCCGCGCAGGCTCGGGTCGGTCGCGGTGCGCATCGCCCTGCCGGCGTCGACGTCGATCGACGCGCACCTGGCCAGCGCGGACCTGGACGTCGCCGTGCCCCTTCGCGCCGTCGCGGCACGCAGCGCCTCGGGTGACGTGCACCTCGGGGATGCCAGCGGCGACGTCAGCATCAACACCGCGTCAGGGGACGTCCGCGTCGGACAGGTCGGCGGTGACCTGTCCGTCGCGACCGCGTCGGGCGACCTCCGCACCGGCGACGTCGACCGCGCCGTGTCGGTCCGGACCGCCTCCGGTGACGTGGCGCTGGGGGCACTCGCCGGCGACGTGCGCGTCCGGACCGTGTCGGGGGACGTCGCGGTCCGCGGGCTCGGCCCCGGCGACGGCGACATCGCCTCGACGTCGGGAGACCTGAAGCTGGCGGTCGCGCCCGGGCTCACGATCCACCTCGACGTGTCCAGCGTCACCGGCGACCTGCACAGCGACCTCGGGGCAGGCAGCGACGACGGCGAGGTCGACCTGTCGCTCCGCGCCCGCACGGTCAGCGGAGACGTGACGATCACGCGGTCCCAGGCACCCGGCGGCGCGCACGTCGTGTGACGGCGGGTCAGCGCGGGTGGACGGGCAGGTGGTCGGGCGTCTCCGGGTACCGGTTGATCATCTGCGGGGTCGCGGTCGCGACGTAGCGCAGCAGGAGGACCTCGACGTCGGCGGGGAAGCCCTGCTCCCGGATCGCCGCGCTCATCAGCTCGGCCCACCGGGCGGCGGCCTCCGGGGTGATCGGGAAGGGCGCGTGACGCATCCGCAGCCGCGGGTGCCCGTGGTGACGGGAGTACACGTCCCCACCGCCCCAGTACTGCGCGAGGAACAGGGCGAGCTTGTGCTTGCCGGGCGCGAGGTCCTCGGGGTACAGGGGGCGCAGCAGCTCGTCGCGCTCGACCTTCGCGTAGAAGGTGTCGACCAGCGCCTCGAAGGCGGGCCACCCTCCGACGAGGTCGTGGACCTCGTGGGGGTGCAGGGTGGCTCCGTTGCCAGGGCCGTCGGTGGTCTCGCTCACAGTGCTCGCTCGTAGTAGGCGACGTCGAGGTAGCGGCCGAACTTGTGCCCGGCCTCCGTCAGGGTGCCACGATGCACGAAGCCCCACCGCTCGTGGAAGGCGATCGACGCGTCGTTGGGCAGCGCGATGATCGAGTAGGCCCGGTGGAAGCGCTCGTCGGCCTCCAGCCGTCCCAGCAGCTCGCCGTAGAGGGCGCCACCCAGCCCCGCTCCCGTGGCGTCCGGCGCGACGTAGATCGACAGCTCGAGCGAGCGGTCGTAGGCGGGCTTCGGTCGGAACCGCTGCGTCTCGGTGTACCCGGCGACCACGCCGTCGAGCTCGGCCACCACGAGGTGGTAGCGGCCGGTCGCGATCTGGGTCTCGAAACGCTCGATCCACTCCCGCGGGGTGCGCACCTGCGTGTTGAAGGTGATCGTGGTCCGCAGCACGTAGTGGGTGTAGATGGCCGCCACGGCCGGCAGGTCGGCCGGCGTGGCGTCGCGGACGGTGACGGTCTTCACGTCGCCCACGCTAACGCACCGAACCGGTGGCTCCGGCACGCAGCGCTCGGGCACCGCCAGCACGCACCGGTCAGTACAGGTCAGTACAGCCCGGCGGGCCGGAACCGCTCGTCGTGCAGGCGCATCGCGAACTTGTCGCTCATGCCGGCGACGTAGTCGACGGCCGCCTGGACCGCCGAGCTGTCGGCGAGACGGTAAGCCTCGGGGATCTGTTCCGGTCGTTGCGCGAACCACTCGACCAGGTCCTGGATCACCCGGACCGCCCGCTGCGAGTGTGCCCGCGCCTCGGGTCGCAGGTAGACGTGCTCGAACATCCAGTTGCGCAGCTCGTGCATCAGTTGCAGCCGGTCGGGCTCCATCGTGACGTCGCCGGACTCCATCGACGAGGCGATCACCGTCTCCACCATGGAGGCGATCCACGCGCGACCGGGCGGTCCGAAGACGGTCACGAACCGGTCCGGGACCGCGTCGGGGGTGAGCACCCCCGCCCGGATCGCGTCCTGGACGTCGTGGGCGAGGTAGGCGATCCGGTCGGCGTACCGGCAGATGCGCCCCTCGGGGGTGAACGGGGGCGGGTCGTTCTTCCACGAGGACTGGCGGATGCCGTCGCGGACCTCGACCGTCAGGTTGAGCGGCTCGAGCTTCTCGACGACCCGTACACCGTGGATCGCGTGCTGCCACTCCCCCTCCACGTACGGGGTGAGGGCGTCCTCCCCCGTGTGCCCGAAGGGCGCGTGTCCGATGTCGTGGCCGAGGCAGATGGCCTCGGTCAGCGGTTCGTTGAGCCCCAGCGCCACCGCGATCGAGCGTCCGACCTGAGCCACCTGCAAGGTGTGGGTCAGGCGCGTGACGAAGTGGTCGCCCTCCGGGTTCAGGAACACCTGCGTCTTGTGCTTGAGGCGGCGGAAGGCCTTGCTGTGCAGGATCCGGTCCCGGTCCCGCTCGAACGCCGTGCGGTACGGGTCCTCCGGTTCCTCCACGTCCCGTGGCAGCGCCTTGGCGGCGCGCGTGGCCAGCGGCGCCAGGTGGGCGTCCTCGTCGGCCTCACGGACCTCCCGGGTCCGCAACCGCAACGGTGCGTCGGTCACCGGGCCACTTCCTGGTCGGGACACCCCTGGTGGGGTGTGCGGTGCCGAGGACGCTACTGGCGTGCCGCTCACCGGACCAGTAGCACGCCGATCCGGTGGGTGGCGATGCGGATCCCGACCCCGCCGAGGGCGAGCAGCACCCCGGCATGCAACAGCAGCGACCACGACAGCGCGCCGAGCATCAGGCCCCGGACGAGCGCCACCCCGTGGTACAGCGGCGAGACCGAGGCGATCGCCTGCAACGCCGGTGGGTAGACGTCCAGGGGGTAGAAGGTCGCCGAGAACAGGAACAGCGGCATCAGCACCAGCTGCACCAGGTCGAAGTCCTGCCAGCTCTTCATGAAGCTGGTCGCCGTCATCGCCATGCCGGCGAACGCGAAGCCGATCAGGGTCGCGGCCGGCACCGCCAGGAGCCCCCACCACGACGGCACCAGCCCGGCGACCACGGCCACGACCAGGAACACCGCCGAGTAGATCGAGCCCCGCAGCAGTGCCCAGGTCATCTCGCCGACGGCGATGTCGCGCGGCGTGATCGGCGTCGCCAGCATCGCGTCGTAGAGCTTCTCGAACCGCAGCTTGCTGAACAGGTTGAAGGTGGACTCGTACACCGCACCGTTCATCGCCGACGCCGCCAGCAGCGCGGGGGCGACGAAGGCGCCGTAGCTGACGGGGGTGCCGTCCGGTCCGGCGACCTCCCCGACCAGGGCCCCCAGCCCGACGCCGAGGGCGAACAGGTACAGCACCGGCTCGATCAGCGCGCTCAGGAACACGACCGGGACCCGCCGGTAGACCATCACGTTGCGTTCCACCAGCCGCGCGGCGCGTCCCAGGAGCCACGGCGGGGTGACGCGCAGCGCGAGCTCCGCCCGGTGATCGGTGCGTGCCGGTGCGGTCATGAGCGCAGCGCCCTCCCGAAGCTGACGTGGCCCCACACGATCCCGCCGACCAGCACCACGACCAGCACGGCGAGGTGGACCGACCAGGGCAGTGTCGGCGGCAGGTCGAGCGCGACCGCCCGCGTGAGCTCGACCCCGTGCCAGACCGGGTTGAGCCGCGCGATCGGCTCCACCACGGCGGGGAGCTCACTGAGCGGGAAGAACGCACCGGAGAACAGGAACAGCGGCACCACCACGAACCGGAACAGCCCGGACAGCGCGAGGTCGCTGCGCCGGCTGGCCATGAAGGCGCTGACCACGGCGGTCGTCCCGATGCCCGTGAGGGTCGCCGGGCCGAGCGCGACGAGCCCCCGGCCGAGCGCCATCGCGTCGAACAGGACGGCGATCACCACGAACACCGCCCCGATCACCGTGAGTCGGATCGCCGCCCACACCAGATTGCCCAGCAGCAGGTCGGTCGGCCGCACCGGCGTGGCGATCGCAGCGTGGTACGTGCGGATCCACCGCATCCCGGCCATCACGGGGAAGGCGCCGTCACCTGCGCCGCCCTGCATCGCCGACACGGTCAGCAGTCCGGGTGCGAGCCACACGAGGTAGGGCAGACCGAGGGTGCGGTCGGCGCCGGCGCCCTGATCGACCAGGGTGCCGAGCCCCAGCCCCATCGCCGCGAGGAACATCAACGGGGTCGCCACCGACGACACGGTCGTGCCGCGCCAGGTGTGCCGGTACGCACGGACGTGCCCCTCGAGCACGCGCACCGCGATCGGCGTGGCCATCCCGTCCCCCGTCAGTCCACCAGCGTGCGGCCGGTGAGCCGCAGGAACACGTCCTCGAGGGTGCTCCGCCGGATCAGCACCGTGGACGGCTCGACCTCGCGCGCGTGGACCTCCCGGATGGCCGCGTCGGCGTCGTCGGCGGAGATCAGCAGCCGGTCCGGCAGGACCTCGAGGTGCTCGCCGACCCCGTCGAGCTTCGCCGCTGCAACCTCCTGCGCGTCGTGCGGGAACCGCAGCTCGACGACCTCCTTGGCGGTATGCGTGGCGATCAGGTCGCGGGGGGCGCCCTCCGCCACGATGCGTCCTCGATCCATGACCACCAGCCGGTCACACAGCTGCTCGGCCTCGTCCATGTAGTGGGTCGTGAGGATCAGCGTCACACCACGCTGCTTGAGCCGGTAGAGACGGTCCCACAGGGCGTGGCGTGCCTGCGGATCGAGGCCGGTGGTGGGCTCGTCGAGCAGCACCATCGTCGGCTCGTTGATCAGCGCCCGGGCGATCACCAGCCGACGCTTCATCCCCCCGGAGAGGGGGTCGACCTTGCTGTCACGCCGCTCCGCGAGCTGGACGAAGTCGAGCAGCCCGTCGATCCGCTCACCGATCACGCTCCGGGGCAGGTCGAAGTACCGCCCGTAGATCGCGAGGTTCTCGCTCACGGTGAGTTGCTCGTCCAGGGCGTTCTCCTGCGGGACGACGCCGAGCTGCGCCCGCACCGCGGGCCCCTCCACCACGGGATCCTTCCCCAGCACCCGCAGGGTCCCCGAGGTGGGCGGCGACACCGCGCCGATCATGCGCATCGTCGAGGACTTCCCCGCACCGTTCGGTCCGAGGAACCCGAAGGACTCACCAGCTGCCACCTCGACATCGATGCCGTCGACGGCGGTGAAGGTCCCGAAGCGCTTCACGAGCTGCCGGGCCTCGACGAGAGGCCCGGCACCGGTGGCGGTCGGGAACAGCGGCTCCATGGCAGCCGGACCCTACCGTCACGAGGCCGCCGTGCACCGGGTTGCTGCGCCTGGCGGACGGTATGACGCCGTCCGGACGGACGTCTGACGACCACTCGTGCGAGCTACCCCACGGGCCGGACGGGCGCCCGCGACGGGGAGGGCGACCCTGGACCCCCGTGCGCGGTCAGCCCTCCAGCCGGGGTTCGGGCCGCCCGGGCTGCCCCTCCCACTCGGGGGTGCGCTTGGGCACGAGCACACTGCGGACGAACTCGCACACCACCGTGCCGTCCTGCGTGTAGCCGATCGTGCGCACCTTGACGATGCCGCGGTCGGGCTTCGAACGCGACGCGCGGACCTCGAGCACCTCGGTCTCCGCGTAGATCGTGTCCCCGTGGAAGGTCGGGTTGGCGTGCTTGAGCGACTCCACCTCGAGGTTGGCGATCGCGCGACCGGAGACGTCGGGGACCGACTGGCCCAGCACGATCGAGTACACGAGGTTGCCGACGACCATCGCCTTGCCGTGCGGGGTGGCGTGGGCGGCGTAGTTGTCGTCGGAGTGCAGGGGGTGCTGGTTCATCGTGATCGCACAGAACAGGATGTCCTCCGCCTGTGTGATCGTCTTGCCTGGCCAGTGCTTGTAGACGTCTCCAACCTCGAAGTCGTCGAGGAAGCGTCCGAACTCCGCCACGTCGTGTCCTCCCGGTGCGCAGGGTGTCGCGGGTCGCACCGGACGCTACCGCGCGGGTGGGCTTGGCCCCGCGCCGAGCGGCGACGTAGCGTCGGGACCACCGGGCGGCGGGCGACCGCGGCCACGACCGGGAGGAGCGAACGGATGCGCAGCCCGAAGGACTTCTTCAGCCCCCTGGCGATCGGCGCCCCCGACCCCCTGCGGGAGATCCCCGTCCGGCCGTCGCGGATGATCCACTTCCTCGACCCGTCGAACCCGAAGATGGTGGCGAAGGTGCCAGACCTGGCGCCGCAGGTCGATGTCCTGTGCGGCAACCTCGAGGACGCGATCCCCGTCGACCGCAAGGAGGCGGCACGCGCCGGACTCGTCGAGGTGGCGAGGGAGCACGACCTCGGTGGTGCACAGCTGTGGACCCGGGTCAACGCGCTGGACTCGCCGTGGGTGCTGGACGACCTGACGACCCTGGTCACCGAGGTCGGTGACCGCCTCGACGTGGTGATGGTCCCGAAGGTGGAGGGACCCGAGGACATCCACTACGTGGACCGGCTGCTCGCCCAGCTGGAGGCCCGCGCCGGGCTCGACCGGCCGATCCTCGTGCACGCCCTGCTCGAGACCGCGCGCGGCGTCGCCAACGTCGAGGAGATCTGCCTCGCCTCCCCCCGGATGCAGGGGCTGTCCCTCGGGCCGGCGGACCTGGCAGCGGACCGGCGGATGAAGACCACCCGCGTCGGCGGCGGGCACCCGGGCTACCTCGTCCGGGAGGACCCGCCCGACGGCGACATCGAGGCGACACGCACCACCTACCAGCAGGACCTGTGGCACTACACCCTGGCGCGGATGGTGGACGCCTGCGGCGTCGCCGGGATCCTGCCGTACTACGGGCCCTTCGGCGACATCAAGGACACGGTCGCCTGCGAGGACCAGTTCCGCAACGCCTACCTGCTCGGCTGCGTGGGGGCGTGGTCGCTGCATCCGGTCCAGATCGACATCGCGAAACGGGTCTTCTCGCCCGAGCCGTCCGAGGTGGCCTGGGCGAAGCGGGTCGTCGCCGAGATGGGCGACGGCTCCGGCGCGGTCATGATCGACGGCAAGATGCAGGACGACGCCACCTACAAGCAGTGCCAGGTGGTGCTCGACCTGGCGCGGAGCCTCGCGGAGCGCGATCCCGACCTGGCGGAGGCGTACGAGCTGTGACGACCCCACCGACCCCTGAGGCGCTGCGCCCCCGCCGCAGCGTGCTGTACATGCCGGGCGCGAACGAGCGTGCCCTCGCGAAGGCGGCGACGCTCCCGGCGGACGCCCTGATCCTCGACCTCGAGGACGCGGTCGCACCCGATGCGAAGGCCACGGCCCGCGCACAGGTCCGCGACGCCGTGACCGAGGATCGCTACGGCCACCGCGAGGTGGCCGTGCGGGTCAACGGCCTGGACACGGCGTGGTTCGCCGACGATGTGGCGGCGGTGGCCGCGTGCGGTCCGGACGCGGTGCTGGTCCCGAAGGTGGACTCGGCCGACCACGTGACGACGATCGAGGCGGCCCTCGAAGGTGCGGGCGTACCGGACACGACCAGCCTGTGGGCCATGCTCGAGACCCCCGCGGCGGTGCTGCACGCCGAGGCGATCTGCGCCGCGTCGGACCGGCTGAGCGTCCTGGTGATGGGCACGAACGACCTCGCCAAGGAGCTGCGGGTCCCGCACCTGCCGGGACGGGCACCACTGACCACCTCGCTGTCGTGGTGCGTGTTGGCCGCGCGCCACGCCGGCAAGGTGATCGTCGACGGGGTGCACAACGACCTCGACGACACCGAGGGGTTCGCCGCCGAGTGCCGGCAGGGCCGCGAGCTCGGGTTCGACGGCAAGACGCTGATCCACCCGAAGCAGCTGGACGTCTGCAACACCACGTTCGCCCCCAGCGACGGCGAGGTGGCGCGGGCCCGGGAGGTGATCGCTGCCTTCGAGGCCGCGCAGGCCGAGGGCCGGGGCGGGGTGGTCACCGTCGGCGGACGGATGATCGAGGCGCTGCACGTCGAGCAGGCCCGCCAGACCCTCGCCCAGGCCGCGGCCATCGCCGCGCTCCAAGGCTGACGGCGGCCCACGCCCCCGCACCTGCAAGAACCTCGTCCCACGACCAGGTTCTCGCACCCGCCCCACCCGCCTGCGCCCCGCACGTGCAAGAACCTCGTCCCACGACCAGGTTCTCGCACCCGCCGCGGCCCGGCCACAACGGGTGGCCCCCGGCACGACCACCGGAGCGTGACGGGCGCCGATGCGGATCAGGACGAGACCGGCCGGACCGCGGTCAGGAAGCAACCGACGTCGAACCACCGGCCGACACCGGCCTCGACCCGGGGTCGCAGCCGACGCTCGAGCAGCTCCCGCTCTGGCGGGTCCAGGGCCGCTTCGATGGCTTCACCGAAGCTCGGCGCGTCGGGGTTGGGTCGGACCGACCGCAGCCGCTCCCAGCTGGTCGGCCCCAGCCACGCGTCCGGCCGGAGCGCCATCTCGACCGTCGCGGTCACCTCGACGAAACCGGCCTGCGCCGCGAGGTGGACGAGGTCGGCAGCATCGAAGTCCACCATCGGCGACTCCGCCGGCAGCGCGGCCTCGAACACGGACCGGACCTTGGCGGCCAGATCCGGGACGTCCCGCGCGTCGTACCCGAACAGCGACCCGTCGTTGAGACGCTGCATCGTGCGGTTGATCGGCTCGAACAGCGAGAGCCTCCCGCCGGGCCGCAGCACCCGCGCGAAGGCGTCGAAGGCGGCGCGCTTGTCCTGGACGTAGATCAGGACCGAGCGGGTGGTGACGACGTCCACGCTCGTGTCCGGGACGGCACGGAGGTCCTCGGCGGCGGCCTCGACGACCCGGACGTGGTCGCTGACGCCAGCCTCGCGCGCGATCCGCTGGCACACCTCCAGCAGGTCGGCGGACACGTCGCTCAGTACGACACGACCGCCCTCGCCGAGCCGCTCCAGTGCCCAGAACCCGACGAGCCCGTCCCCGGTTCCGACGTCGAGGAGCACCTCGGAGGGCTCCAGGCGGGCACCGTCGAGGATCCGGTCCCGGATCGGTTCGAGGATCGCGAGGGTGCGCTCGAGGGCGGCCGGGTCGCCGCCGAACCGCTCCTCCAGCAGCCAACGTGCCCAGCGGTCCATCGGGTCGCCTCCCCGCGTCGAGCGACCGATACTACGGTCGGCCGACGCCGCCCGGGACGTTCGACGCGCCGTGTCGCGGCGCAGCCCGGGCAGGGCCCCACGTCACTGGCCGCGGCGCCACCGGAAGTGCACGAACACGCGGCCGTGGTTGCGCGGGTCCTTGTCGACCCGGTGGTAGCGCTCCCGCACGTCCCGGCGGTCGAGGAAGCGCAGGACCCGCTTCTTCAGCGCGCCGCTGCCCTTGCCGCAGATGATCTCGAGCTCCTTGGCCTTGCGCGCCTCGGCCTCGTCCATCGCGTCCCGGAGGGCTGCGTCGATCCGGTCGCCCCGGTTGAAGATGGGGTGCAGGTCGAGGGTGATCCGTCGCGTCGACATCCCTCACCGATCGTGGAGCGTCCGTGCTCGGCTCGATCGTACGGACCGGCGACGACGGCGACCCGTAGGGTGCACCGGCCGGCGGCACGCAGGGATCGGGACATGGACGCATCGGGCACGATCCGGCAGCGCACCGTCGCGGCCGTGGCCGAGGACCTGGTGCGCTCCCTCGGCGACACCGTCCTGCGGGTCGCGGTGGACGGCGTCGACGGCGCCGGCAAGACCTGCTTCGCCGACGAGCTCGCCTCCGTGCTCGAGGACCGCGGGGTCGCCGTGATCCGCGCCTCGATCGACGGCTTCCACCACCCCCGGGCGGTGCGCTACCGCCGTGGCCGGAGCTCACCCGAGGGGTTCCTCCAGGACTCCTTCGACCTGGCCGCGTTCCAGCGGCTGCTGCTCGACCCCCTCGGGCCCGGCGGGGATCGCCGGTACGTCACGGCGGTCTACGACGTGCACGCGGAGGTCCCCGTCGAGCCGGATGTCAGGGTCGCGCCGACGTCCGCGGTCCTGCTCGTCGACGGCATCTTCCTGCACCGCGACGAGCTGTGCGGGTGCTGGGACCGGTCGATCTACCTCGACGTGGAGGTGGCGGTCGCGGCGGCGCGCGTGGCGGAACGCGACGGCACCGACCCGGACCCGGCGGCTGCCCGCAACCGACGCTACGTGGAGGGACAACGCCGCTACCACGCCCGCTGCGACCCGCGGCGCCGGGCCAGCATCGTGATCGACAACACCGTGCTCGAGGAAGCGGCCGTCGTCACCCCGTGAGGCGTCAGCCCGCTCGCCTGCGCCGCCGGGACGACGGAGCGCGCCACCGGTCGGCGAGCCCCCGGAGGAACGTATCGACGTCGCCGGGTTCCGGGGCACCGCCGCCCAGCCGTGCCGGCACCCACCAGGCGTCGGCGGGCATGCCGTCGAGGTAGGAGTGCTGCGCATCATCGAGGAGCACCTGCACCCGACGGCGGAGCTCGGCCGTGACCGTCAACGGATCGTCGTCCGGCTGCGGGGACAGCGGCTCGCCGAAGCGGATCGACACCGGCAGGCGCCACGACCACCGCAGGCGCCGGCCGACGGTGTGGAACCGGTGGCTTCCCCACGACACCGCTGGGACCAGCGGGACGCCGGCGGCGCCAGCCATGTGCGCCGCACCGTGCTTGAAGGGCAGCAGTTCGAAGGAGGGCGCGATCGTCTGCTCAGGGAGCACCAGGACGAGCTCACCGCGGCGCAACGCGTCGATCGCCCTGGTCAGCGCGGCCCGGCCGGAGCCGCGGTCGACGGGGATGTGCCCCACCCGGCGCATGATCGGACCGAACCCGGGGCTGTCGAACAGCGACGCCTTGGCGAGGATCCGCACGGGACGTCCCCACGCGAGGTAGGGGCCGCGGCCCACGGTGAAGAAGTCCCAGAAGGAGGTGTGGTTGGCCGCGATCACCGCCCCGCCCGTCCGCGGCACGTGCTCGAGGCCCACGACGTCGAACCGCCACCGCTGGATGCGCATGAGGAGGAACGTCCACCACGCGAAGCAGCGGTACAGCCAGCTGGCGGCGGGGTTGCGCGGGTCGTCGGGTCGTGGCACGGCGGGCTCGGTCGGGCGGTCGAGGTGCGTCGGCTCACCGTGGTTCGTCGCCGCCCTCGCTCTGGTCGGGTGGTGGTGCCCCACCGCCGAGGCGGGCGGGCACCCACGGCGCGCCTGCCGGAGCGCCGTCGGGGTAGGACTCCTGGACCTCGTGGAGCAGCTCGGTCATCCGGGCACGGAGCCGCTCCGTGGCCGCCACCGGATCCTCGTCCGGATCGACGTGCAGCGGTTCCCCGTAGCGTACGGACACGGGCAGCCTGGTGGGCGTGCGTTCCTTCACGTACTTGGTCAGGAACCGGTGCGACCCCCAGCCGATCACGGGGACGATCGGGACGCCGGCAGCCTGCGCCATCCGGACCGCCCCGGTCCGGAAGGGCAGCAGTTCGAAGGACGGGGTGATGGTCTGCTCGGGCGCGACCGCCACGAGGTCACCGGCACGCAGCGCGTCGATCGCCGCGTCGAAGGCGGCCGTGCGGGCGCTCGCCGAGGTGCGGTCGACCGGCACGGCGTTGACGAGGCGGACGGCCCACCCGGTCCAGCGGCTCTGCCAGATCTCGCGCTTCGCGAGGAAGCGGATCTCGCGGCGCAGCAGCCGGACCGGTGCCCAGGCGAGCATGATGAAGTCGACGTAGCTGTGGTGGTTGAACGCCAGCACCGCCCCGCCGTGTTGGGGGACGTGGCGCAGTCCCTGGACGTCGATGCGCCACCGGGCCACGCGCACCAGCAGGACGACGACCGCGGCGATGAGCCGCCATCGGATCGGGAGACGTGGTCGCGGACCCATACGCGGAGAGCCTAGGCGGTGACGTCGGGCCGGTCGGCCCTGACGGTGCCGCTGCGTCTAGCGCAGGGCCTGGCCGGTCTCGATGTCGAAGAAGTGCAGCTGCTCGGTGCGTACCCCCACGTCCTTGGTCTCCCCGGTACGGGCCGGCTCACGGGGCTCGTAACGGGCCACGAACTCCTGCCCACCCTCCTTGGCATGCCGCTCCAACTCGGCGAACGCCTCCTCATCATCGATCGCCGCCCGCATGTCCTCCGAGATGATCGGCGGCGCCGAGGTCCCGAAGTGCACCAGCATCTCCGCCCCCAACATCTCCACCAACGTCACGTTGCGACCCGACCACACCTGCCCCTCACCCACCTCCGACACCGGCGCGAAGTGCTCCGGACGGATCCCGAACGCCACCGTGCCCCCATCGCGCTGCGCCGCCCCCGGATACCGCTCGAACGCCTCCTCCGGCACCCGCAACCGCGTCTCCGACCGGCCCACCTCCAACCAGAACGTCCCATCCTCACGCACCAGCCGCCCCTCCGCGATGTTCATCGACGGCGACCCGATGAACCCCGCCACGAACAGGTTGTCCGGCCGGTCATACAACGCCTGCGGCGCATCCGCCTGCTGCAACACCCCCGCCTTCAACACCGCGACCCGATCCCCCATCGTCATCGCCTCAACCTGATCATGGGTCACATACAACGTGGTCACCCCCAGCCGCGACTGCAACGCCGCGATCTCCGCACGCATCGCCACCCGCAACTTCGCATCCAGATTGGACAACGGCTCATCCATCAAGAACGCCTGCGGCGAGCGCACGATCGCCCGCCCCATCGCCACCCGCTGCCGCTGCCCACCAGACAACGCCTTGGGCTTGCGATGCAAGAACTCCGTCAACCCCAAGATCTCCGCCGCATCCTTCACCCGCCGCTCGATCTCCGAGCGCGACACCTTCGCCAACTTCAACGCGAACCCCATGTTGTCCGCCACCGACATGTGCGGATACAGCGCGTACGACTGGAACACCATCGCGATATCCCGCTCCTTGGGCGAGAGATCGTTCACCAGCCGCTCCCCGATGAACAGCTTCCCCGAGGTGATCTCCTCCAACCCCGCCACCATCCGCAACGCCGTGGACTTCCCACACCCCGACGGCCCCACCAAGATCACGAACTCCCCATCATCGATCGACAGATCCAGATCGAAGATCGCCTGCGTCCCATCCGGGAACACCTTGTTCAACCCCTCCATCACCACGGTCGCCAT
>SKNO01000116.1 GCA_007120465.1 Nitriliruptoraceae bacterium
GAGCAGGTCCGGTGGTAGCGGCGACCCGCCAGCGGTGGCGGGAGCGACGAGGGCGACGTCGTCGTAGCGGTCGGGCCCGCCGGGCTCGGTGCGTTCGCCGCGCAGCAGCCCGAGCACCTCGTCGGCGGCGCCGGGCGCCTCGCCGTCCGGCACCCGCTGGATCGCCCGGGCGACGGCGCCGATCCCGCTCTCGGGACCGAAACGGTGGAACCGGGTGAGGCGGACGATCGTCGCCGCGACCCCGTCCCCCTCCGGAGCCGCCGAGACGGGGCGGCCACCGTCGTCGGACACGGCCGGCGGCTGCGGACCGCAGATGTCGCTCAGGACCGCGCCGGCGTCGACCGACGTCAGCTGGTCGCGGTCGCCGACCAGCAGGAGCCGGGCGTCCGGTCGCAGCGCGTCGACCAGCTTGGCCATCAGCGGCAGGGACGCCATGGATGCCTCGTCCAGCACGACCACGTCGTGGGGCAGCGGGGTCGCCACGTCGTGGCGGAACCGGCTCGGCGCGCCGGGCTGGTACCCGAGCAGCCGGTGCACGGTGAGCGCCGGGAGCCCCTCCAGTCCCGCCCGCAGCTCGGACGGGACGGGCAGCTCGGTGACGGAGCTGCGGATCGCCTCAGCCATCCGCGCCGCGGCCTTGCCGGTCGGCGCCGCCAGCACGATCCGTGGCACGGCACCGTCGGGCGCGGTCAGCCACAGCGCCGCCAGCAGCCGCACCACGGTGGTCGTCTTGCCGGTCCCCGGACCACCGGTCAGGACCGTCAGCGCGCGGTGGGTGGCGACCTCGGCGGCCCGCCGCTGCACCTCGTCGTCCGGGTCGGGGAACAGCGTGTCGAGCGCCGCAGCGACCACGTCGGCGTCACGATCGGCCGGCCGGGCCGCGACCAGGTCGTGGAGGCGGTGGACGAGCCGCTGCTCGTAGCGCCAGTACCGGTCGAGGTACAGGCGGGGCCCGTCCAGCACCAGCGGGGTGGGGTCGCCACCGTCGGCGGTGCGCACCGCGGGGCTCGCCGCCAGGGCCGCCTGCCACGCCGCGAGGTCCGGCAGCGCCACCTCGACCCGCTCGCCGGACTCGCCGGCGAGCCCGACGGCGTGCAGCCGTGGCAGGTCGAGGCAGACGTGGCCGAGCCGGGGGGCGCGCACCGCCAGCGCCGTGGCGAGCCACACATCGGGGTCGTCGGCGCCCGTCAGCCGGGCGATCGCGTCGGTGGCGTGCACATCGACGTCCTCGAGCACCCCGGCCCCGTGTAGCCGCTCCAGGTCGGTGGAGGTGACGAGCGTGTCGGGGACGTGGACGGTCATGGCCGCTCCCCCCGCAGGACGGCGTCCAGGTCCTCGACCAGCGCCCGGGACGGACGGCCCGCGAACACGCCGTACGGGGTGCCGTCGTCGCCCCGCGGGGTGTCGGGACCGACCATGCCCCGCAGGAACAGGTACGCGAACCCGGCAACGTGACGGTCGTAGTCGTACCCGGGCAGGCGTGCGCGCAGGAACCGGTGGAGGGCGACGAGGTACAGCGAAGCCTGCAGGAGGTAGTCGTGATGCAGCATCGCCTCGACGAGCCGGTCGAGGCGATAGTCCGCGACGGTGGCGGCCCCGTCGGCGCCGAGCCAGTTCGACTTGTAGTCGGCCAGCAGGTACCGGCCGTCGCGTCCGCCGACACGGGCGACGAGGTCGATGCTGCCGGTCAGGAACCCACGGACCGGCAGGTCGGGCCGACGGCGGAGCCGGGCGGCGAAGGCCTCCAGGGGCAGCGCCGAGCCGGCCGCGTGCGCCTCCACCACGTCGGCGATGCCGTGGACGCTCACCGCGGCGGACCCGACGGCGTACCCGCCCGCCAGCGGCAGGTCGAACGCGAGCTCGTCGAGCCGGTCCGCCCGCGCGATGTCCGCCAGCCGGACGTCGTCGACCCACGGGCCGAGCGGGGTCGCGAGCACCGCACGCACCCCGCGCGCGAGCGTCCCGGCGTCCCGCCAGTCGAGGGTGGCGCCGAGCAGCCGTTCGGCGACCTGCTCCTCCACCTCGGCGTCCGCGACCTGGAAGTCGAGGTGCTCGAACACCAGGTGGAGGAAGGTCCCGGCCTCGGGTCCACGCGGGAACGCGCCCAGCGGCAACGGCGCGGCGTCGCTCGCCGGCGTCGCCACGCCCTCGTCCGCGGGACCCTCCGCGACGTCGTGGTCGTGGTCGCGCCCCTCGTCACGGGGGGTGCCCTCGGGTGGGGCGAGCTCTCCGGTGGTGAGCCGGGAGTAGGAGGTGCGTTGCCAGGCCGTGTCGAGCCCG
This sequence comes from Nitriliruptoraceae bacterium, assembly GCA_007120465.1. Lineage (GTDB taxonomy): Bacteria > Actinomycetota > Nitriliruptoria > Nitriliruptorales > Nitriliruptoraceae > CSSed11-175R1. Next base: position 2,281 of record SKNO01000116.1, read on the forward strand.
CGCCCGAACGAACGCACGGTCAGCGCGGGTCCCTCCGCCCCGGGCGGTTGCCAACGCACCGGCGGCCCGAGCGGTTCGACCCGGCGGACACCGACGACGTCACTGGCGAGGTCGACGAGCTCGGCGAACAGTTCGTCGTCGGTGCGGTCCTTCGGGTCGGGCGGCGGGCCCGGGTCGTCCCCGTCGCCGTAGCTGACGCCGTGGAGCAGCCGCGCCAGCGACGAACTCCCGGAGTCCCGGAAGGGGCCGGTGTGCACGACGCAGCGATGCTCGGCGCGGGTGAGGGCGACGTAGAGCAGGCGCAGGCTCTCCTCCCACTGCTCGCGCTCGGCCAGCGCCCGTTGCCGCGCCTTCGCGTCCCGGTCGGCGGTGACGTCGAGGCACAGCTGGCGGCTGGTCGGGTCGCGGAAGCGCAGCACGTCGACGTCCGCGGGCTGGAGCTTGCGGCCCTCCCACAGGAACGGGCACCACACGATCGGGTACTGCAGCCCCTTCGACCGGTGGATCGTCGCGACGGTGACGGCGTCGGCGTCGCTCTCCAGGCGCAGCTCGCGTTCCTCCACGCGGGACCGCGACGCGTAGCGCTGTTCGCGCAGCCATCCGGCCAGCCCCGCCGGGCCGAGCCGCTCGGTGACCGCGGCACGGTGCAGCAGCTCACGCAGGTGGAGCAGGTTGGTCAGGACCCGCTCGCCGCGCGGTCGCTCGAGGACGCGAGGGGCGGTCCCACGCTCGTCCATGACGTCGCGCAGCACCGCGGCGATCCCCGCCGTCCGCCACCGGCGCGACCACCGGGCGAAGGCCTCCGACCACCCGTCCCACGTCGCGTCGTCCGCCGCGTCGAGCTCCGTCGGCGTCACCCCGACGATCGGGCCGAGCAGCGCGGGCCGGACCAGCCGTTCCGACGAGGGCCGGAGCAGGGCGTCCAGGAGCCGCTGCACCGCGGTGGCCTCCGCCGCCGCGAGCACCGACTCGTCGGACTCGACGACGGCCGGCACGCCGGCGTCGAGCAGGGCCGCCTGCACCTGTCTGGCCTGGCGGTTGGTGCGCACCAGCACGGCGAGGTCGCGGGGCGCGACCGGCCGCGGGTCCTCCCGGTCGGGGTCGATCGTCGGCGTCTCGTGGAGCAGCGCGACGATCTCGCGCACCACGGCCCCGGTCAGGAACGGGCCGGCCCATCCCTTGGTGATGACGGGTGGGAGCTCCTCCCCGTCCTCCACGGCCACCGCACGCGGGACGTAGCGGATCTCCAGGGGCGGTCGCGGCCCGTCGTCGAACCGGAGCCGGTCCTCCCGGTGCCGCGAGGCAGGCTCGACGGGGAGGTGCTGGATCCGCTCGACGGCGAACACCCCGTCGGGTGCGAACGCGTCCCGGCCGAACAGCTGCTGGAGGGCAGCGAGGTAGCGGGCGTCGGACCGGTGGTTGGTGGAGAGGGTGAACCGCCGTGCAGGGGGGACCTGTTCGGCTGCCTCGAGGTAGGTGCCGACGTCCGCGCCTCGGAAGGCGTAGATCGCCTGCTTGGGGTCGCCGATCAGCTGCAGGCGGGCGTCCTCGCCGAACACCCGGTCGAAGATGCGCCACTGGATCGGGTCGGTGTCCTGGAACTCGTCGATCAGCGCCATGTCGAAGCGCGTGCGGATACCGGCCCGGACCGACCCGGCCGTGGCGTCGTCGCCCAGGGCGTCGTCGAGGCGGGCGAGGAGGTCGCCGAAGGACAGGACCCCGCGTTCGGCCTTGCGCCGCGGGAGCTCGTCCCGGACGCTGGCCGCGAACCGCAGCAGCACGTCGGTGGCGAGTTCCCCCCGCGCGGCCAGCAGCGCGTCGGCGGCGTCGATGACGTCGAGGTGGTCGGGGATCGCGCCGGGGTGGACCGCCCGATCCTCCATCGTCCCGCGTGCCACGTACGCCACCGGCTTCTCGATGCCGTCGAGGGCGCCGATCGGCGGCACCGGCTCGTCGCACCAGCCGTCCAGCGCCGCCGCCTCGCGGTCCGGTCGCTTCTGGTTGTAGTAGGTGCCCCGGAAGCCCTCCTTCGCGTGGTCCTTGAGCCACGGGACGAGCGCCGCCCGCTGCGCCCGCCAGGCGGCGCGGAAGCGCTCCACCGTCGCGGTCCACGCGGCGACCGGGTCGTCGTCGCGCTGGCGATCCGGCAGGACGTGCAGGGCCGGTTCGGCCTCGAGGCGCTGCGCGATCGCCCGCAGCCGGTCCGGCCCGATCCCGGCATCGACCAGCACCCGGTACCAGGCGTCGTCGGCGTCGCGCAGCTCGCGGACGAGGGCGTCGTGGACCAGCTCGTCGATCAGCTCGGTGACGTCCTCGGCGAGCTCCATCCCGAGCTCGACGGCGACGTCGGGGGCGGCGCGGTGGAGCGCGGCGTGGCAGAACCCGTGGATCGTGTCGATCGTGGCCTCGTCGAACCCCTCGCTGGCGCCACGGAGCCGGCGTGCCCGCCGGGCGAGCTCGTCGACCGGCACGTCGTCGAGCAGGTGGGCGATGACCTGGTCGTCCCCGGCCAGCGCGGTCACGTCCACGTCGTGGCCCGCACGGCGCGCGTCCACGGCGCGCTCCATCGCGGTGAGGGCGGCGGCGAGGCGGGCGCGGATCCGCCCGCGCAGCTCGGCCGCGGCCGCCCGGGTGAAGGTCACGACCAGGATCCGGTCGAGGGCGACACCGTCCTCGGCGACGGCGCGCAGGACGAGGCTGGTGATCGTGTAGGTCTTGCCGGTGCCGGCACTGGCCTCCAGCAGCAGCGTCCCGTCGGGCAGGTCCGCGGTGGGGTCGAACCGCTGTGGCGGTGTCACGGCGCTCACGAGCCCACCAGCGCGTCGAGGTCGAAGGCGTCGGCGTGGACGACGGCCGGCCGCCACACCCGCTCGGCGAGGTCGACGAAGGCCCGGCGCGTGTCGTGGTCGGCGAGCAGCTCGTCCAGCGTCACGTCCTCGCCGTACGCCTCGCGGACGTACTCGTCGCGGTCCCCGTCCCCAGCCCGCTGGAACTCGGGCGCGAAGGCGCCGCGGGCCGCGGCGATCCTGCCCGTCTGCGCGAAGCGGTGGGATGCGCGCGGGAACAGCGGCAACAGGCGACGCTCGGCGGCGCGGTGGACCTCGAGCAGGTCCGCGAGTGTCGCCGCGGCGACGCGGGCACGCTCGTCGGGGTCGGCGGGGTCGGTGTCCAGGGGTCCGAGCTGCCACTGCGCCGGCTTCGTGCCGCCCGACCGCGGGCGCACGACGACGGCGCTGATCAGATCGGTCGCGCCCGCCGCGGTCAGGGCGAGGTGCGTGACCCAGGCCTCGAGCAGGTGTTCCGGGTTGGGGCGGACGAAGCGCGCCACGAGACGCAGGGTCCGCGTTCCACCGAGCGGATGGAGACCGTCCACCTCGCCGGCGAGACGGTGGCCCGCGACCGTGAGGTCGATGGCGCGTCGATCACCGCCGGCGAGGGGATCGCGGTCTGCGGGCAAGCCGAGCTCCGTCGCCAACGCCCCGACCGTCGACCGCAGGAGCGCCACCTCGTCGCCGACCTCGGTGAGGGCGGCCCGGCCGGGGGTGCCGGCCGGGACCGCGCCCGAGGCGAGCGTCGCGGCGGTCCAGGCAGGCACCGCGTCGACCGTCAGGAGCTCGCGGCCGAGCTGCGAGCGCCGCAGCGGATCGAGCGTGACGGGCTCGAGGTCGTCCACCTCGGCGACGTCCTCGCGCAGGTGCACGCCCAACCGGTCCCGCAGCAGGTGACGCGTGGGGTGGGTGACCGCGGCGATCAGCATCCGCAGCGCCACCTCGGGCACCGCACCGTCCCCGCCCCGATCCGGCCCGCGCTCCACGCCGTCCGCCCCCACGACCGGCCCGCCCGCCGCGTCGGAGCCGGACGTCGA
>SKNO01000245.1 GCA_007120465.1 Nitriliruptoraceae bacterium
CAACACCGAGATGACCGTGGAGTTGATCCAGCCCATCGCGATGGATGAGGGACTGAAGTTCGCGATCCGTGAGGGTGGCCGGACCGTGGGTGCGGGCCGCGTCACCAAGATCCTCAAGTAGTCCGCTCGACGTTCCCCGACCCCCGACCACACCAGGCCACGTCCCGACTCCTGCATCGCGGGGCGTGGTGAGACGAGAGAAGTAGAGCGATGCCGAAGAACGACAACCGCCCGCGGGTCACGTTGGCGTGCACGGAGTGCAAGGAACGCAACTACATCACCTCCAAGCACCGCGTGAACCAGCGTGAGCGCATCGAGCTGCGCAAGTACTGCTCGCGCTGCCGGCGCCACCAGCCGCACCGCGAGACCCGCTGACCCGTCGTGGTTGCGCGCACGGCCCGCCGTTCATCGGCGGGCCGTCGCCGTGCCATGCCCTGCGCCGGGTCCTCCGTGGCCGGGTGCGCGTCACGCCTCGGGGCCGGCTCTGGCGCCGGGAGCGGGTGCGCCGTCCCGTAGGATGCGCCCGGACACGTCAGCGGGAGGGATAGATGGCGCTGAACCAGGACAAGGTGGGCACGACCTACCCGCCGTACACCTACGAGGTGACGCGGGCGAAGATCCACGAGTACGCGGTCGCGCTCGGCGAGACCGATCCGCGCTACCTCAGCGACGGGGACGACTGCGCGGCGCCGCCGACCTTCGCGGCCTGTTTCACGGTGATCCGTGGCGGCGCCGCCCTCTTCGCCGACCCCGACCTGGGGACGCACCCCGCCCTCGTCCACGGCTCGCAGCGCTACGTCTACGGGGAGCGCCCGCTCAGGCCCGGCGACGTCCTCGAGTGCACCCCACGCATCGCCGACATCTCCACGCGGGGCGCCAACGAGATGCTGACCGTCGAGGTGGCGTGCCGCTTCCAGGACACCGGTGAGCCGGCGGTCACCTCCGAGGGGGTGATCGTGTTCCTCGGGTCGGCGCCGACCGATGACGCGGAGGAGGGTGCGGCATGACCAGCACGATCGAGGTGGGCGCGGAACTCGAACCGGTCACGCAGACGGCGACCCTCACCACCTCGGTGATGTACGCCGGGGCCTCGGGGGACCTCAACCCGCTGCACTACGACGAGGGGTTCGCCTCGCAGGTCAGCCCGACCGGGGGGATCATCGCTCACGGCATGTTCTCGATGGGGCTGGTCTCCCGGGCGCTCACCGCCTTCGCCGGTGGGCCGGAGCGGGTGGTGGAGGTCGCGGTGCGGTTCACACGCCCCTGGCCGCTCGGCACCACCTCGACGTTCGGCGGGAAGGTCACGGACGTCTCCGACGGTGTGGCGACCGTCAGCCTGTGGGGCGACACGGAGGACGGCACGCGGATCCTGCGAGGGACGGGACGCATCCGCGTCTGACCGGGTGACCGGATGCGGCGTGAGCGGTTCGGTGTGCGCCCCGTCACGGTGCGGTTGTCGCCGGGGCATGAAGGGGGATACCCTGTCGGCGCTGTCCTTACGGGGGCAGCGTTCCCGTGTCAGGGCCCCGACCATCCGACCCGACCGCATGGTCCGGGGACCGGACGGCGACCGGCCTCGACGGGGACGGACGGGAGTAGCTCAATCTGGCAGAGCACCGGTCTCCAAAACCGGCGGTTGGGGGTTCAAGTCCCTCCTCCCGTGCGACCCACCCGCACCCTTCCGACGCCGACAGGCTCCGCCCATTCGACCGGAGCCGTCGGACCAGGCACCATCATCCTCACGTCACCGTGACGGGTCGGACCCGCGTCGACCCGGTGACCAGGAGAACGACATGAGTCGAGAGAGCAAGCGCCGCGTCGAGCGTGAGAAGGCGCGCACCGCCGGCATGCAGAGCGCCGCGGTCGAGCCGGGTGCGCACGAGAAGGCCGGCGTCGCCCAGTTCCTACGTGAGGTGCGCTCGGAACTGCGGAAGGTCGCCTGGCCGAACCGCCAGGAGGTGGTGTCGTACACGATCGTGGTCCTCGTGACCACACTGGTGCTCGTCGCCATCGTCTGGTCGATGGACTGGGTGATCCGCAACGCGGTCATCAACACGCTCGGGTGACCCGATGTCCGACGACCGCACCACCGACGAGTTGACGGCGCCGTCCCCCGAGCGCCCCGAGGAGCCCGACGTGCCCACGACCGACACCGCCTCGGCCCCCGAGGTGCCCGAGGACGAGGCCCATGGATCCGCCGAGGAGACGGCGGCCGAGGATCCCGTGGCCGAGGCGCCCACGGTCGACGAACCTCCGGCTCCGGCGTCGGACGAGACCACGGTGCCAGCGGCCGACGATGCGGTTCCGGCGTCCGACGACACCGCGGCGACGTCCGCGGCCCCGACCCAGGGGGACGGCAACGACCTCGATGACCTGCTCGGGCTGGCCGGTGCTGGGGAGGCTGAGGCACCCGCGGACGAAGCCGCGCCCGAGGCCGAGGCGTCGTCCGGTGACACCGCGGCCGAGGAGGTCGCCGCGCCGGTTCGCCGGCCGCGGCCCCGTTCCCTCGCCGATGTGCGCGATCAGAAGGACCTCTCCCGGCTCTCGGGCGACTGGTACGTCGTCCACACCTACTCGGGGTACGAGCAGCGGGTGAAGGACAACCTCATCAACCGGGTCGAGGCGCTCGAGGCCGAGGACCGGATCTACGAGGTGGTGATCCCCACCGAAGAGGTCACCGAGTACAAGAAGGGCAAGAAGACCACGGCGCAGAAGAAGTTCCTGCCCGGGTACGTCCTCGTCCGCATGGAGATGGACGACGAGGTGTGGGGGATCGTACGCCACACGCCCGCCGTCACCGGGTTCGTCGGCTCCCCTGGGACACGCCCCGTGCCGCTGCCGCTGCGCGAGGTGGCCGCCACCCTGAAGCTCCCGGCCGAGTACGTCGAGGAGGTCGAGGAGGCCGAAGCCGCACCGGCGGAGGCCGCCAAGGCCGTGGCGGAGATCGACCTCGAGGTCGGTGAGACCGTCCGGGTCACCGGTGGGCCCTTCGCCGACTTCACGGGCACGATCGCCGAGATCAACCTCGACCAGGCCAAGCTCAAGGTGTTGGTGAGCGTGTTCGGACGTGAGACGCCGCTGGAGCTGCCCTTCGACACCGTCGCCAAGCTCTAGACCCTGCTACCGCCTCCGCGCCCCGCTCGTGCGGGGCACGGACTTCCCGATCGATCGTGGGAGGCCACCGACCGGTGGCCGCTGGACCACGCGAGGAGACACACGAGATGGCCAAGAAGGTCGTCGGCTTCATCAAGCTGCAGATCCCGGCCGGGCAGGCCAACCCTGCTCCGCCCGTCGGCCCCGCCCTGGGGCAGCACTCCGTGAACATCATGGAGTTCTGCAAGGCCTTCAACGAGGCCACCCAGTCGATGCAGGGCGACATCGTCCCGGTGGAGATCTCGGTCTACGAGGACCGCTCCTTCACCTTCATCATGAAGACGCCGCCCGCGTCGCAGCTGCTGCTCAAGGCTGCGGGTCTGGAGAGCGGGTCGGGCGCACCCAACCTCACGAAGGTCGGCAAGGTGACCCGGGCCCAGGTCCAGGAGATCGCCGAGAAGAAGATGCCCGACCTCAACGCGAACGACCTCGAGGGTGCCATGAAGATCATCGAGGGCACCGCCCGGTCGATGGGCATCACCGTCGAGGGCTGACCCTCGACCCACACACGACGCGTGGGAGACGGGTCCACGCACCCGTCGTCGGCACCACGAGGAGCAACACCGTGGCCAAGCGAGGCAAGAAGTACCAGGACGCGCTCGCCCGGATCGAGCCCGACCGCCTGTACGGACCGACGGCAGGGTTCGCCCTGCTCAAGGAGATCGACACGGCGAGCTACGACGCCACCGTCGAGTGCGCCTTCCGGCTCGGCATCGACCCGCGCAAGGCGGACCAGATGGTCCGCGGTGCGGTGTCACTGCCACACGGCACGGGCAAGGAGATCCGGGTCGCGGTCGTGGCCGGCGGCGACAAGGCCGCCGAGGCGCGCGACGCCGGCGCCGACCACGTCGGTGACGACGACCTGATCGAACAGCTCGGTGAGGGGACGATCCTGACCGAGATCGACGCGGTGATCGCGACCCCCGACATGATGGGCAAGCTCGGACGACTGGGGAAGGTGCTGGGCCCTCGGGGGCTGATGCCCAACCCCAAGTCCGGCACCGTGACGATGGATGTCGGCAAGGCCGTGTCCGAGATCAAGGCCGGCCGGGTCGAGTACCGCGCGGACCGCAACGGCAACGTCCACGCGGTGCTCGGCAAGACGTCCTTCTCCGTCGAACAGCTCGTGGACAACTACGCCGCGCTGCTCGAGGAGATCGTGCGGCAGCGCCCGGCAGCCGCCAAGGGCCGCTACATCCGCAGCGCGTCGATCTCGACCAGCCTGAGCCCGAGCGTGCCGCTCGATCCGGCCAAGGCGCGTGGACTGCTCGACGAGGAGTCGTAGGCCACGACGTCGAGGTGTCTCGGTCCTCGCAGCCTGACGGCGGCGCGGTCGGAGCGCGCTCGCGACGACCCTCATCGCCTGCCGGGTGACCCCCGGTGCGGTGAGCGACGGGGCCCGCCCACCGTGGCGGGCCCCGGCACGTGTCCGGGATCCGCGACGGAGGTGACTACGCTTCGCGACGGTGCACCGCCGGAGCGTGAGCAGGCGTCCCGCGGTGACGTCGTCGACCACAAGGAGGACCCGTGGAGGAGCGACCGACGGTCGTGGTCGCGTCGGCCTCGGAGGGGATCCGCGCGCAGCTGCGGTTGACCCTCGGTGACGAGCGCTTCGCGGTGATCGAGGCGGAGGACACACGCGACGCGGCCATGCGGGTGGCCGATCAACTCCCCGCGGTCGTGGTCCTGGACGCGGGGTTGCCCGGCGACGGTGCCGCGAGCCTGGTGAAGGTGCTCCGTCAGCAGCCGGAGACCGCCGAGATCCGCATCCTGCTCCTCGCGCCCCGAGGGGCACGCTCCGCGGGACTCCCCGGCGGGGTCGATGCCACCGTCGGGATGCCCGCCACCTCCTTCGCGCTCCTCCGCCGCATCGAGGGCCTGATCGAGGCCTGACCGCCGCCTCCGCCGGAAGCGCGTCCACCTCGGCGGGGGCGGTCAGGGCGATCGTGTGGGTTCCGCGGCGTCTATGCCCGTGGATGCACACGATCGGGGTGTGGCGTGCGCGGGGGACGCGCTTCGCGGTGGCCGGTTCGACGCACCGGCACCGGCGGGGTAGCATCCTCGCGACCGAGCCGAAGACCGCTGGACGCCCTCCGGGGCTGAAGGTCGCGACGGTGCCCAGGTGAGCACCCCGCGCGTCCCGCGCAGGACCGGACCTCCCACCATCCCGGTGGTGCTGCCGTCCCCCTGTGCGCGTGCGCCAGGGGGTCTCGTCGTACCGGGGCCGTGTGCGCGCCCAGCGATCCGCGGCCGATCCCTTCCACCCCCGGTCCGACACGACGGAGCAGCCATGGCACGGCCAGAGAAGGTCGCGAAAGTCGACGAGGTCAGCACCGAGTTCACCGGTGCGGCCGCGACGCTCCTGACCCACTACCGCGGGCTCTCGGTCAGCGAGATCTCCGAGTTGCGCCGCCGCCTGCGTGACGCGGGCGCCGAGATGCGCGTGGTCAAGAACACGCTCACCCGACGGGCCGCGACGAAGGCCGGCATCGAGGGGCTCGACGACCTGCTCGTCGGGCCGACCGGGCTGATCTTCTGCGAGGAGGACCCCGTCGGGCCGGCCAAGGTCCTCAAGGCGTTCGCGAAGGACCACCCCGACCTCGTCATCCGCGGCGGCTACTTCGACGGCGAGGTCCTCGACGAGGTCGCGGCGATCAAGCTCGCCGACCTCGAGAGCCGCGAGGACCTGCTCGCCAAGCTGGCGGGCCTGATGCAGGGTGCGCTCGCCAACACCGCGCGCCTGCTCAACGCCCTGCCCGAGAAGCAGGCGCAGCTGTTCCAGGCCCTGATCGATGCCGGTGGTGCGGCGGATGCTCCGGCCGGAGAGCCCGAGGCCGAGGCGGCCGAGGAGGCCACCGCCGACACTGCCGAGGCCACGGCCGGAACCGCCGACGACGAGCAGCCGGCGGAAGCGGCTGAGGACGCGACCGCCGAGACGGAGGACGCGACCGCCGAGACGGCGGCCGCCTCCGGTGAC
>SKNO01000010.1 GCA_007120465.1 Nitriliruptoraceae bacterium
GTGCGGCGCTCGAGGACCGCGGTTCGCTCCGTCGGGCGGTGGTCCTGCGCGAGGTGCTGGGTCCCCCGGCCGCACTGTGGCAGCGCGGCGACGGCCCCGGCGGGTACTGGTCGGGGTAGCACGCGACGCCGCAGGCCCTCAGGGGAGTCGGCCGAGTGCGCGAGCTCGCTGCACCGCCTCACCGACGCCGCCGGTCCACGGCTCGCCGTGACCGGGCAGCACCGTGTGCGCATCCAGGGCCTCGAGCCGCGCCAGGGACGCCAACGCCTGGGCCGCATCCTCCTGGAACGCGTCGCATGCCAGCTGCGGACCCCTGCGGACCGGAGCGCGCGCCGCCGGGTTGAGCGTCACCAGGGCGTCGCCCGTGAAGACGACGCCGCCGGCCGGCAGGTGCAGCGCACAGCTCCCCGCCGTGTGGCCCGGGACGGCAACCACCCGGGGACGACCCGGGACATCCAGGGCCGCGCCGTCCTCGAGCTCGGACAGCTCCTGTACCGGCGGGAACCGCATGGCACCCCCGCGGGCCATCTCGACGGTGAACGTCAGCCACGATGGCCGCACCAGCCGCAGCACCTGCGCCGCGGTGGGGCGGGGCAGCCGTCCGCTCCGCACATCCGGCCAGTCCGCGGGGTGGGCGTAGACCGATGCTCCGCACCCATCGCGGATCCGCTCGGCGTTGCCGGCGTGGTCGGCGTGCCCGTGGGTGAGCAGCACCGCCTCGACGGACGACAGGTCCTCCCCGAACCACTCGAGCAACGCACCGAGCTGGGCCCAGTGGGCGGGCAGCCCCGCATCGACGACCGTGAACCGTCCCCCCTGTTCCACGACGTACCAGTTGAACCGCAGGCTGCCCAGGACGTGCACCCCAGCAGCCACCTCGGTCACCATCAGCGATGGTCGCCGCATCTGCGCCCCTCGGACCGATGAACCCGGCGGCAGGTTCCCGCCGTCTCACCGACACACGACAACAGGGATCGCCGCGGTCGTCAAGGCGATCTCGCCGGAGGCAGCAGGCCGTCGCACGAGATGACGTGCACCGGGTCGGCAGCGCTCCCGTCGGACGTCAATGCCGGTCCGCGCCGAACCCGACCTGCTCGCGCGCCCACACACGGGCGCGTTCGGCGATCCCATCGACCGCCAGCAGCCGGGATGCCTCGTGACGGTCGCGGGTGGCGATCCGCAGCACCTCGACGACCGTGAGGTCGTGGTCGGGGCGCGCCACCACCTCCACCGTGTCACCGGCCGCCACCTCGCCCTGGCGGAGCACCCGCAGGTAGGCGCCCGGCCGGCCCGCTGCCAGGAACCGTGACACCAGGTCGGGGACGTCCCAGAACCCGGCGAACACCCGACAGGGGATCCGCGGCGCGGTCACCTGCACCTCAACGTCCGCGCCGAGGCGCCACCGCTCGCCGATCCGGGCGCGGGACACCTCGACGCCGCTGGTGCGCAGGTTCTCCCCGAAGCTGCCGGGCGGGAGCGCGCGGTCAAGCTCCGCGACCCAGTGGTCGGCATCCTCCCGCGCGTAGACGTACAGCGCCTGGTCGCGGCCGCCGTGGTTGGCGGTGTCGGCCTGCTCGTCGCCGACCAGGCCGAGCTCACCGACGGGGACGCGGCCGTCCGCGGCGCGCTTGTCGATGCCGGATCGCGCACGCGGTCCCATCCACGGCGCTGGCGCGGCGGCGCCGACGCAGACCGCGTCGAGCCGGGCGAGGTGGCGAGGAGACGGCATGCTCGCTCCGCAGGGTCGGCCGTGCGGTGACGGCGGTGGCGACGGGACCGTAGCGGCCGACCCGCGGGCGCACCTGGCTGCGTGCACGGGCCGGTAGCCGGCCGATCCGGCGCCCGAGCCGGCGCCACCGCGACGAACCCACGAACACGTCGCCACCCGAGGTGGCCTGCGCCGGGACCGGTTCGCCCGGTCGACCCAGCACGACCAGCATCACCGACAGGAGGATGGTCGCCGCGGCCACGAGCGCACGCCCCTCCAGCCGCTGACCGAGCAGACCCCACGCGAGCAGGACCGCGACGATCGGGTTCACGTAGGCGTGGGTGCCCACCACCGGCGTCGGCGCGTTGGCGAGCAGCCACCGGTACGCGGTGAAGGCCACCAGGGATCCGGCGACGACGAGGTAGCCGAAGGACACCACCGATGCGAGGTCGACCGCGGCGAGGTCCAGGCGGGCCGGCTCACCGAGCGCGACCCCGACGACCAGGAACACGACGGACGCCCCCAGCATCTCCATCGCCGCCGCGACCAGCGAGCGCGCCGGCGCCGGCGCCACCCGGCTGCGGAGCGAGCCCGCCGCCCAGGCCATCGCGCCGAGGAGCGCGAGCACGATCCCGACGGTCTGCCCACCCGACGGGTCGACCAGCACCGCGACGCCGACCAGCCCGATCGTCAGGCCGACCCACGCCAGCCGCGTGAGCCGGTCCCCGAACACCGTGCGGGCGAACAGCGCCATCCACACCGGCACCGTGGCCGAGAGCAGCGCCGCGGTACCGGCTCCGATCCACACCATGGCGAGGCTGATCAGCCCGGTCCCGCCGACCAGCATGGTCCCGCCGGTCACCGCCGCGTGCCACCACTGCCGCAGGGTCGGCCGATCCCGGTGCCGGTCACCGCGCCGGATCGCCCAGGCGTACAGCAGCGCCCCGGCCACGGCGAACCGCACCGCCATCAGCAGCATCGGCGGGATCGTGGTCATCGCCACGTCGATCGCCACGTAGGTCGAGCCCCACACGAGGTAGACGATCGCCATCCCGACCACGACCCGGAAGGTGTGCTGTTGGACACGGCGCGGTGCCGGGCGGGGACGGCGGGCGGTCGTTCGCCGCAGGGTCCGGGTCGGTCGGGGTGGCCCCTGCAGGGAGACCTGGGTCAACGCCTCACCTCCTCGCGGTGTCCGCGCCGGTCGTCGTGGTCGTCGTGGTCGTCAGGTGTCTCGGCGGTACGTGGCGCCGCCGGCACGCCGGAGGCGCCCGTCCATCGGGGCGGCGCCAGCCCGGCGGCCGACCCTGGATCGGGCTCGGGGTCGTCGAGGTGGGTGCGGAGCGGCACGACCCCGGCCCACACCGGTGCGTCGAGGTCGTCCGGATCGTCGGCGAGGCCAGCCGCGCGCACCTTCGCCGTCGCGTGCGCGAGCGACAGGGTCAGCACGCTGGTGGCCCGGAGCTCCGGCTCGGTGGGGGCGCGGAGCCGGTCCCAGCGTCCCGGCGCGACGTGCTCGGTCAGCACCCGCAGCGCCGCCCGCTTGTCGTCGTCGCCGTGCACCGCCTCGGCCTGCCCGTGGATGACGACGCTGCGGTAGTTGGCCGAGTGGTGGAAGGCCGAACGCGCCAGCACGAGCCCGTCCACCAGCGTCACCGTCACGCACACCGGCATCCCGGCGGTGCGCAGCGACCGGGCCGCCGAGGAGCCGTGCAGGACCAGCCGGTCGCCGTCGCGGCCGTACAGCGTCGGCAGTACGACCGGACGGCCCTCCAGCACGACGCCGAGGTGGCACACGAACCCGGCGTCCAGGATCGCGTCGATCACCGTCCTCTCGCGGGTCCCGCGCTCCGGGTGCCGGTGGACCCGCAGCAGGTTGTCGGGGACCTCGTGGGGCATCGTTCGCACTCCTGTCACGTCGCAGGCCGGCAGTCGCGCACCGAGGTCCGCCCAGCGGTCGTTCCTGGCGCACGGTCGACCGGCCGTGAGATATCTGTTACAGTACAGTTACTATGACTGAACCCGTACAGTACCTCATCTCCGGCGACGACGCCGCCTCCATCACCCGATCGATCGAACGGGGGGTGGTGCGCGGCGAACTCGAGCCCGGCGAGGCGATCCCGTCGGTGCGGGCCCTCGCCCGGGAGCTCGGGGTCTCCCCCAGCACGGTCGCGGCCGCCTACCGCGACCTGCGCCACCGGGGGGTGCTGGTCAGCCACGACCGGTCCCGGACCGTCGTGGCCCACCGCCCGCCGCTGGCCTTCCGCCTCGCGCCGGAGGTGCCCGAGGGTGCGGTCGACCTCGCCAGCGGGAACCCCGACCCGACGCTCCTGCCCGACCTCGGACCGGCGCTGGCGTCCGTCGGCCCCGTCCACCGGCTCTACGGCGACGAGCCGACCGTCGCGGCGCTGCTCGACCTCGCCCGTGCGGACCTCACCGCTGACGGGGTCCCCACGGACCACCTCGCCGTGGTGGGTGGGGCCCTCGACGGGATCGAGCGCGTGCTCGAGGTCCACTGCCGGCTCGGCGACCGCATCGCGGTGGAGGATCCGGGGTACATCGGCAGCCTCGACCTGCTCCGCACCCTCGGACTGGAACCCGTCCCGGTCGCGATCGACGACGAGGGACCCGACCCGGCGGCCCTCGACGCCGCCCTCCAGCGTGGTGTCGAGGCCGTCCTCGTGGTGCCCCGCGCCCAGAACCCCACCGGGGCGGCCATCACGGCCGATCGCGCGGCCACGCTCCGCACCCTGCTCGCCGAGCATCCCGACGTCCTGGTGATCGAGGACGATCACGCGAGCTGGGTGAGCGGCGCGCCCTACCACCGCGTGGTGGACGACCGTGCCCGGTGGACGGTGGTGCGGTCGGTGGCCAAGTCCCTCGGCCCGGACCTGCGGGTCGCGTTGCTCGCCGGCGACGACGAGACCGTCACCCGTGTCGTCGGGCGCCAACGGCTCGGGACCGGGTGGGTGAGCCACCTGCTCCAGCACCTCGCCGCCACGGTGTGGCACCTCGCCGCGACCGACGGGACCCTCGAGCGGGCGACCGCGACCTACACGGCGCGCCGGGAGGCGCTGCTGACCGCGCTCGCCGAGCACGACCTGGTCGCCCACGGTGCGAGCGGCATGAACGTGTGGGTCCCCGTCGTCGAGGAGGTCCCGGTGGTGCAGGGGATGGCCGCGCGCGGCTGGGCCGTGCAGGCCGGTGAACCCTTCCGGCTCGACGCACCGCCGGCCGTCCGGCTGACGGTCGCGAGCCTGCCGATCGACCGGGCCGAGGCGGCCGCCGGTGACCTCGCGGAGGTGCTCGGGCACCGGCTGGGGACGCGACGTGGGTGAGCGCCGCCACTGTAGGCTGGGAGGTCCGGGGTCCGGGCGCGTCGGGGGTCACGGCCGGATCCGAGGACCGCAGCGCCCCGGGACGAGCGAGCGCTCGGGGTGTGACGACGTGGATCGCGAGGTGGCGAGGTGACCCTCGACGAGCGTGACGAGCCGCCGATCCATCCGACGGCGCGCGGGTTCGAGCAGGCGGCCAGCGCGTACGACCGTGCCCGTCCGGACTACGCCGACGCGGCGGTCGAGGCGGTGACCGCGCGACTGCACGCCCGGCCGGGTACCCGCCTCCTCGACGTCGGGGCGGGGACCGGGAAGCTGACCGTCCCGCTGCTCCGTGCGGGCGCCGAGGTGGTCGCGGTGGAGCCGACGGCCGCGATGCGCGCGGAGCTACAGCGCGTGGTCCCCGACGAGCTGCGCGACCGGCTGACCGTGCTCGAGGGCACCGCCGAGTCGCTCCCCCTCGACGACGCGAGCGTCGACGGCGCCACGGCGGCACAGGCCTTCCACTGGTTCGATCCGGTCCCCGCCCTCACGGAACTGCACCGCGTGCTGGTGCCCGACGCGTGGCTCGCCGTGGTCCACAACCGGCGGGACCTGTCGAGCCCGCCCCAGGCCGCGCTCGACGACCTCCTCCGGCCACACCGTGGCGACACCCCGTCGTGGATCGACGAGCGCTGGAGCGAGGTGCTGGCCGACCCGCCCGGGTTCAGCCCGGCGGCGACGCTGACCTACCCCCAGGCACAGACCCTGGACGCCGACGGGTTCGTCGGCCGCGTCGCGTCGGTGTCCTTCGTGGCGCGCCTGCCCGAACCGTCCCACCGGCAGATCCTGGACGCCGCACGCCTGCTGTTCACGATGCTCGAACGCGACGGCACGGTGACGCTCGCGTACGTCACCGAGGTCCGCCTGCTCCAGCGCCTCGCGACGTGACGGTGCCCGCGCCGCGGCCGCGCCGGTCGGACCCCGTCGACCTCGAGGTGGCGGAGGTCCGGTCCCGGCTGGTGCGACAGCGGCCCGCCCGCACCGGGCAGCGCCGCGACGGCGACGGCA
>SKNO01000226.1 GCA_007120465.1 Nitriliruptoraceae bacterium
CGCTGGCCACCGGGACACCGCCGAGGGCGAGGCCGATCGCGGCCGCGGCGGGCACGTTGCCGAACACCGCCATCCCGCCGGCGACCCCCACCGTCGCCAGCAGCAGCACGACCGCGGCGAACTCGACCGGTCGCACGTCCTGCAACCCGGCCTGGACGAGCCGCTCCTGGACGACCGCCCGCAGCGGTCGGCGGGAGACGACCCGCGGTGAGGCACCGAGGCCGCCCCAGCGGTACACGACCGCGGTGTAGAGCAGGTGCACCCCGTACGCCGCGGCGAGGGCGAGCGCGAGACCGACCGCGGTCGCGCTCATCGCGCCACCTCGCCGTCCGGCACCGCTGCCCAGCTCACCGTGACGTCGGTCCCGTCATCGAGCAGTGCGCGGACGTCGTGGCCGGCTGCCTCCAGCGCGCGGGCTGCCCGGGCCGGCCGCGCCCCCGTCCACCGCAACGGCGAGGTGGTCCGCTCGCGGTGGAACAGTTCGGTGACCGTGAAGGCCGCCGAGCCTGGGCCGGTCTGCTGCTCCTCCACCGCGACCACCTCGGTGACCTGCGGCACGCCCTGGACGCGGTCGCAGTGCACCACCAGGTCGATCGCGTCGGTGACGAGCGCGTTGAGCGCGGTGAGCGGCAGCTCCGAGCGGGTGTCGGCGAGCTGGCAGATGAACCGCAGCCGCGACAGAGCCTGCCGGGCGGAGCCCGCGTGGATCGTGGTGTAGCCGGTCACCCCGGACGACAGGGTGAGCAGCAGGGGGAGCGCCTCACGGTCGCGCACCTCACCCACGATCGCGACGTCGGGCGCCATGCGCAGGAACCCGGCGACCAGGCGCCGCAGGTCGACCTCCGGCCGGTCGACACGTGCGGCCCGGGTCTGCATCGACGCGACGTTCGGGAGCGGGACGTCGACCTCGAACACCTCCTCGGCGGTCACCACCCGCAGCGACGGGTCCAGCTCGGCGGCACAGCAGGACAGCAGCGTCGTCTTGCCCGATCCCGGCGGACCCGCGAACACGATCGACAGCCGCGACCGCGCGGCCGCGCGCAGGAACCGCGCCAGACCGGCGGACATCATCCCCCGGTCGGTGAGCTCGTCCAGCGACCGGAACGCCACCCCCGTGAACCGGCGGATGTTCACGAGCAGGTGGGACCCACGGCCGATGTCGCGGTGGACGATGTGCACCCGCGCGCCGCCGTCGAGCTGTGCGTCCTGCAACCCCTCCGAGGGGTCGAGCTTGCGGTGCGATCCCGACGCGTCGTCCAGGATCCGGGTGACGGTGCGCAGCACGTGCTCGTCGTCGTGGAAGGACTCGTCGTGGTAGCCCGACACCCCGACGTGGCGCTTCACGAAGATCTGGTCGGGGGCGTTGATCATGATCTCCCACACGTCCTCGTCGTCGAGCAGCGGCTCGAGCGGCCCGTACCCGGTCAGGTTGCGCTGGGCCCGTTCCACGACGATGGACGGGTCGGGTAGATCCACCTCGCGCCGGCCGTGCTTGAACTCGAACCGCCAGCGTTCCACCTCCTCCTCGATCAGTGCGCGCAGCCGCCCGGCGGGCCCGTCGCGCGGGTCGAGCTGTTCGTCCTTCGCGCGCTCGAGCACCGACCGCTCGATCGCGGCGAGCGGCGAGACCGCGGTGGACACGCCGGAGGTCACGGTGAGGGCGGCTCCTGGGAGGTGAAGGTCGCGAGCGACCCGGGGACCACCGGGTCGGGCTCGGCGGTGGTGGGTGGCACGGCGGCGACGGTCCGCCCGAGGACCGCCGCGACGGTCTGCGCGAGGATCCGCGGGATCGGCCCGGGCAGCGCGACCCCGTCGCGCAGCGCCGGGTCGGGGTCCCGCTCGGGGACGTGCAGCGGCGGCAGGAAACGCTCGCCGGGTCGCCCGGTCGAGGCGGCGGCGAGCTCCACGACGGCCCCGGTCACCTCGGCCCGGCGGCGGGGCGAGCGGGGTGAGCGGTTCACCACCGGCAGGAGCCGCTCGGGCGCGATCCCGAGGTCCACGAGGTCGGTGAGGACCCGGACGAGCGCGGCGGTGCCCGCCAGCGATGGGCCCCCGACCACGAGCGCGAGGTCCGCCCGGGTCAGGGTCGTGCGCGCGAAGAGGTTGCGGTCCTCCACGTCGAGGGAGCCCGTCTCGGCCTCGCCCTCGACGTCCGCCTCCACGTCGGCGACGACCACGTCGGCGAGCTGCTGGAGCGCGTCGAGGACGGCGTGGAGCGCCTGCCGGCGGAGCCCGACCCAGTGGCGTGGTCGTCGCAGCCCCAGGAGCAGGCGGTACCCGCGGGCGGGCACCTCGAAGGTCTGTGCGCGGACCGCGGCGAGCTCGGGACGGGCGGTCCGGTGCGCCTCGATGAGCTCCTGCACGCCCGGGATCAGGTGCCGTGCGTCGTGCAGGAGGGCCTGGTCGGCGACGCGGCACAGGTCCGCCAGCACCACCGACGGGTGGTGTTCGGTCGGTGGCCGATCGTCCCACGGGAGCCGGCCGGTGACGGACGCGAGCCCCTGGGCGAGGGCGATCGTCAGCACGGACACCCCGGTGCCACCCGGGCCGGTCACCGCGATCAGCGGCGCCCGCGGTCCCGCGGTCGGCGGCGGCGGATCGGGGAGCCGGAAGCTCGCCGCAGGCACCTGCGTCGCCCGCGTCCGCAGGACCTCCAGCAGCTGCTCACGGGACAGGTCCGGCGGCAGGACCGCCGCAGCCCCGAGCTGGTGCCAGTCCCGGCGCGCCTCGGATCCGTCGACGATCACGACCGCGCAGCCGGCCTCCACGGCCCCGCGGATGACGTCGCCGTCGAGCCCCGAGGTGGCCGTGTCGATCAGCGCAGCCGAGAAGGGCCGGTCGCCGGCCAGCCGCGCCGCCAGCTCCGTCACCGACACGCAGCGGACGAACTCGGCGGGGAGGGCGGCCGAGGCGGCCCAGCCGGCGACCCGCCGGAACCAGTCCGCGCGGACGGGCGCGACCCCGAGCAGGACGAACCGTTCACCCATCCGCGCTCCCCTCGTCGGTCGGGTCGGGCACCGGTGCGGGGTAGGGCGCTGGGAGCTGATCGGGGCCGTCGTCCGGCGCGATCCGGCTCACGACGAGCACCGTGGCGGTGTGCACGGCGTGACCGAGGGCCTGCACCTCCTCGACGTCGCGGAGCGCGACGGTCAGGACGACCGACGCGCCGGTGCCACCTCCGCTGGTGACGTCGAGCACCGGCACCCCGCGGACCACGTACCGGGTGGAGGCGTCGCCACCGGACCGGTAGGTCGCGACGACGTCGATCGTCCCGCCTGGCACGAGCGCCCCACCCACCGCGTCGGCCGCCGGCAGCGCGAAGGAGAGCACGTGGCTGTCGGGTGTCCGTCCGACGTCGGCGAGCGCGCTGCGCTGCAGGAGCTCCCCCGCCGCCAGCGGAGCCGCCAGCGTCCGGCCGACCAGCACCTCGAGGTCCTCCTCCGCGACGGCGTGGGCGGCCACCGGGTCCTCCAGCGCCAGCGGCGTGGCCGAGAACAGGGCCCGAGCCGTGTCCGCGTCGTCGATCACGGTGCCCGGCGCGAGCGGTTCGGCCGCGACGAGGTAGCGGGTCGACGGATCGCGGGTCGCATCGAGGTAGGCCGCGAACACCGCGACGGCGGCACCCGCGACGAGCAGCGCCCCGACGACCGCGCGTCCGCCGGGCAGGCTGTGGTGACGCGTGATGCGTCGGGTGCGCACGTCGCGGTCCCCGTCGGTGCGGAGCTCCGGGCCGAGGTCAACCACTGGCGACCTCCTCGCCCACGTGCCCCTCACGGCCTGCGTCCACAGGCGGATCGATCCGGGTCGTGGACCACCCGGAAGCATCGAGGTACCGTCGAGCGGAGCCGGAGGGAACGAGATGGCGCGTGACGAGGTGGTCTGGCTCGGGACCCGTGAGGCGGCCCGGCAGCTCGGCATCACCACCCGGACCCTGTACCGCCTGATCGACGGCGGGGACCTGCCCGCCTACAAGTTCGGCCGCGTGATCCGCCTCAAGCAGGCCGAGGTGGATGCGTTCGTGGAGCGCGCCCGGATCACGCCCGGGGACCTGGAGCACCTCTACGCCGGCAGCGACGACGAGGACTGAGCCGCCTCCCACCGCGGCCCTCACCGCAGCCCCCACACCACGTCGGTGATCGCGACGGTGGGGACCACGACCGTCCCACCACCCGCGGTGTGCAACGTCAGGACGTCCTCCCCGGCGCCCACGACGTGTCCCGTGATCGGCGTGGTCCCGACCCCGACCGCCACCTCGGCGTCCACCTCGAGCAGGTCGACCAGCGCCTCCAGGAGGGTGCGGTCCTGCGGCTGCTCACGGTCGCCACTGGCCGCACGGGGGACCGCCTCGGGCGAGAGGTGGATGGCGGCCACCGCCCCCAGGGGCACCAGCACGGTGGTGCCGTTGCGGGCGGCGAGGATGACGTGGTCCAGCGCGACGGCGCGGAGGTGCCCGTCGTGGCGTCGACCGTCCCGCAGCTGCAGCGCGAGGGGACGGCGAGCCTCGGCGAGGTCGTGGAGGGTCCCGCGCCAGGTGGCGAGCTCGGCGGCCCGCGCGGCGAGGTCACGGCGGGCCGCGCGGCTCCGTGACGCCGCCTCGTGCGTGGCCGCGTCCAGCAGCTCCAGCGATGGGTCGACGTGACGGAAGGCCATCAGCGGGCCCCCTGCGTGCCCGGCGACAGGGAGCCCGGTGGGGACAGTGGCGGCAGGACGAAGCGTTGGCCGGGAAGGATCAGGTCCGCGTCGCCAGGCACGACCAGCCGGTCGCGGTTCGCCTCGACGAGCCGCCGCCAGTAGGTGGCCACGGCCCCGTCGTCGGTGGGGCGGCCGTGCTCCTCGAGGTGTGCGCGCGCGATGCGCCAGAAGGACTCGCCGGGGCGGACCACGTGGACCGTGGGAGCGGTGGTGCCCGCCTCCTGCGCTCCCTCCGTGGGGGCCACCGCCCCCGCAGGAGCCGACGGTGCGCCGTCCGGTCCGCGCGTGGGCGGGTCGGAGGTCGCCGGCCGATCGAGCCGGAGCTCCCCGCCGTGCGGATGTGGCCGCCACGACGGAGGGGGGTCAGCGTGCACGCCGACCGCCACCTGATCGGGGGTGGTCACGATCTGCACCGGGACCGGCACGCCACCGGCACCGAGCGGCGGGGTGGCGGCGACGGGGGCCGTCGTGACCGACACGAGCACGAGGCTGGCGACCAGGTCCCGCAGCGGCCGGAGGGTGACCCGGGTGGCGACCCGCCGCAGGCGCACCGATCCCGCCACGGCGGCGAGCAGGGTCACGAGCGTGACCAGCAGGAGGTACCAGCCGAGCCCCACGGCGAGCAGTCGGAGGAGGGTCACCGAGCCGACGATCGGGTCGGTGGTCTGCCACCAGTCCGGCCATGCCGTCGGTGCGGCGGACGGCGCGGCCAGCACCCCGCGTCCGAGGGTGTGCAGGCCGGCGATCGTCGTGGTCAGACCGGCGAGCCAGCACAGCGTCCGGACACCCGGTCGTGCGGTCGATCCCACCGCCATCGCGTCCCCCGTCGCCGCGATCGATGGTGCGAGACCGTAGCGTCTCGTACCACCTCGTGGTCATCCGTGCGTTGCTCGCTGTGGACGGTCGCGACCCGCGCACGAGCGTCGCCGGCTCTCGGACGTCAGACCTCCCGGACGGTGGCGCGACACGATCCGGTCACGCGCACGTCCGCCGTGGTGCCGCAGGCGGGCCACGTGCGCCGCCGCGCGGACGGCCCCCCGTTGTCCGTCGTCTCGACGGACGTCGCCGTCCGCACGCGGCGTCGTGGCGTCGCTCGCGCCGGTCGCCCTACCAGCCGACGTTGGTGACGCCGGCCAGCGCGGGCTGCGCCACCAGGGTGAGCAGCGCGGAGGTCAGTCCCAGGAGCGTGAGGCGGCGCTTCACGGTGTCCCTCCCCGGTGTCGCGAGCGATCACCCGGAGACAAACCGCGAGGTGTCTCCCGACTGTCTCGCCCGGATCCCGGACGGCGGCCCACCTTGCGCTCATCGGACCCACCGCTCCCACGACACCCGCTGCCCCCATGCCACCCACCG
>SKNO01000154.1 GCA_007120465.1 Nitriliruptoraceae bacterium
CGGAGGCGGCCGGGCTCGGCCCGCTCGCGACCGCGACGACCCACGCGCGGGTGGTCGGGCTGCTGGCCGGCGGCCATCGCGGCGCCGCCGCGGGACTCGACCTGGAGGGACCGGTCCCGG
This sequence comes from Nitriliruptoraceae bacterium, assembly GCA_007120465.1. Classification (GTDB taxonomy): domain Bacteria; phylum Actinomycetota; class Nitriliruptoria; order Nitriliruptorales; family Nitriliruptoraceae; genus CSSed11-175R1. The sequence continues at coordinate 121 of SKNO01000154.1, forward strand.
GTGAAGAGCTCGGCCCGGTCGATCGACGCGACGAGCCGTGCGTCACGATCGACGACGCCAGCACGCGCGACCTGGACGACGCCGTGACGGCTCGCTGGGACGGCGACCCGGCCCGCCCGGTCGAGGTTGCGGTCCACATCGCCGACACCGCCGGGATCGTCGGTCTGGACTCCGAGGCCGACCGCTACGCCCGCACCGTGGCCGCCACGGCCTACCTCGCCGTCGGCGAGAACGCCCCGATGCTGGACCCGGCCCTGTCGGAGGACGCGTTGTCGCTGCACCCCGGGGAGGACCGCCGGGTGATCAGCGTCCGCTTCCAGGTGACAGCTGACGGCGGCATCGACGCCGTCGAGGTGGAGCCGGCCGCGATCCGGTCGGACGCCCGCCTGAGCTACGGCGCCGTCGAGTGGTGGCTCGACGGCGACACCGACGCGGTCGCGGAGGAGGCCGGCGACGAGCTGGACACCGCCGCGACGGTGCTGACCGCGGCGCTGGAGGCGTCGCGCCGCCTGGGGGTCGAGCGTGACGCCCGGATCACCTTCGAGGAGCTGTTCGCGACGGCCGAGTTCGCGCCCGCCATGGTCGACGGCCGGCTGACCGTGGTGGAGGCCGAACCGCACGCGCGCGCCTATCGGCTGATCGAACGGCTGATGGTGGCCGCGAACGAGGCGGTCGCGAGCTACCTCGTCGCACACGACGTGCCCGCGCTGTACCGCGCGCACACCGGGCTCGCGTCCGAGGCGCTGGAACGGCTGACCGCCGCGATCGAGCTGGCCGGCGCGTCGGTCCCGGCCCTCGCCGATCCCGACGCGGACGCCGAGGTGGTCAGCGCCCAGCTGCTCGCCGAGATCGACCGGCTGTCGGCCGAGGGCCGGGAGGCGGACCGCGACCTGCTGGTGGCGACGGCGACGGGGGCGACTGCCCGGGCCGCCTACGATCCGGACCCGCAGCACCACCGCGGGCTGGCGAGCGGGGCGTACACCCACTTCACCTCGCCGATCCGGCGTTACGCCGATCTGGTGGTCCACCGGCAGCTGCGGGCCGCGATGGCCGGGGAGCCGCTCCCCTACACCCCCGAGGACCTGGCTCGCCTCGCGGTGTGGCTGGACGCACGGTCGGGCGCCCTGCAACACCTCCAGGCGCGGGAGCGCGGCGACCTGTGGGCCCGCCTGCTGGACCGCGGCTTCCTCGACGCTGCCGAGCCGGCGACCGTCACGGGGCTGACGGTCAACGGGCTGCGGATCCGGATCCCCCGTCTGGGCATCAGCGGGTTCGTGACGGCAGAGCGGGCGCTCGGGCTGCCGCCGAGGCAGCGGGGCCGGTTGGAGGTGGACGAGCACGGGCTCGACACGACGTCGGGGCCGTGGCGCGTCGGCAGCTCGGTGGTGGTCCGGTTCGTGGGCCTCGACGACACCGGCCGGACGGTGTGGCGGCTCGGGGACGTCCCCGCGCAGTAGGGTCCCGTCACCGAGCGCGCCCGGCCCACCGACCGCCCACCACCTGCCCACCACTGGCCACCGCTGGCCGCCAAGGACCGAGGGATCCATGCCGACGATCGTGACCGTCGAGGGACACACGCCGCGGATCGCCGACGGCGTCTACCTCGCGCCGACGGCCAGCGTCGCCGGACGGGTCGAGCTGGCGTCCGGGGTGTCGGTGTGGTTCGGCACGGTGCTGCGCTCAGAGCGGAGCACGATCACCGTCGGGCCCGACACCAACCTCCAGGACCTGTGCGTCGTGCACACCGACGCGGGCTACCCGGCATCGATCGGGGCGCGGGTCACGGTCGGCCACCGGGTCATCCTGCACGGCTGCACCGTCGGCGACGATGCCCTGATCGGCATGGGTGCCGTGGTGATGAACGGCGCCCGGGTGGGTGCCGGTGCCGTGGTCGGCGCGGGCGCCGTGGTCACGGAGGGCACCGTGATCCCCGACGGGGCGCTCGCCGTCGGGCTGCCCGCCAAGGTGCTCGACCGGCCGGTCCCGCCGGTGCCGCGGCCGAACGTGGCGAACTACCTCGAGCTCGCGGAGCGGTACCGCAGCGCCGAGGTGAGCGACCGGTGAGCGCGCACGACGAGGGGGGGACGTGGTGAGCGAGCACGACGCGCAGGCGATGCATCCCTCCTCGGTGACGCGTGACCTGCTGGCGACGCTCGTCGCGATGGACACGACCAGCCGCACCTCCAACCTCGCGCTGATCGCGTTCGTCGAGGAACTGCTGGACGCCCACGGTGTGCCCCACGCCCGTGTGCCCAACGAGGACGGCACCAAGGCGAACCTCGTCGCGCAGATCGGCCCGGACGTGGCCGGCGGCATCGTGCTGTCCGGGCACACCGACTGCGTCCCCGTCGACGACCAACCCTGGTCGACCGACCCCTTCACGCTGACCACGGTCGGTGACCGCGTCGTCGGCCGCGGGGTGGCGGACATGAAGAGCTTCCTCGCGATCACGCTGGCGCTGGTGCCGGCGATGACCGCCGCACCGCTGCAACGACCGATCCAGCTCGCCCTCACCTATGACGAGGAGCTCGGGACGATCGGTGCGCCCTCCGCGGTGGAGGGGCTGCTCGCGCACTTCCCCCGCCCGGACGCGGTGATCGTCGGCGAGCCCACCGGCATGGAGGTGGTGACCGCACACAAGGGGGTCCGGGCCTTCCGGGTCGCCGTCCAGGGACGGGACGGGCACTCGAGCCAGCCACAGCTCGCCGCCAACGCGATCGCCGCGCTGACCCGGATCGCGGCCCACATCGACGAGCTCGCGCACCAGCACCGAGAGGCCGCGGCCGACCCGCGGTTCGACCCGCCCTACACCACCTTCAACCTCGCGATGATCCGGGGTGGGCAGGCCCTGAACATCGTGCCCCGGCACGCCGAGCTGACCTTCGAGTTCCGCCCCGTCCCGGCCGACGACACCACCGCGATCTCCGACGAGATCCAGCGCTTCGCCGAGGAGGAGGTGCTGCCGGCGCTGCAGGCCGACACCGGTGCCGGCGCGATCTCCTTCGAGGTGCTGGCGACGGCCCGGGCGCTCGGCTCCGAGCCCGACGGGGTGGCCGAGACGCTGGCACGCAGGCTGTCGGGGTACGACGGACCGAGCCGGACGGTGCCCTTCGGGACCGACGGCGGCCACTTCCAGGCAGCGGGGCTGTCCACGGTGGTGATCGGCCCCGGCCGGATCGAACAGGCCCACCGGGCCGACGAGTGGATCGCCCTGGCGCAGCTGGCGGCCGGGGAGCGGTTCGTCAGGCGGCTGATCGACCACCTGTCGGCCTGACCGGCCGCGACGCCGGGGCGCACTCCCGGCCAGCCGGGCCGTTCGTGTGGGTTCCGCTGCACCGGTGCAGCGGAACCCACACGAACGCAGGGCTCGGCCACCGCGGGCGGGTCACACCTCGTCCAGCATCGCGACGGGTTCGCGGCCCCGGTACCCGGTCTCGGGCGGGTGGTAGTAGGCGATCGTCGGTTCGTCATCGCGCCAGCACAGCAGCACCTCGATCGGCTCCTGGTCGCGGACCGCCCGGGCGGGGAAGTCCAGCAGGGCGGGTGCGATGCCCTTGACCTGGATGCCCCGCTCCTCGAACCAGCGGAGGGCGAGCTCGAGCTCCCGTTCGAGCATCGCCGCATCATCGGCGGTGGTCGTCCCCTCGCCCTCGCGGAGCCGGTGCATCGCGCGGCGCAGGTCGGTGAGGAGCTCGCTCGCTGCGGCGATGCGCCGGCGGGCCTCCGGCAGCATCGCCTGGGCCTCGGCGAGGGTGTAACGCGGCGACATGCGCCCAGTCTGCCGCGTCGGCCCGTCCCACGCCCACCCGCGGTCGGGTGCCACCCGAGCACACCGGTCCGGTTCCCGCCGACCCGCAGCCGGACGACGAACGGCCGGTTGTGCCGGCCCGCGACACGCGGCACCCTCGACCGGGCGAGCGAGGCCGACGGAGTCCCGGGCGCGAGGGAGAGGCGGGGTGATGCACACGATCCTGGCACGGACCCGCGGAGGTTCGACCTACCTGATCGGCCCGGGGTCGACCCCCGGACGGCTCCGGGTCGCCCGCGTCGGCTCCCGCCCGGTGCGGGGCACGATCGGCCCGCTGTCCTTCGCCTGGGAGGTCGACCGCGTCGAGCTGACGCCGGCCACCGACGGGGTCCGCCTGCGGGTCAGCACCGCCGACGGCAGCGGCTTCGAGACCACGGAGGTGGTCCACATCGAGCCCTGCCACCTCCCTGGGGCCGACGACCCGACCGACCCGGCGACCGACACCATGCCCGACACCGTCTCCGGGACCGTCGCCCTCTGAGGGCGCCGTGACCGGTCGGATCAGCCCACGGGTTCGTCGTCCCCGTCGCCCCCGCGGAAGCGCTGCTCGCGCCAGGGGTCGCCGACGTCGTGGTAGCCCCGCTCCTCCCAGTACCCCGGCACGTCGCGGTCGGTGAGCCGGATCTCCGACACCCACTTGACGCTCTTCCAGCCGTACCGCGACGGCACCACCAGCCGCAGCGGCCCGCCGTGCGCCGCCGGCAACGGTGCCCCGTCGTGCGCCCAGGCCAGCAGCACGTCGTCCTGCCGCAGCACCTCGACGTCGAGGTTGGTGCTGTAGGCCGGGTGCCCGCTGACGACCGCGTGGGTGGCCTCCGGGCGGACGCCGGCGAGGTCGAGGACCTCCCGCACCCGCACCCCGGTCCAGGTGTTGTCGAGCCGCGCCCACCGCGTCACGCAGTGCAGGTCACGGGTCACCGTCGTGTGGGGTAGCGCCTGCAGGTCCGCCAGGGGCAGCACCTGCCGCTGGCGGACCCGGCCCGTGACCGTGAGCCGCACGTCCGCAGGGCGCAGCTGTGGCACCGACCCGACATGGAGCACCGGCCACCCCGCGGTGAGGTGCTGGCCGGGCGGGACCCGTGCGGGATCGTCGACGTGGGTCGGGGCCCGCCGGACGTCTGCGGACGGTTCCAGCAGGGGCGCGAGGGCGTCGAGGTCGAGGTCGGCGATCCGCCGGGCGATCCGGGCCGCGGCGCGGCGGCGCACCTCGCCGTCGACGATCCGGTCCAGCTGGGCGCGGGCCGCATCGAGCAGCACCATCGCCTGCTCGCGCGCCGCCTCGGGCTGCCGCCGGGAGGGCGCGGCCTTGCGTACATCGTCGGCGCGCACCACGAGCCGCTCGATGTCGGCCAGCGCGTCGTCGCTGGTCTCGCTCACCCCGGACCTCCGGCCGGTCGGGTCACGGCGCGGACGCGGCCGTCCCGTCAGGGTGCCACAGGCGTGCGGTGAGTCCCGACGCACGCTGGACCCGCCGCCCGAGCGCACGGACGAGGACGTCCTCGTCGGCGACGACGGTGACGTGTTCCGCAGCGCGGGTGACGCCGGTGTAGACCAGCTCGCGGGTGAGCAGCGGCACGTCGCTCCGGGGCAGCACGACCACGACCCGGTCGAACTGCGAGCCCTGGCTCTTGTGGATGGACAGCGCGAAGACGCTCTCGGTCTCCGGGAGCCGGGCGGGGGCGAGCAGCCGGAGCCGTCCGCCGGGCGCGGGGAAGGCGACCCGCCGCTGGTCGCGGTCGTCGGGGTCCTGCACCACCACGCCCACGTCGCCGTTGAACAGGCCGACGCGCTGGTCGTTGCGGGTCACCATCAGCGGCTGCCCGACCGGGACGAGGTCGTCGGGCCGGTAGCCGGGGATCCGGCGCCCGAGCTCGGCGGCGATCGCCCGGTCGAGGGCAGCCACCCCGTCGGGACCGCGGCGCAGGGCTTCGAGATTCCGCCGGTCGGGACGGATGCGACCTTCAACGTGGCCACCTGGAACATCGAGCATTTCGGTGTCGAGGGCGAGGGGCCCGCGGATAATGAGCTCCAGTTCGCGAA
>SKNO01000262.1 GCA_007120465.1 Nitriliruptoraceae bacterium
AACGGATCGACGTGCAGCGCGTCGATCCGTTCCGCGGTTCGTCGGGTCCGGCGCCGCCGCGGATGCGGAGACGTGTAGTCGAGCGGTTCGGTGCGGGCCGCCTGGCTACACGGGACGGGTTCGGCGCCGCCGCGGATGCGGAGACGTGTAGTCGAGCGGTTCGGTGCGGGCCGCCTGGCTACACGGGACGGGCCGGCGTCGGCGTGGCCGCCGGCGGGCCGGTCAGTTCAGGCGGGCCTTGGCGCCGATCGCCGCCCGGCGGACCTCCTCGTCGTCGGGCCCGTCGCCGCCGGTGACCTCGAGGTAGCGCTCGTAGGCCGCGGCGGCCTCGTCGAACCGGCCGAGCTTCTCCAGCAGCTCCCCGTGAGCGCGGTGGTCCACCGCGGTGCGGTTCGGGAGCTCGAGCTTGAGCTCGACGGTGCGGAGCGCCGCCTTCGGGTCGCTGGCGGCGATGAGGTCGCGTGTGAGGTTGTTCAGCAGGCGCCGGACGATCTCCACCGTCGGGCTCGGGCGCAGCATGGCCCGGTGGTAGGCGATCCGTCCGCCCGAGACCGCGGCGAGTCGCTGCGCCAACGCCTCGTCGCTGAGCACCTCGCCGTCGTGGAAGGGGTCCACCACGACCGGGCGCTCCGGGCCGGCGACCGCCACGACGACGTGCCCGGGGAGGGCGACGGGGTAGGCGGGCACGGTCAGGCGCCGGGCGACGGCGACGTACAGGATCGACAGGATGATCGGCAGGCCGCGGCGCCGGTCGAGCGCGCGGCTGAGCAGCGCGTTGTCCGGGTGGTAGTAGGTGTCCCGGTCGCCGGTGAAGCCGAGCTCGACGGCGAGGTAGCGCGCGAGCGTCCGGGCGTCGGCGTCCGCGTCGCCGGCGGGGAAGCCGGCGCTGCGCAGCCGGTCGGCCAGCGCGTCGATCCGCAGCAGGGCGAGGTCGACGTCGAGGTCCGGCTCCACCTCGACGGCGCACAGCAGCGCGGCCTCGGCGAGGTCGGCGTCGGCTCGCCGCACCAGGCGGACGAGGCGGTCACGGTGCTCCATGGCGGGCACGGTACCGGCCGGCCCTCGCTCGCCTGGCGGGCGGTCGCCGGTGCCACCTGGGCTGGCCGGAGCGTCACCCGGCAGGCGGTCGCCGCGTCACCCTGGCTCGCCCGGACGTCACCCTGGCTCGCCCGGACGTCACCCTGGCTCGCCCGGACGTCACCCTGGCTCGCCCGGAGGTCACCCGGGGCCGGCCCTCGGCCGCAGTAGCCTCCCGACACTCCGATCGTGCGAGGTGCCATGACCGTCCGGACCGCGGTGCGGACGCTCCTGCACGGGACCGTCCACGTCGTCACGATGGAGCGTCCCGCGGCGCGCAACGCGCTGGACACGGCGTTGATCACGGGGCTGGTCGACGCGTTCCACGAGGTGGCGCGCGATCCGCAGCTGCGCGGGGTGCTGCTCACGGGTGCGGGCGGCGCGTTCTCTGCCGGCGCGGACGTGCACGAGGTGGTCGCCGACGGTGGGCGACGGCGGATGGAGCTGCTCACGACCCTGTACGAGCAGCTCACCCACCTGCGGGTCCCGACGGCGGCGGCCGTCGAAGGGCCGGCCGTGGGCGGCGGCGCGGAGCTCGCCGGCGCGTGCGACCTGCGGGTGGCGGCCACCTCGGCGACGTTCCGGTTCCCCGGTGCGGACTTCGGGGTCCCGATCGGGATGGCGCGGACCGTCGGCCAGGTCGGGCTGTCGGTCGCCAAGGACTGGGTCCTGTCGGGTCGTGACGTGCCCGCGGCGGAGGCCGAGGCGCGCGGGTTCGTCCAACGGCTGGTGGCGGAGGGTGACGCCGTCGGCGCCGCGCTGGCCTGGCTCGAGCAGGTGGCGGGCCGGGACCCGGACACGGTCGCCCTGCTCAAGCGCCTGTTCAACGACCACGGCGGCGTCCGTGACCGGGTCGCCTTCGAGCACGACCTCCTGCGGGTCCAGGCCGAGACCGGGGAACTGCCGCGCCTGGACCGCGACCTGCCGTGGTCCGGACGGACTGGCTAGCATCGGGTCGGGCTGACCAGCGTCGTCCTGTCGGGAGCGGAGGGCCTCGTGAACGCCGAGAAGCCGGATCGCAACCTCGCCATCGAGATCGTCCGGGTCACGGAGGCCGCCGCGCTGGCCGCCTCACGGTGGCAGGGACGTGGGGACAAGGAAGCGGGGGACCAGGCCGCCGTCGACGCCATGCGCCAGGTGCTCGACACCGTCGAGATGGACGGCACCGTCATCATCGGGGAGGGGGAGAAGGACGAGGCCCCGATGCTGTTCAACGGGGAGCGCGTCGGCAGCGGCAACCCCCCGGAGGTCGACATCGCCGTGGACCCGGTGGAAGGCACGCGGCTGCTCGCCGAGGGTCGTCCGGGGTCGCTCGCGGTGATGGCCGCCGCCCCCGCGGGCACGATGTTCGACCCTGGCCCGTGCGTGTACATGGAGAAGATCGTGGTCAGCGGGTCGGCGGCCGACGCGGTCGACCTCGACGCGTCCCTGGCCGACAACCTCCGCGCTGTCGCCGCGGCGACGGGACGGGAGACCCGGGACCTCACCGTCGTGATGCTCGACCGGGACCGCCACGAGCAGGCCAAGCGGGAGGTGCGCGAGGTCGGTGCCCGGCTGATGCTGATCACCGACGGCGACGTCGCCGGCGGGCTGCTCGCTGCCTGGGAGGACCGGCCACAGGTCGACATGCTGTACGGCATCGGCGGGACACCCGAGGGCGTGATCACCGCCTGCGCGGTCAAGGCGCTCGGTGGCCAGATGCTCGGACGGCTGTGGGCCCGGTCCGACGACGAGCGCCAGCGCGCGATCGACGGCGGCTACGACCTCGACGCCGTGCTCGAGGTCGACGACCTGGTCAGCGCGGAGGACTGCTTCTTCGCCTGCACCGGGATCACCGCCGGGCAGCTGCTCCGCGGCGTCACCTTCGGGCGCAACAGCGCCACCACCGAGTCGCTGGTGATGCGCTCGAAGTCGGGGACGGTGCGCCAGATCCGGGCGACCCACCGGCTGGAGAAACTGCGGCAGTACGCGACGGTCCCGTACTGACCGCGCGCGACCGCACGGAGCGGGCCGTCAGGCCGTGCCGGTGGTCCGGGTCGTCGCGGCCAGACGGCGCACGTGCGGGAGCACCACCTCGGGGAACTCCAGGGGCAGGGTGTGGCTCGCGCCGTCCACCACCTCGAGCTGCGCGTCGGGGACGGCCGCGACCAGCGCCTCGCCGACGCTGACGGGGCACCACCCGTCGGCGTTGCCCACGAGCACGCTGGTCGGTACGTCGATGCGGTGCAGCCACGGGGTCGGGTCGAAGCCGTGCATCGCGCGGGCGGTCCAGATCGCCGTGCGCGGGTCCATCCGTGTCATGTGGGCCCGGTAGGTGGTCATGCCGGCCAGCGGCGTCGTGGCCCCCACGGCCCGGAGCACCCGTCCGACCGGCATGGCCAGCGGGAGCTCGATCGCCCGGAGCAGTCGCCGGGTGACCTCCCGTGGAGCGGCCGCACCGAACATCGACAGGAGCGGGAACAGGTGCGCCGCGGTGGCGCGGCCGTACATCGTGCGGAAGGGCGACGCGTAGGTCCCGGCCACCAGCACCAGCGCCCCGACCAGTTCGGGGCGGGCACGCCACAGCGCGAGCGCGACCTGCACCCCCATCGAGTGGCCGAGCACTGTGGCGCGGCGAGCACCCTCGGCGTCCAGGACGGCGGCGACGTCCTCCGCGAGGTGGGGGATCGTGTAGGCGGAGGCCGCCGGTGGTGTCGCGCCGCCGCCCGCCTCGGTCGATGCGCCCGTCCCGCGGTAGTTGAGGATCACCACCCGGTGGTCGATCGACAGCGGCGGCGCGAGGTCCCGCCAGAAGTTGTCGGGGCACAGGAACCCGGCGGCGCCGACCACGACCGGCGCGTCCCCGGGACCGCGCACCGCGTACCGCACCCGGGTGCCGTCATCGAGCACCACCTCGCGGTCCTTCGCCCACAGGTGGCCGCCACGGTCGCCGGGCCACGCCAGCGGGTGTGGCGGGGCGGCAGCGCGGGGTCCGGGCACGGGACCTCCTGGGTGCGGTGGTGCGACGACGGTCCGGCGCCGCCGCGACCGGACCGGGGCAGCGTACGCAGCCGATGCCCGCACCCACGCCACGGCCTACCGTTCACCCCGCGTTCACCCGCCGGTCAGGCGTCCGAACGTGCCGTGACGTACCGTTGCGCCATGGCGACGTCACCGGCGGTTCACCTGGGCGGGAACCCGGACGCGGCCCCCCGGCCGGGGCGGTCAGTCCGGACGGCGCGTCCCCAGGTCGATGGCTTCCCCGGTGACCACGAACACCGTCTGCTCGGCCACGTCGACGCCGTGGTCGGCGTAGCGTTCGAGGTGGCGCGCCACCCGGATCATCCGGGTCGCCCACTCCAGGCGTGCGTCGTCCTGCCCGGCGAGGCGCACGAGCCGCTGGAAGATCCCACGGTCGTACCGGTCGACCCCGTCGTCCAGGTCGGGGATCCGATGCGCGAGCTCGACATCCTCCTGGGCGAAGGAACGCAGGGCGGACCGCCCGACCTCGCGGGCGAGGGTGCCCATCTCGACGAGCTGCTCGGTGAGGTCCACATCGGCGGGGATCTCCGCCACCGCCACCGCCGCCCGCGCGGTGTTGACCGCGTAGTCGGCCATGCGTTCGAGGTGGAGGCTGACGTGCACCATCCCGGTGAGCAGCCGCAGGTCGTGGCCGACCGGCCCGTGCAGAGCGACGACGGCGAGCACGCCGTGCTGGACCTGCTCGTAGGCGCGGTCGACCTGCTCGTCGGCGTCGATCGCGGCCTCGGCGGCGGCGAGGTCACGGTCGCTGAAGGCACGCAGCGCGTGGCCGAGCATGCCGTCGGCCCGCTCGCCCATCGCGACCACGCTGGTACGCAGCTGGTCGATCTGCAGGTCCAGGTCGTCGCGCATCCGTCACCTCCACCGCCACTGTAGACCGTCATCCGAGGACGAGAGGCGCCATGCCGAAGCTGTTGCTGGTCGAGGACGAGCGGGCCATCGCCGAGGGGCTCGCGGTCACCCTCGAGGCCGAGGGGTTCGAGGTCGCCTGGGTCAAGGATGGCGCGGAGGCGCTCCCCGCCTTCGAACGGATCCGGCCCGATCTGATCCTGCTGGACCTGATGCTGCCGGGCCTGTCCGGGACGGAGGTGTGCCGCGCGATCCGCAGCCGTTCCGACGCCCCGATCATCATGCTCACCGCGCGCGACGCCGAGGTGGACCGGGTCGTCGGGCTCGAGCTGGGCGCCGACGACTACGTCACCAAGCCCTTCTCCACCCGCGAGCTGGTCGCGCGCATCCGCGCGGTGCTGCGGCGCGCCCCGCTCCTGGACGAGACGACCGTGGACGCGCCGACGGAGGCGGCGGGGGTCCGGGTCGACCGTGCGCGCCACGAGGTGCACGTCGACGGCGCCGCCCTCGAGCTCCCCCCGAAGGAGTTCGAGCTCCTGGCCACGCTGGTCGAGCACGCCGGGCGCGTGCTCACGCGTGACCAGCTGATCGACCTGGTCTGGGGGAGCGACTACGTCGGGGACACCAAGACCCTCGACGTCCACATCCGGCGCCTGCGCAGCCGCATCGAGGTGGATCCTGGCGACCCGGCCCGCATCCGCACGGTCCGCGGCGTCGGGTACCGCTTCGTGGACCGGTGAGGCCCCGGACCGTCGTCGTCACGCTGCTGGTCGCCGCAGCGGCGTTCGTCGCGGGCCACACCGTCGCGCTCGAGGCCGGCGCCGCGCTGGCGGTGCTGGCCGCACTCGCGGGGGCGGTGGTCCTCCACCGGCTGGACGAGCGGCGCGTCGGCCGGTTCGCCGAACGGGTGGAGCGAGCCGCCGCCCGAGGGGGCATCGGTCCTGCCGAGGTGGAGGACTCCCCGGCCTGGCGCCGTGTCGCGGTCGCGGT
>SKNO01000253.1 GCA_007120465.1 Nitriliruptoraceae bacterium
CGCCGGCGTCGCCGTGTCCGCGACCCCGTCCGCGGCCACGGCCGCCACGGCGGCGCCGACGCTTGCGTCCGCTCCCGCTCTTCGCGCCGGCGTCATCGCCGCGGTCGTCCGCTGCGGACGCCGCCCCGTGCTGGGCCGTCTCGTCATTCGCGGGCGTCGAGCGCCCCTGACTGCGGGTGCGGCTCCGGGTCCGGCTGCGCTCGTTCGCGTCGGAGGTCTCGGGTGTGCTGGAGGTCTCGGCGCTCGCGGCACCGTTCGGGCGGTTGGAAGGTTCGGTCACGGGAGGACTCGCTGTCGGTCAGGCAGCCTCCGCGTCGACGTCGGGGACCAGGGGTACGACCGCCGCGCTGAGCGCTTCTCGCAGGCCGCCGTCGACGGGTTCGCCCTGGGCCACGCGCCGGTACAGCGCGGGCTCGGCGATGTCCTCGTGCGACAGCGCGGCGTGCAGGTCGGTCGGACGTACGGTCGGGCCGTCGTTGCGGAGCACCGCTCGGAGGACGGTGCACGCGTCGCCACCGGCGGTGGGACGCGCCGACGCGGCCAGGGCGAGCACCGCCGGGCGCACGTCGATGGTCCGGTCGCCGTCGGGGCGATGCCGGACCACCTCGGCGCGCTCCTGGGCGAGGAGCTCGTCGCAGCGTCGGGTGAGGAGCGTGGTCAGCTCGGCCACGTCGACCGGTGGCCAGACCAGCTCCCAGAGGGTCGCCCGGAGCATGCGCGCGAGCTTCGGCGCGCCGTCGGGGACCGCGAGGTAGGTCGTGATGTCCATCCCTGCGGGCAGGGTGTCGGACAGCCGCGCCAGGTCCCGGTCGGGCACGATCGGCGCGGCGAAGGTCAGTTCGGCGTACTCGCCGGTGGAGGCGAAGCCCACCGGCAGGGCGTCCGGGAAGGACACCTTCGGGTGCGGCGTGAACCCCTCGGAGTAGGCGATCGGGAGGTCGACGCGGCGCAGCCCGCGCTCCCAGACGGAGGTCAGGTCACGCGCGGAGATGAACCGCGTGCGCGCCTCCTTGGTCCAGCGGATCCGGTAGCGCTGCACCACGATCACCTCCTCTCTCGACCTCGTCGTTGTCGTCGGTCGCCGCCGACCCTATCCGTCGGAGGCGTACCGCTCCGGCGCGGTCGGCAGCTCCTGCGACCCCCCGCCGAGCCCCTGGGGCAGGACGGGGAGCTGGAAGCCACCGGTGTAGCCGGTGTCGTGCTCGATGCTCAAACCGGGACACACCCCACAGTCGTAGCAGGCGGACCAGCGACAGTCGTCCAGCTCCTTGTCGGCCTGCGCGTCCTGCCAGTCCTCCCACAGCCAGGCCTTGTCGAGCCCGCTGTCGAGGTGGTCCCACGGGAGCGCTTCCTTCTCGTCGCGCTCCCGGGAGGAGAACCAGTCCAGATCGACGCCGGTCTCCTCGAGGGCCTGCATCCAGGTCTCAAGGGTCGGCATCTCGTGCCACCCGTCGAACCGCGCGCCGAGCTTCCAGGCCCGCTCCACCACCGGGGCAACACGACGGTCACCGCGGGCGAGCAGCCCCTCGATGACCCCCTCCTCGGGGTCGTTGGTCCGCAGCTTCAGGCCACCGTGGTCCTTGATCGCGTGCCGGATCAGCGACAGCTTGCGACGGATCTCCTCCGGGGGGTCCTGCGCGCACCACTGGAACGGCGTGTGCGGCTTCGGGATGAACCCCCCGACCGAGATCGTCACCTTGTTGGCCCGGCCGTGCTTGCGCGCGATCTCGTAGGTCCTGATCCCGAGGTCGGCGATCGCCAGGACGTCCTCGTCGGTCTCGGTCGGCAGCCCAACCATGAAGTAGAGCTTGATGTGCCGCCAACCCTCCGAGAAGGCCAGCTCCGCCGTGCGGAGCAGGTCCGCCTCGGAGACCATCTTGTTGATGACCGCGCGCATCCGCTCGCTGCCCGCCTCCGGCGCGAAGGTCAGCCCCGTGCGCCGGCCGTTGCGCGACAGCTCGTTGGACAGCGTCACGTTGAAGGCGTCCACCCGCGTCGACGGCAGCGACAGCGAGGTGGTGGTGCCCTCGTAGCTGTCGGCGAGGTCGCGTGCCACGGCACCGATCGCCGAGTGGTCCGCGGAGGACAGCGAGAGCAGACCGACCTCGTTGAAGCCCGTGTCGCGGACCCCGTCCTCGACGAGCTTCTGGATCGTCTCGGGACGACGCTCACGCACCGGGCGCGTGATCATCCCCGCCTGACAGAACCGGCAGCCGCGGGTGCACCCGCGGAAGATCTCCACGCTGAAGCGCTCGTGGACGGTCTCGGTCATCGGGACGATCTGCTTGCGCGGGTAGGGCCACTGTTCGAGGTCCTGCACGGTGCGCTTGGGCACCAGCGCCGGCGCACCTGGCTCGACCGCGACGGTCTGGCGCAGCCGACCGTCGTCGTGGTACCGCGGCTCGTAGAAGGCGGGGACGTACACCCCCTCCACGTCGGCGAGCCGGCGGAGCAGGTCTCGTCGCGCCTCGGGTCCGGGGGTGGCGTCACCGTCGAGGTGGTCGCGCTTCCACGCGGCGAGGACGTCGTCGATCTCGAGCGTGACCTCCTCGCCGTCGCCCATCACGGCCGCGTCGATGAACGGCGCGAGCGGCTCCGGGTTGTAGGCGGCGTGGCCGCCGACCAGCACGACGGGGTCCTCGACCCCGCGGGCGTCAGCGTGGATCGGCACCGCCCCGAGGTCCAGGAGGTTGAGCAGGTTCGTGTGGCCGAGCTCATGGGGCAGGGTCACCGCGAACACGTCGAAGGCCCACAGGGGCCGGTGGTGCTCCAGCGAGAAGGCCGGGATGCCGTGCTCGCGCTGGAGCTGCTCGAGGTCGACCCACGGCGCGTAGGCGCGCTCGGCCAACGTCCGGGGTCGTTCGTTGAGGACCTCGTAGAGGATCTGGATCCCCTGGTTGGGCTGCCCCACCTCGTAGGTGTCCGGGTAGCACAGCAGCCACCGCGTGTCGGCGGCACCCCAGTCGCGCGCCACCTGGTTGTGCTCGCCACCGACGTACTGCGCCGGCTTGCGCACCCGGGTCAGCAACGGCTCGAGCGCGTCCCAGTAGGACGGTGGTGGCACGGCGGCGGCACCCGCGACGCGGACGGACCGGCGTGGTTCGCGCGCCGGGGTCGCGGGAACGCGACGGGTGATGGCGGCTCCGAGCACGGGGGCCTCCGGGGACGACGGGTGGTGAGCGACCGGGCGACGCGGCCTGCGCCCGCCTGACGATCGCCGCGTGAGCGGTGACGGGGGCCGACCCGTCGGCTCGTCACGACGTCCGGGGTCACGGCAACGTCGACCCGGCGCTCGACCTGCGGCCAGGCTACCGACCGGTGCAAGCCGTCGCTGACGGGGTCAGAACCGCCGCATGTGCACGTTCAGCAGCAGCCCGACCATCGCGAACCACACGATCAGCGACGTCCCGCCGTAGCTGACGAAGGGCAGCGGCAGGCCGGTCACCGGCATGATCCCGATCGTCATGCCGACGTTGATGAACACCTGCATCGCCAGCACGGAGACGATCCCGCCGGCGAGCAGGGTGCCGAACAGATCCTTCGACAGGACCGCGACGCGCAGGCCGCGCCACACCAGCAGGAGGAACAGGCCGAGCACGATACTGGTGCCGATGAACCCGAACTCCTCCCCGATCACGGTGAAGATGAAGTCGGTGTGGTTCTCGGGGACGTACTGCAGGTTGGTCTGGGTGCCCTCGAACAGGCCCTTGCCCGACAGCTGCCCCGACCCGATCGCGATCAGCGACTGTCGGGTGTGGTAGGCGCCGCCCTGTGCCAGCGCCGGGTCGCTCGCTCCGAGGAAGGAGGTCAGCCGCCCGAGCTGGTAGGTCTGGATCACCTCCATCTGCAGCGCCACGATCACCCCGACGAACCCGGTGACGACCAGCCCGACCAGGTATCGCGCCTTGACACCACCGATCAGGAACAGCGTCGCGGTCAGCCAGACGAACACGATCGACGTCCCGAGGTCCGGCTGCAGGAACACCAGCGCCATCGGCACGAGGGTCAGCAACAGCCCGAGCCCCACCGTGCCGAGACCCGGCTTGCCCTTGGCCTCGTGCAGGATCGCCGCGACCGCGACCAGCACGGCGATCTTGGCCAGCTCGGACGGCTGCAACTGGAACCCCCCGAGGACCAGCCATCGCTGGGAGCCGTTGATCTCCGTCCCGAGCGGCGTCAGCGTCAGGACCAACAGCACGATGGCGCCGCCGTACAGCATCGCCGCGTAGGACTGCAGCTTGCGGTAGTCGATCACCGACGCGGCGATCAACGCCCCGATCCCGAGCACCAGCGCGATCAGCTGACGCGAGATGTACAGGGTCGTCGGCAGCCCCTGGGCGGTCAGCGCCTGCAGCTTCGCGCTGAAGATCGCGCCGATCCCGACCCCGCTGAGCATCAGCGCCACGACGATCAGGACGGGATCGATGTGGCGCAGCGGAGCGTACGCGGAGATCCACCGGTTCTGGACCCGCTCACGCAGCAGCCGGGCCTGACGGTCCTCGCCGTAGCCGACCTCCACCGCTCACCTCCTCCCGTCGCTAGTCGAGGATCTCCGGTCCGAGCAGGAACTCCCACTCTCCCACCGACCGGAGCCCGAACAGGTGCTCGAGGATGCCGCGCACGATCGGGGCGGCCGTCTGCGAGCCGCCACCGCCCTCCTCGACCGACACCGCCACGACGTACCGCGGGTCGTCGGCGGGGGCGTAGGCAGCGAACCACGCGTACGGCACCTTCGGCTTCTGCTCGGCGGTGCCGGTCTTGCCAGCGACGGGGATCTCGTCCAGCGGGAACCCGGCGAAGGCCTGGTGGGCGGTCCCCCGCTCCTCGTGCACCACACGCCGCAGTCCGTCCTGGAGCGCCGCGATGGTCGCGTCGTCGAGATCGAGGGTGCCGATCACCTCCCGCCCGAACTCCTCCACCACCTCGCCGTCCGGGGAGACGATCGCACGGCCGAGGTGGGGGCGGAGCAGCTCACCACCGTTGGCCACCGCGAGGTACGCCGCCGCGACCTGCAGCGGGGTCGTCTCGGTCTCCCCCTGCCCGATCGAGGTGTTGATCGCGTCGCCGCCGCGCCAGCGCCCTCCGAACCGGCAGCGGTCCTCGGAGACCAGCTGCCCGTAGCTGCCCGGCTCGAGCTCGTCGGCGAGCCGGCAGTCCCGGTCCCGGGTGCGCACCCACTGCTCGTGCTTGCCCTCCCGGGTCGGCACGTACCCGCCGGACTCGGAGGGCAGGTCGATGCCAAGTCGATCACCGAACCCGAACCGGTGGGCCACCTCGGGGACGACCTCGTCGATGTCGGCCTGGCTGAGGTCGCGGTCCGCGGCCTCGAACTGCCGGTCCTCGCGCACCCACTGCTGGTAGGCGAGCTCGTAGAAGTAGGTGTCGCAGGACCGCATCAGCGCCGTCGACAGGTCCATGTCCCCCTCGTGGACCCGGTTCCAGTTGTTGAACACGATGCCACCCTGCTCGTAGCTGGGCGGGCACGGCAGCTGGGTGCTGGGGGTGACGAGCCCGCCCTCGACGAAGGCGGCACCGGTGACGATCTTGTACACCGACCCCGGCGGGTAGCGGCTCTGGATCGCCCGGTTGATCGTCGGCTGCGGAACGTCCTCGTCGTGGTAGAGGTACTGGGCGTACTCCTCCGACAGCCCGCCGACGAACTCGCGCGGGTCGTAGGTCGGATACGACGTCATGGCCAGCACGGCGCCGTCCTGCGCGTCGAGCACGACGGCCGCGCCGGCGGTCGACGGCAGGTTGCGCCCGTCATCGCGGACGAAGTCGCGGCTGGCGATCATCCCCTCCTCGAGGATCCGCTCCACGACCGCCTGCAGCTCGAGGTCGAGGGTCACGATCAGGTCGTGACCGGGGACCGGCTCGGCCTCGCGCAGCACCTCGAGGACCCGCCCCTGCGCGTTGACCTCCAGCAGCCGGGTGCCCTGCGTGCCCCGCAGGGACGGCTCGTAGGTCGCCTCCAGCCCGGCGCGGCCGATCAGGTCCCCGCCGCGGTAGTCCGCGTACCGCTCGTCGGCAAGCTCGGCTTCGGAGATCTGGTTGAGGTAGCCGACGATGTGGGCGGCGAGCTCACCGTGCGGGTAGGACCGCACGGGCAACGTCTCGGCCACGACGCCGGGGAACAGTTCGCGGTGCTCCTGGACGGTGAACACCACCTCGGGGGTGACGTCGAAAGCGATCGGGACCGGCCGGAAGGGGCTGTAGCGGCGGCTGGTGAGCCGCTGCATCACCTCGTCAACCTCGAGGTCGAGCAGCATCGCGAGGCGCTCGATCGCCAGTTCGGCCTCCCGGTCGACCGGGTCACCGTGCGTGTCGAGCAGCGCCATGCGGTCCGCGCTGATCGTCAGCGCCGGCCGGTTCTGCACCAGCGGCTGGCCGTCCTCGGTGAGGATGTCCCCCCGCGGCGCCTCGGTCACGACCATCTGGGTGCGGTTGGTGTCGGCGAGCGCCTCGTACCGGTCGCCGACGAGGACCTGGAGGAACCACAGGCGCGCGAACAACGCCAGGAACAGCCCGATGATCAGCACCGACAGGAACGTCAGGCGCAGCAGCGGTGAGGCGTCGGTGGAGGCCATCGGGGCTCGACGGGAGGTCCGGGTGGGGTCACGCGCCGACGGTACCACCGGCGTCTCCCTGTCCGACCGCCTCCGACGCCGCGAGGATCGCCCGTCGGAGGACGAGGTGGCAGAGATGGCTCAACGCGCCGGCGTGAGCTTGCCGTGAGCGTGACCGTGGTGCTCGATGGCGCCGGCCTGCACGCCTGGGCTGGGCGTCGGCCTCCGCGTCAGCTGTTGGCGGTCATGGAGGTCCTGCGCCGCGCAGGTACCGGCCGTGTCCTGGTGCCGTCCGTGGCCACGGTGGAGGCGCTGACCGGGGACGCACGCGATGCCGCGGTGAACCGGGTCCTCAAGCAGGTCGACGTCGAGGAGCACCTGCCGCTCACCCACACTCGTGCTGCCGCGCTCACTCCTCGGTGACCGCGGCGCCGACCGGGAAGCGGGTCGACAGCCGCCGGACCACGGCGAGCACGACGGGTGCCAGCAGGGTGTTGAACAGACCGACGCGCAGGGAGGCGGTGGCCAGCACCTCCCACGTGACCCGCTCATCGCCGAGGAGGAGGGACATCGCGCCGTAGGCCGCGGTCGCGAGCACACCCGTGACGAAGGCGAGGATCAGTGGTGCGGTGACCGACGAGGGCGCCAGGTAGGGGCGGGCGGTCCCTACGATGCCGCCGATCGCGGTGAACACCAGGGTCGCGCTCCCGACCGGCGCCTGGGCCACCAGCAGGTCGGCCAGCAGCCCGGCGAGGAAGCCGATCCGCAGGCCGGGCATCACCCCGTCGTGCAGGGCGATGCCGAGCACGATGAGCAGCAGCAGGTTCGGTTGGACGAACCGCAGCGGCAGGAACGGCAGCAGCGACGTCTCGATGACCGCGACGGTCACCAGTGCGAGCGCGAGGACGACCGTCCGGGCGATCATCCCCCGTCACCCCCGTCCTCAGCCTCGTCCCCGTCGGCGGGCTCCTCCCCGTCGTCGAGCGGATCGCGTTCCTCGAGATCGTCGAGGTCCAGTTCCGGGACGAGCGGGGGCGGCGTGAAGGGGATGTCCGCGGTCCCGTCCAGGGGCGGGATCGGATCGATGGGCGCGCTGCGCACCACCAGCACGTGGTGCAGGCGCGTGAAGTCGACGTAGGGCAGCACCTCGATCGTCCGCGTGAGCCGTGCCCGCGGATCACCGGCGTCGCTGACGACCCCGATCGGGATCCCACCGGGGAACACCCCCCCGGCGTAGCTCGAGGTCACGATCTCGTCGCCGAGCTCGATGCTCGCAGCCGGATCGAGCGGCGTCATGATCATCGGCTCTCCCCCGCGGCCACCGACCGTGCCCACCTCGCCGGTCCGCGCGGCACGCGAGGTGGCGAAGAAGCTGGGGTCGATCGCCAGCAGGACGCGGGAGGCGGTCGGGGTAACCTGCACGACCCGACCGACCAGGCCGTTACCGTCGACCACGGGCATATCCCGTTCGACGCCGTCGTTGGCGCCGACGTCGATCGTGATCGTCCACTCGAAGCTCGACGGTGCCAGGGCGACCACGCGGGCGGTGACGGCGTCGAACCGCGCGCGGTCGCGGAACTCCAGCAGCGCACGCAGTTCCTGGTTCTCGCGCTCGAGGTCGGACATCGTGCGCCGTCGCTGCTCGAGCTGCTCCACCCGCTCGCGCAGCTCCACGTTCTCGCTGCGGATGCGGAACAGCTCACCGACCCCCGAGACCGCGTCCCCGACGGGTCGGACCAGGGCGGACACGCCGTCCTGGATCGGGGAGATCACCGTGGTCGCGGCCCCACGCATGCGCTCGAGGATGTTGCCGTCGCCGCCCCGGACGTCGACCGTGATCAGCACGAGCGAGACGAACAGCAGCACCCCGATCAGGATGCGCACCCGCCGCCGCTGATACATCACCGAGCTCCACTGACCCTCGCGGACGACCCGACGGGATCGGGTTGCCCGTCCTGTCGCCGACCCGACGACCCCAACGGTAGAGCAGTCCGGGAAGGCCGCCGGACACGGGCGACGAACGTCGCCGAGCGCGGAGGTGAGGTGCCGCCCCGCTGCGCCACGCTGGCGGTGAGGGTCAGTGGCGGGACGACGAGATGAGCACCTTCTTCAGGGCCTCGAACTCCTCGAGGCACTTGCCCGATCCGATCGCCACCGAGTCCAGCGGGCTGTCGGTGGTGTGGATCGGCATCCCCGTCTCGTGCTTCAGGCGCTCGTCGAGGCCCTTCAGCATCCCACCGCCGCCGGTCAGCACGATGCCCTTGTCCATGATGTCGGCGGCGAGCTCCGGGGGCGTCTTGTCGAGCGTGTTCTTGACCGCGTCGATGATCGCGTTGACCGGCTCCTCGATGGCCTTACGGACCTCGTCGGCCGACACGATGATCGTCTTGGGGAGGCCCGAGACGAGGTCGCGACCGCGGATCTCGGCGTGCGGCTCGTCGGGCAGCGGGAACGCGCTGCCGACCGCCATCTTGATCTCCTCGGCGGTGCGCTCGCCGAGCATCAGCGAGTACTCCTTCTTGATGTAGGAGATGATCGCGTCGTCGAGCTCGTCCCCGCCGATGCGGATCGACTGGGAGGTCACGATCCCGCCCAGCGAGATGACCGCGACCTCGGTCGTGCCACCGCCGATGTCCACCACCATGTTGCCCGCGGGCTCGTGGACCGGGAGACCGGCCCCGATCGCCGCGGCCATCGGCTCCTCGATGATGTACGCGGCGCGCGCACCGGCCTGGATCGACGCCTCCTCGACGGCGCGCTGCTCGACCCCGGTGATCCCCGACGGCACGCACACGACGACCCGCGGCTTGGCGAGGAAGCGGCGCTTGTGCACGGCCTGGATGAAGTACCGCAGCATCTTCTCGGTCACGTCGAAGTCGGCGATCACGCCGTCCTTCAGGGGACGGATCGCCATGATGTGACCGGGGGTACGCCCGATCATCCGTTTCGCCTCGGCGCCCACGGCGAGGATCGCCCCGTTGCGGGTGTTGATCGCCACGACGGACGGCTCGTTGAGCACGATGCCGCGACCCCGCACGTAGACGAGGGTGTTCGCGGTACCGAGGTCGACGGCCATGTCGCGGCCGAGGAACTGGACGGTGTTGCTGAGGTTCGCCGCCACGGATGGCACCTGCCGGGCTCGGAGGGGTGATGGGCACCCGGACCACTCGGGCCGACACCGGGCCGACCTCGAGGGACGCGGTCGACCCGCTCGGCAGTGCGGCCGCCACCGCGAACGGGGGCGGACACGGGCCCGGGCCGACCCGATGCTAACACCGCAGCCGGGGGGTCGCCGTCCACAGCACCCCCGCCGTCCGGTCCCTGGCCGCGTCGGGTCCCTCACCGCGCACCGATACCACCTCGGCCGCCCTCGACCGTGCGGACGGGCTCACACCCCCTCGGACGGGGCTACACCACCCCGCGGCGCGCCAGGCTGACCCACCGTTCCCCGGCGACCACGAGGTGGTCGAGCACCTCGACCCCGACCAGTTCGCCCGCCCGCACCAAGCGGCGGGTCACGTGCTCGTCGTCGCGCGACGGCTCGGGGTCACCGGAGGGATGGTTGTGCGCCAGGACGATCGCCGCGGCGTTCGCGAGCAGCGCGTCGCGGAACACCTCCCGTGGTGCCATGAAGGTGTGGTCCAACGATCCGACGCTGACGACCGCCAGGTTGAGCAGGCGGTGCTTGGTGTCGAGGAGTGCCGCGAGGCAGCGCTCGCGGTCCGCGCCCGCGAACCCCGGGACCACCAGCTGCGCCGCCGACTCCGGCGAGACCACCTCGGGACGGTCCCGCGGCAGCGACGGTCGGAACGCGAGCCGGTCGCAGGCGCCGCAGCCGGCCGGGGCCACCGACCCGTCGGCCGGGCCCTCCCCCCAGGCCGGCGGCGACCCGAGCACGGGCACGGCCACGGCGTCGGACAGCAGCGGCGGGTCGGCGGGCATCGGAGCTCCTCAGGCGGGGCGGGTCGTGCCACAGGCTCGCACCCCGGACGCGCCGTGGGCGGGCGACCTCGCCGTTGTGGACAAGCCACGCCGAGTGCGCGCAGGACGCAACGGTTGCGCAGCAGCCCACGGAGGAGCTCCCTCGGTACGCTCCGAGGATGGGAGCCGTGGGTATCGTGCTGGTCGGAGGCCGCTCGTCGCGGATGGGGGCGCCGAAGGCGTCCCTCGACTGGCACGGGGTGACGCTGCTGCAGCGGACGGTCGGCATCCTGGCGCGGGCCGTCGACGGCGGGGTGCTCGCCGTCCGTGCGCCCGGACAGCCCCTGCCCGACCTCCTGGACGACGTCACGGTCGTCGACGACGACGAGGAGGGGCTCGGCCCGATGCAGGGGCTGGCGGTGGGTCTGGCGGCGGCCGACGGTGCCGAGGTCGCCTTCGTGTGCTCCACCGATCTGCCCTTCCTGCACCCGGCGTTCGTGCGACGCGTGCTGGCCGCATTCACGGTGGACACCGACGCCGTCGTCCCCCACGCTCACGGGCACCGGCAGCCCCTGGCGGCCGGCTACCGCACGGCGCTGGCTCCGACGGTCACCGGACTGCTCGCCGCGGGCGCCCGCAAGCCGGCGATGGTCCTGGAGGCGTGCCGGACCCGCTGGCTCGAGGAGGACGACCTGCTCGCCGATCCGGCCCTCGCCGCCGTCGACCCGCACCTCGACTCGGTGCGCAACATCAACGTGCCGGAGGAGTACGAGGCCGCGCTCGCCGTCCCGCTCCCGACGGTCACGATCGAGCGCTTCGGCACCCTGGCGCGGGGCGACGAGCACCGCGGCATCGAGGTGGCGGCGGCCACCCTCGGCGCGGCCGCGGACGCCGCCGGGGTGGTGCTGGACCAGCACGTCGTCGCGGCCCTGAACGGCGAGCGCATCACCCGCGACCCGACCGTGCCGCTGGTCGCCGGCGACCGGGTCGCGTTCATCTCCGCCGACGCGGGAGGGTGACGGTGGCGGGCGGGACCTTCGGCCGAGCGCTCGTCGTCGACGTCGAGGTCGGCGCGGGCGAGGTCGTCCCGCTGCCGGAGCACGTGCAGCGCAGCTACCTCGGCGGGGTCGGCCTCGGCACGTGGCTGCTGCACGAGTTGTCCGACCCCGCGGTGGATCCGCTGGACCCGGCCGCCGTGCTGGCCTTCGTGTTCTCTCCGCTGGTCGGCACACCCCTGACCACCAGCGCCAAGTTCGCCGTGGTGGCCCGTTCCCCGCTGACCGGGATGCTCACCGACGCGCTGGCGTCCAGCCACTTCGCCATCGCCGGGAAGCTCACCGGCCACGACGCCATCGCGGTGCGCGGCCGGTGTCCACGGCCGTCGGTGCTGCTCGTCGATGGCGACGGTCCCCGGTTGATCGACGCGACCGACGTCTGGGGCCGCTCGGCCGCCGACACCGAGGCTGCGCTGGCACAGCGGCTCGGGACGGGCTGGCGGACCGCCGCGATCGGCCCCGCCGGGGAGCGCGGCGTGCGCTACGCCACGGTCTCCCACGACGGACGCCACGCCGGCCGCGGGGGGCTCGGCGCCGTGCTCGGCGCGAAGAACCTCAAGGCCGTGGCGGTGCGGGCGGCCACCAAGGTGGCCCCGGCCGACCCGGCGGGGGTGCTGACCGCGGCGCGGGACCTGCGTGCCCGCTCGTTCGGCCCGGCCACGGCGAAGTACCGCGAGCTCGGCACCCTCAGCAACCTGCTCGCCTTCAACGCGATCAACACCCTCCCGACCCGCAACTTCGCCACCGCGAGCTTCGACGACGCGCCGGCACTGGCCGCGGAGGAGCTGCACGAGTTGCGGCAGGTGGCCCGCAACAGCTGCGCGTCCTGCGCGATCGGTTGCGAGCACATCTACGCAACCGGGCGTGGCGGCGGCGCGCGGGTCGAGTACGAGAACGTGTACGCCCTCGGGCCGCTGTGCGGCGTGTCGGACCCCGACGCGGTGCTGGCCGCCAGTGCCCGCTGCGACGAGCTCGGGATCGACACGATCTCGGCCGGCGGGACGATCGCCTGGGCGATGTCCTGCGCGGAGGCCGGGCTGCTCGACGCCCCGTGGCTGCGGTTCGGCGACGGCGCGGCGCTGCTACGGGCGCTGGACGAGCTGGCGGCGGGCACCGGGATCGGTCCGCTGCTGGCGGAGGGGTCGGCACGCGCGGCGGCACAGCTCGGCGGGGAAGCACCGGCGCTGACGGTGACCGTCAAGGGGCTGGAGCTCCCCGGGTACGACCCGCGCACCCTGCCGGCGATGGCGCTCGGCCTGGCCGTCAACGCGCGGGGGGCGGACCACAACCGCTCCGGCGCCTACGAAGCGGACCTCGGCGGGGAGCTGGACCGCTTCGCACCCGGCGACGCCCACGTCGCCGCCGCGATCGAGACCGAGGACCGCGCTGCCGTCATCGACTCGATGATCCTGTGCCGGTTCCTGCGAGGGGTGTTCGAGGAGCCCTTCGACGAGTGGGCCGAGCTGCTCGCCCTCGTCACCGGCTGGGACCTCGACGGTGCGGAGCTGCGCGCCACGGCCCGGCGGATCGTCCTCGCCAAGCGCATGTTCAACCTGCGTGCGGGGTGGACCCCGGCCGACGACGGGTTGCCTCGCCGTCTGTTCGACACGCCGCTGACCCTGCCGTCGGGGCGCACCGCCGCGCTGGACCGGGAGCGGCTCACCGCGATGATCGCCAGCTACCACCGTGCCCGAGGGCTGGACGCCGACGGCCGTCCGAGCCCCGAGGCCTACGCCGACCTGCACCTGCGGGCGCCGCTGCCGGACGCCGCGCCCGTGCCCTGACCTGCACCGACCGGATGTCCGACGTGGACCTCTCCTCGTCTGCTACGAAACGCCGCCCCGCACACCCACCGCCACGCTGCCGCCGACGGGAGCTGGACCATGACCACCACCTCGCCTCCCGCGACCGACACCGCCCGCGACGCCCCCACCACGACGGTGACCGTCACGATCGACGGCCAACGCGTCGAGGTGCCGGAAGGGACCACGATCCTGGACGCGGCCCGGCAGGCCGGCGTCGACATCCCGGTGCTGTGCCACGACGATCGCTACGACCCCGTGGGGGTGTGCCGCATGTGCGTCGTGGACGTCGGCGCCCGCGTGCTCGCCGCCGCCTGCATCCGGCCGTGTGACGACGGCATGGAGGTGCGCACGACCACCGACGAGGTCGAGCGCAGCCGCCGCGTGCTGACCGAGCTGCTCGTCGCCGACCAGCCACCGCGGGAGGAGGACCCAAAGCAGACCACCACCGCGGACAACGAGCTGCTCGCGCTGGCCGACGGGTACGGGGTCGGGGCAGGTGGGGAGGCTGCTGACGGTGCACTGCCGTGCGCCTCGGGTCGCGGCACCGACGGCTCCAACCCGGTGATCGCCGTCCACCACGACGCGTGCATCCTGTGTGACCGGTGCGTGCGCGCCTGCGACGACGTCCAGAACAACGACGTGATCGGACGCACCGGCAAGGGGTACACCACCCGGATCGCCTTCGATCTCGACGACCCGATGGGGGCGTCGTCGTGCGTGACCTGCGGCGAGTGCGTCGCCGCGTGCCCGACCGGGGCGCTCACCAACAAGCCGATCAACGGCGTGCCGATCCGCCCGCGCGACCAGCTCGTGGCGGTCGACAGCGTGTGCCCCTACTGCGGGGTCGGGTGCGCGCTCACCTTCTACAAGGACCCGGAGCGCGGCGCGATCGCCTTCGCCGAGGGGCGCGACCAACCCGGCTCCCAGGGCCGGCTGTGCGTCAAGGGCCGCTACGGCTGGGACTACGCGGCGTCACCCGAACGGCTCACCGTCCCGTTGATCCGCCGTGACGATGCCTACCCGAAGGGGCCGCTCACCGCCGACGTCCGCGGCGACGAGGGCGCGGACGGCGAGCACGGCCCGGGCGGCAAGCGCGGGGGGCGCCGGCGCAAGCCCGGCGGGCTGGTCGACCCCACCGAGGTGCTGCCCCACTTCCGGGAGGCGAGCTGGGACGAGGCGCTCGACCTCGTCGCCCGTCGCCTCACCCGGATCCACCACGAGCAGGGCGCCCACGCGATCGCCGGGTTCGGGTCGGCGAAGTGCTCCAACGAGGAGGCCTACCTGTTCCAGAAGCTGATCCGGACCGCCTTCCACACCAACAACGTCGACCACTGCACGCGGCTGTGCCACGCCTCCAGCGTGGCGGCGCTGTTCGAGGGGATCGGCTCCGGTGCGGTGTCCACCACCTACGGCGACGTGGTCAACGCCGACGTCGCGATCATCACCGGCAGCAACACCACCGCCAACCATCCGGTGGCGTCCACGTTCTTCAAGCAGGCGCGCCGGCAGGGCACGACGATCATCTACATCGACCCACGGGCGGGCACCGTCGCCGACCACGCGGACATCTTCTGCCAGCTCAAGCCCGGCACCGACGTCGCCTTCTACAACGGCCTGATGCACGAGATCATCCGGCTCGGGCTCGTGGACGAGGGCTACGTGGCCACGCGCACCGAGAACTTCGACGCCCTGAAGCGGACCGTCGCCGACTACCCGCCGGAGCGTGCGGCGCAGATCTGCGGGGTGCCTGCGGACACGATCCGCGAGGTGGCCCGTGTCTGGGGTGAGGCCGGGTCCGGGATCATCTTCTGGGGCATGGGTATCTCGCAGCACACCACCGGCACCGACAACGCCCGCTGCCTGATCGCCTTGTGTGCGATCACCGGCAACATCGGCCGGCCGGGCAGCGGCCTGCACCCGCTGCGCGGGCAGAACAACGTGCAGGGCGCCTCGGACGTCGGCCTGATCCCGATGTTCTACCCCGACTACCAGCGGGCCGCCTCGGAGGAGGTGCGCTCCCGCTTCGAGGAGGCGTGGGGCACCACCCTCGACCCGGAGCCGGGGCTGACCGTCACCGAGATCATCGGCTCGGTGCTTGAACCGGGCGGGGTCCGCGGCATGTACATGATGGGCGAGAACCCCTTCCTGTCGGACCCGAACATCAACAAGGTCCGCAAGGCCCTGTCGCAGCTCGACTTCCTCGTCGTGCAGGACATCTTCCTGACCGAGACGGCCGAGTTCGCCGACGTGATCCTGCCGGCCTCGTCGTACCTCGAGAAGGAGGGCACCTACACCAACACCGACCGGCGCGTCCAGCTCGGTCGCAAGGTGCTGGACCCGCCCGGGCAGGCGCGGGTCGACTGGGACATCGTGCAGGAGATCGCGCGCCGGGTCGGGCTCGACTGGCACTACACCTCGCCGCGTGACGTGTTCGAGGAGATGGTGGAGGTCATGCCCTCCTACCGGAACCTCAGCTACGACAACCTCGGCGGCACCGGCAAGCTGTACCCGAACCCGGATCCGGAGCGCTCCGACGGCACCGTGGTGATGTTCACCGAGCGGTTCAACACCGACGACGGGCTGGCCCACCTGGTGCCGGCCGAGTGGCTGCCCGCGAAGGAGCTGCCCGACGAGCAGTTCCCGTTCGTGCTGAACACCGGGCGGCTGTTGCAGCACTGGCACACCGGGTCGATGACGCGCCGGTCCTACGCGCTGGACACGATCGCGCCGCGGGCCGAGGTGTACGTCCACCCCGACGACGCGGCGGCGCTCGGCCTGGCGGACGGCGGCCTCGCGCGGGTCACCTCGCGGCGCGGGAGCATCGTGCTGCACGTCAAGGTCTCGCATCGAGAGCAGCCGGGCAACTGCTTCATCCCCTTCCACTTCCGGGAGGCGGCCGCGAACCTGCTCACGATCGACGAGATCGACCCCTACGGCAAGATCCCCGAGTTCAAGTTCTGCGCGGTGCGGATCGAACCGGTGCCCGCCACCGCCGAGGTCCACACGGAGGTGCCCTCGTGACCCAGGCTCCCCCATCCCCGCGCATCCCCGGTGTGGAGGCCCGCGCCGGGCGGTTCCCCGGCCCGAGCCTGATCCCCGAGCTCCACGCGATCCAGGACGCCCATGGCTGGCTGCCCCGCGAGGAGCTCGAGGCGCTGGCGCAACGCACCCGACGCCCCCTGTACGAGCTCCAGGGCCTGGTGTCCTTCTACCCCTCCTTCCGCACCGAGCCGCCCGCCCCGGTCCGCATCGACGTGTGCCACGATCTGCCGTGCTGGTTGCGCGGGAGCGACGACGAGCTCGCCACGCTGCGCGACCGCTACGGCAGCGACGCCGAGGTGGAGGTCGCCGAGGTGTCCTGTCTCGGCCGGTGCGACGTCGCGCCCGCGGTCGCGGTCAACGAGCACCCGGCTCCACTCGCCGAGACCGACGGGCTGGTGGTCGCCGCACGCGACGGCGGCGTGCCGCTGGCCGGGACGGTCCGCTACGGCGGAGACGAGCCGTGGCCGAACGACCCGTACGCGCCGGGCGAGGAGCGTTACCGCCTGCTGCGCGCGGTGCTGTCCGGCGAGCTCGGCCCGACCGACGTGATCGCGTCGCTGAAGGACGCCGGGCTGCGCGGGATGGGCGGTGCCGGGTTCCCGACGGGGCTGAAGTGGGAGATCGTCGCCGGGCAGGACGATCCGATCCGGTACGTGATCTGCAACGCCGACGAGTCGGAGCCAGGCACCTTCAAGGACCGTCAGCTGCTCGCCGAGCAGCCCCACCTCGTGCTCGAGGGGATGCTCGTCGGGATGGTGGTCGTCGGGGCCGAGGACGGCATCGTCTTCATCCGTCACGAGTACGGCCCGGAGGAGCACGTCCTCGCCGCCGAGGTGGCACGGCTGCGCGAGGTGGGGCTGCTGGGCGATGACGTGCTCGGGTCGGGCCGGCGGCTGGACGTGACGATCTTCACGTCACCGGGCGGCTACATCCTCGGTGAGGAGACGGCGCTGATCGAGTGCCTGGAGGGGCACCGCGGCGAACCCCGCAACAAGCCGCCCTTCCCCGGCGAGTACGGGCTGTGGGGCCGGCCGACGCTGATGAACTCGGTGGAGACCTTCGCCCATGTCCCGATCATCCTGGAGCGCGGTGCGGACTGGTGGCGCGACCAGGGCGTCGGGGACGCGGTGGGCCTGAAGTTCCTGTCGGTGTCGGGCGACGTCGCAGAGCCGG
The DNA here is from genome assembly GCA_007120465.1 of Nitriliruptoraceae bacterium. Classification (GTDB taxonomy): domain Bacteria; phylum Actinomycetota; class Nitriliruptoria; order Nitriliruptorales; family Nitriliruptoraceae; genus CSSed11-175R1. The sequence goes on from SKNO01000253.1 coordinate 17,563, forward strand.
GGGTGCACTGCGTGCCCTTGGGCACCACGGTCGGCGACCTGCTCGACCGCTGCGGCGGGATCCGTGACGGGCGAGCCCTGGCGGCGGTCCAGCCCGGTGGGGCGTCATCCAACCTGATCGGCCCGGACCAGCTCGATCTGTCCCTGGACTTCGGGCCGCTGGCGGAGGCCGGGACGATGTTGGGGTCGGGCGCCGTCGTCGCGATCGCCGAGGGCAACGACCTGCTCGCTGCCGCGACCAACGTGCTGCGGTTCTTCCGCAACGAGTCCTGCGGCAAGTGTGTGCCGTGCCGGGTCGGGTCCACCAAGGCGCACACGATGCTGCGTGAGGTGCTCGACGACGGGGCGGAACTGGACGGCGCACGCGAGGAGCGGATCCGTGAGCTCGAGCAGGTGCTGCGCCTGACCTCGATCTGTGGCCTCGGGCAGGTGGCGCTCGGCCCGGTCAGGAGCGTGCTGGACCTGCGCCGTGGCTGACGCCGGCACGGACGGCCCCTCGGCGGGCCGGTCCGCAGCCGACGGGCACGCGGCGGACGGGTCCGGTCCCGAGGCGGCGGACGATCCCACGTCCCCGACGGTGCGCGGCCGCGAGTTCTTCGACACGGTGACGGTGGCGGAGGCCCTGCAGCGCTTCCAGCCGGCGCGGCGGACCGCGGTCGAGCGGAGCGCTTCCGCGGAAGCGCTCGGCCGTGTCCCGGTCCGCGACGTGGTCGCCCCCGCCGACCTGCCCGGCTTCGCCCGGTCCACGGTGGACGGCTACGCCGTCCGCGCCGCGGACACCTTCGGCGCGTCGGAGGGCCTGCCGAGCTACCTCGACGTCGTCGGGACCGTCCGGATGGGCGCGCTCGCGGACATCGAGGTGCGTCCCGGCGCCGCCGTGACCGTCCCGACCGGCGGGGCGCTGCCTGCGGGAGCCGACGCGGTCGTGATGGTGGAGCACACCCAGTCGACGATGCCCGGGACGATCGAGGTGGTCCGACCGGTCGCAGCGGGCGACGGGACCGTGCGCGCCGACGAGGACGTCGCGGCCGGCACGGTGCTGGCCGCCGCGGGCCGGCCGCTGCGCGCCCAGGACCTGGGGGTGCTGGCGGCCGCCGGAATCACGGAGGTCGCGGTCCACGCCCGACC
>SKNO01000006.1 GCA_007120465.1 Nitriliruptoraceae bacterium
CCGCGCGGCGCCCCCACCATCCTCGTGTAGCCGGCGGCGGGGCGAGAGGCACCGGCCCGATGCAGCACACAGGGCGGAGTTCGGGCTGTCAGTTGATCGCCCGGACCCTATGCCGATCTGCGTCCGTCCAGCCGTGCTTCGTTGGTCTGACGGCAGCTCGGCTCAAGCCGGTGGCATGTGCTCGTACGATTGCTGCTGAGCCGGGAGTCGCACTGCCGGGTCGCGTGGAGATCGAACGGCTGAATCCGCACTTCGTCGGGAGGAGAGAGCGATGGCGACCGAGAAGGTCAACGTTGCGCTTCCGGCTGACGTGCACATGATCGACGAGACCGGCTTCGTCTGGGGGGTCCTCGAGGAGGCTGAGGACCCGGAGCGCGTCCAGGTTGGACACGTCATCGTCGCTGGCGACAGCGAGGAGCCCTTCCTTGCGCGGGTCGTTGACATCGTGGAGGGGGCCGACGGCTCCCACATCGTTCACCTCGACGTGCTCGGTGTCCCGGACCAGGTCGTCGGTGAACTGCGTCGCGCCAAGGTGATCCCTGCCTGATGCGCGCCACGTGATCGTCGGACCGAGGTTCCGCGTCCACGGGATGGTTCGCAAGTCCACGGCAGTCTGGAGATCGCGATGCGGCTCGACAGTGCTCGCGGCTAGCGAACGTGGGGAGTGACGCCTCGGATCGCGGGGTGTGAGCCGGCACTTGGCGGCGTGATCAAGATCAGGCGCGCGTCCGCAAGGAGTCCCGGCTGCTGCTGCGGGCGCGGGGCTGCGAGGGCTACGGTTCGGGGGTCGGAGGGTCTCGTCGTGATCGACATCCTGCTGTTGCACGGGCCGAACCTGTCGCAGCTCGGCTCGCGTGACCCTGCGCAGTACGGGACGGCGACCCTCGACGACGTCGTGGAGGCCGCGCGCCAGGCCGCCAAGGACGAGGGTGCGGCGCTCACGGCGATGCAGACCGAGCACGAAGGCGAGATGGTCGCGCGCCTGCACACCGCCCGGACCGACGGCACCGACGTCGTGATCATCAACGCCGGAGCCTGGAGCCACTACAGCTACGCGATCCGTGACGCGCTGGAGATACTCACGATCCCCAAGGTCGAGATCCACCTGTCGAACCTCGCCGCCCGCGAGCCCTTCCGGCACACCTCCGTGCTGACCGCCGTGTGCGACGGGGCGATCCTGGGTCTCGGCATCGACGGCTATCCGCTCGCCGTGCAAGCCGGGCTCGCCCTGCACGAGCGAGCCAGCACGTGAGCCACCGACCGTGAGCTGCGACCCATGAGCTGCGACCCATGAGCATCCACCCGTGAGCGTCTGGCTCCCGCCCCACGACCATGCCGGGCGGCGCGACCGGCTGCGCGGCACGCTCGATGGTCGGTGGCTGCTGGTGAGCACACCGGTCAACGTGCGGTACCTGACGGGCTTCACCGGCTCCGCGGGGCACACGCTCGTCGCACCGGACCCGTCGATGGATCGGCTGTTGACCGACGACCGCTACGCCGAGCGCGTCACCCACGACCCACCCGACCTCGAGGTGGAGCTGACCCGCAAGCCGGTCCAGGTCGCCGTCGACCTCGTGCGCGGGAACGACGGCGGGGGAGACGAGGCGAGGGTGGGGGATGGGACCACCGTGGGGGCAGGGGATGGGTCCACCGTGGGGGCGGGGGATGGGCCGACCCTGTGCGTCGAGGCGGACCACCTCACCTGGGCCCGGGCCCGCGAGGTCCAGACCATGGCCCAGGAGGCCGGGTTGCGCCTCGTGGGCCTGACCGGCGCGGTCGCACAGCTCCGACTCGTCAAGGACGACGCCGAGGTGGCACGGCTCACGCGTGCCAACCAACTCACCGCCGCCGCGCTCGAGTGGCTGTTCGAGGAGGTGGTCGCACCAGGCCGGACCGAGCGGCAGCTCGCCATCGCCCTGGAGCGGCGGTTCATCGACCTCGGTGCGGACGGGATCGCGTTCCCGTCGATCGTGGCGAGCGGTTACAACTGCGCCTCGCCGCACCACGAACCCACCGACCGAGAGCTCAGAGCGGGGGAACTGCTCACGGTGGACTGTGGCGCGCAGGTGGACGGCTACCACGCCGACCACACCCGCACGGTCGGGATCAGCCACCTCGCCCCGGAGGTGCAGGACCTCTACGACCTGGTCAAACGCGCGCAGGCCGCCGGCCGTGCGGCCGTGGTCGCCGGTGCGACGACCGGGGAGGTGGACACGGCTGCCCGCGGTGTCATCGAGGAGGCAGGCTTCGGCCGCTACTTCGTGCACGGCACCGGGCACGGGGTCGGGCTCGAGGTGCACGAGGCGCCATCGGTCGCCAAGGGCACCACTGCTACGCTCGTGCCTGGTATGACGCTCACCGTCGAGCCGGGTGTGTACGTTCCCGGCAACGGTGGCGTCCGCATCGAGGACAGCCTCGTCGTCGTCCCGGACGGTCCAGCACACCCCCTGACCGACGCTCCGCGTGAGCTGCGCATCCTCTGATGCCACGGTCGGGGTTCGCTGCCCGTCCACCTCCTGACCCGCGACCGACCACCCGACCGAGCCGTCCGACCCGCGCCCCGGTCACCGTGCACCGGCGCACGACCAGCCCCTCCGCTCGACCTTCCGACCGACCTCCGCTGATCCCGGCACCGGCGTTCCCCGAGCCGTCCGATCGACCCCCGCTCATCCCCGCACCAGCGTCCGACCCGACCTACCTCGGAGCACCATCGTGGTCTCGACCAACAACCTCAAGAACGGCATGACCCTCCTGATCGACGGCAAGCTGCAGCAGGTCGTCGAGTGGCAGCACCACAAGCCCGGCAAGGGCGGCGCCGTGGTGCGCACCAAGCTCAAGGAGGTGGAGACCGGCAAGGTCACCGACAAGACCTTCCGGGCCGGCGAGGACGTCGAGCAGGCCATCGTCGAGCGCTCGACCGTCCAGTTCCTCTACCGCGAGGGCGACGACTACGTGCTGATGGACGCCGAGACCTACGAGCAGCGGCACGCCCCCGCCGCCGCCATCGGTGAGGCCGCGGACTACCTCGTCGAGGGCGACGAGCTGCAGATCCAGGACTACCAGGGCCGCATCGTCGGCGTCGAGCTCCCGGCGTCCAAGGTCCTCGAGATCACCCACACCGACCCGGGCTTCGCCGGCAACACGGCCACCTCGGCGACCAAGCCGGCGACCCTCGAGACCGGCAAGCAGATCCAGGTGCCGCTGTTCATCGAGCCCGGCGAGAAGGTCAAGGTCGACACCCGCACGGGTGAGTACCTCTCGCGCGCCTGATGGGCGCCGACGATCACCCACCGTCCACGGGGCACCGGCGCGAGGACACTCGTGACCCGCGCCACGCCCGCGAGCGGGCCCTCAAGATCCTGTTCCAGGCCGATGTGCGCGGCGTCTCTCCCGAGGTGACCCTCCAGCGGGTCGAGGAGGACGCCGACGCGCGCGCCATGATCGACGAGGTGGAGGACCTCGCCGACGGCACCCCGCTGCTCCCGCCGATCGCCGACGAGCCGGGCATCGAGGTGGAGCGCATCGAGCCGAAGCCCGGCACCCGAGCCGGCGCCCGGGGGACCGGGGACGCGACGGGGGCTCGGGCCGGCGGAGCTGCGGGACGGGGCGGGTCCCCGGGACGCGCGCCGCGGCACACGCCCGGTGAGGCGGTCGACGGGTTCACGCGCGCGCTCGTGCTGGGCGTGCACGAGCACCGCGAGGCGATCGACGCGCTGATCGCCCGGTACGCGCGGCGCTGGCAGATCTCGCGGATGCCGGTGGTGGACCGCACGGTGCTGCGGCTCGCGACCTACGAACTGCTGCACGAGCCCACACCGCCCGCGATCGTGATCGACCAGGCGGTCGCCCTGGCCAAGGACCTGTCCACCGACGACTCGGGCCGCTACGTCAACGGCGTGCTGGAGGCGGTCCGTCGCCACCTCGTCGAGCAGGCCACGGAGACGGACCCCGCCGACGCCGTCGACACGCCCGATGCCACGGACGCCACCGACACCGTCGACACGCCCGACGCGAGGGACGCCGACGCGACCTGACCGCGCTAGGCCCTGGACCGCATCGCGTGCGGACCGCATCGCGTGTGGTCCGCTCGGCGCGTGTGGTCCGCTCGGCGCGTGTGGTCCGCTGGGCGCGTACGGGCCGCAGTGTGAGGTGTGACGGACGGCAGCGTCACGATGGCTTCACACTGGCGTGCCGGCCGGGCCAGTGTGAAGTGTGACGGTCACCAGCGTCGCTGTGGCTTCACATTGCGGGTTCGCGACCGTCCGGCGGGCCGCAACGTGAGTGGTGGGTCCGGGGAACCGGACCGAGGACTCACACTGCGCAGCGGCGACCCGCACGGCAGCCCAACCCCATCCCGGACGGCAGCCCAACCCCATCCCGGACGGCGGTCCAGCCCCGACCCGGACGGACGCCGGGGGGTCGGGGTGCACGAGGTGCTCGGCGCAGGTGCTACCGTCGAAGCCGAGCCCGGGAGCGAGCCCGGCTCCGGCGGGAACGGACCACCCTCTCCGCCGTCTCCTTTAACGACCGGTCCCGTGAGGCCGGGAAGGAGCGAGCATGCTGATGTGCCCGCGTGCGCGCACGGCCGCACCGCCCATCGACGTGGCGGTCCCGGCGGTGGCCGTATGAGCCGGCTGTTCGATGCTGACGACGTCGCCCGGATGCTGCGCCGGCTCGCCCACGAGGTGATCGAGGCGAACCACGGCGCCCAGAACCTGGTCGTGCTCGGGATCCAGACCCGCGGCGTGCCCCTGGCTGAGCGGCTGGCGGCCCTGATCGAGGACATCGAGGGCGTCCCGGTGCCCCACGGTGCGCTCGACACCACCCTGTTCCGCGACGACCTCGACGTGAAGGGGCCGCGGTCGATCGGGGAGACCCGCGTCCCCGTCGACGTCGACGGCCGCACCGTCGTGCTCGTCGACGACGTGCTGTACACGGGACGGACGATCCGGGCGGCGCTGGACGCCGTGTCGGAGCTCGGCCGGCCCGCCCGCATCCGGTTGGTCGTGCTGGTCGACCGCGGCCACCGCGAGCTGCCGATCCGCGCCGACCACGTCGGCAAGAACCTCCCGACGGCCTACGGCGACCACATCAAGGTGCTGGTCGCCGAGGTGGACGGGGAGGACGGCGTGGTGGCCGAGCCGGAGGGTGCCGCATGAGACACCTCATCTCGATGGAGGACCTCACCCGCGACGAGGTGGTCCGCATCCTCGACGTCGCCGAGCAGTTGCTGCCGATCGCCCTGCGCGAGCGCCGGTCGGTGCCGACGCTGCGAGGCAAGGCGGTGTGCAACCTGTTCCTCGAGGACTCGACCCGCACGCGGCTGAGCTTCGACCTGGCCGCGAAGCGCATGTCGGCGGAGGTGCTGAACTTCTCGGCGAAGGGCTCGTCGGTGTCGAAGGGAGAGTCGTTCAAGGACACCGCCCTGACGCTCAACGCGATGGGGGTGGACTGCGTGGTGGTCCGCTCGCACAGCGCGGGCGCCCCGGTCCAGCTCGCGAGCTACCTCGACGTCCCGATCCTGAACGCCGGGGATGGCTGGCACCAGCACCCGACCCAGGCCCTGCTGGACGTGTTCACGATGCGTCGGCACCTCGGCGACCTCGAGGGCCGCACGGTCGTGATCGTCGGCGACATCCTGCACTCGCGGGTGGCCCGCAGCGAGGTGCAGGCCCTCAAGCTCCTGGGCGCCGAGGTGGTGCTGGTCGCGCCCCCGACGCTGCTGCCGCCCGCGGTGGAAGGGTGGGGGGTGCGGATCGCCAGCGACCTCGACGCGGTCCTGCCGGAGGTCGACGTCGTGTACCTGCTGCGGGTGCAGCGTGAGCGGATGCGCGGCGCGTTCTTCCCCTCCAGCCGCGAGTACGCGCGGATCTGGGGGATGGACGAGCGGCGGCTCGGGCTGGTCAAGCCCGACGCGCTGGTGATGCACCCGGGACCGATGAACCGGGGCGTGGAGATCACCGCCGACGTCGCCGACGCCCACCAGCAGGTCATCACCGAACAGGTCACCAACGGCATCGCGGTGCGGATGGCGTGCCTGTACCTGCTGCTCGCCGGCGAGGGGCCGGCGCTGGCCGGCGACGACACGGAGGAGGCGGCGTGAGCGAGGTGCTGCTGCGTGGCGGCCGGGTGCTCGACCCGGCCAGCGGGGTCGACGGGGTCCGCGACGTGCACGTCGCCGACGGGCAGATCGTCGCGGTCGGGCAGGACCTGCCCGTCGGTGGGGACGTCGAGGTGGTGGACTGCGACGGGTTGTGGGTCGCCCCCGGCTTCGTCGACGTGCACACCCACCTGCGCGAACCGGGCTTCGAGGACGCCGAGGACATCACCACCGGGTCGATGGCCGGCGCGGCGGGCGGGTACACGGCGCTGTGCGCGATGGCGAACACCGACCCGGTGTGCGACTCGGCGGCGGTGGCCGAGATGGTGTGGCGGCGCGGCCGCGAGGTCGCACTCGTCGACGTGTTCCCGGTCGGCTCGATCACCAAGGACATGGCGGGGGAGGAGCTCACCGAGTTCGGGGAGCTCAACCGCAGCGCCGCGCAGGTGGACTTCTTCTCCGACGACGGCAAGCCCGTCGCCTCCAGCCTGGTGATGCGCCGGGCGTTGCAGTACGCGCGGGCCTTCGACGCGGTGATCTGCAACCACAGCGAGGATCCCGACCTGACCGTCGACGCGCAGATGAACGAGGGCGCGGTGTCGTCGGTGCTCGGGCTGCCCGGGTGGCCCCGGGAGGCCGAGGAGGTGATGATCGCCCGTGACCTGATCCTCGCCGAGGGGGCGGGCGCCCGGCTGCACGTCCCCCACGTCACGACCAAGGGCGGCGTCGAGCTGCTCCGGCTCGCCAAGTCCCGCGGGATCCGGGTCACCGCCGAGGTCACCCCGCACCACCTCTCCATCACCGACGACGCCGTCGCCAGCTACGACCCGGTGTTGAAGGTCAACCCGCCGGTGCGGCTGCAGGAGGACGTGGACGCGCTGCGGGCGGCGCTGGCCGACGGGACGATCGACTGCGTCGGCACCGACCATGCGCCGCACCCGCCCGAGCTCAAGGACCAGGAGTGGGAGCACGCGCCCTGCGGGATGCTGGGGCTCGAGACCGCGATCGCGGTGGTGCTCACCGACCTGGTCCACCCGGGGCTGCTCGATCCGCTGACGGCGATCGCCCGGTTCACCACCGGTCCGGCGTCGGTGCGTGATGTCGGCGCCCACGGCGGGCCGATCGCGCCCGGCGAGGCCGCCAACCTCACCGTGCTCGACCCGGCACGCACCTGGACCGTCGACGGCGCGGCGCTGCACAGCCGGGCGCGCAACAGCCCCTTCCACGGGCGCGAGCTGACGGGCAGGCCGGTGCACACCCTGCTGCGCGGACGGTTCACCCTGCGCGACGGGCAGGTCCGCGCATCCGAGGAGGTGCCGGCGTGATCTCGCTCAGCCCCGACCCGTCCGCCGACGAGGCGCTGCTGGTCCTCGAGGACGGCACCGCCTTCCGCGGCCGGTCGATCGGCGCGGCCGGCACGGTGTACGGCGAGGCGGTGTTCAACACCGGGATGACCGGGTACCAGGAGGTCCTGACCGACCCGTCCTACCGCCGGCAGATCGTGGCGATGACCGCCCCGCACGTCGGCAACTACGGCCTGAACGCGCAGGACATGGAGTCCGACCGGTTGCAGGTCGCCGGGTTCGTGGTCCGCGAGGCGGCCCGCCGCCCGTCGTCGTGGCGGTCGGAGGACTCGCTGCGTGGGGCCCTCAGGGACGCCGAGGTGGTGGGGATCGAGGGGGTCGACACCCGCCGGTTGACCCGCCACCTGCGGGACCGCGGGGCGATGCGGGCCGGGCTGTCCACCGAGGTGCTCGACGTGGACACGTTGCTGGAGCAGGTGCTCGCGAGCCCGGGCATGGAGGGCGCGGAGCTGGCCTCGGAGGTCACCACCCACCGCCCGTACGTGCTGGACACGCACCACGAGCGGCGCTTCCGGGTCGTGGCGCTGGACTTCGGGATGAAACGCTCGATCGGGCGTTTCCTCACGGAGCTCGGGGCCCAGGTGCACGTGCTGCCGTCGTCGGCGACCGCCGACGAGGTGCTGGCACTGGAGCCCGACGGGGTGTTCCTGTCCAACGGGCCGGGCGATCCGGCGACGGTTGCGCAGGGCATCGCCACCACCGCCACGCTGCTGGGCCGGGTGCCGGTGTTCGGCATCTGCCTCGGGTCGCAGCTGCTGGGGCGGGCCCTGGGTGCGGACACCTACAAGCTGGTGTTCGGACACCGCGGGGTGAACCAGCCGGTGCTGCGCCGCGCCGACGGGGCGGTGGAGATCACCTCCCACAACCACGGGTTCGCGGTGCAGCCGTCGAGCCTCGGGGAGCAGGTCGACGAGCTCGCCTTCGCGACGCCCGACCACGGGGTCGTCGAGGTGTCCCATATCAACCTCAACGACGACGTCTGCGAGGGGCTGACCTGCCGCGAGCTGCCCGCCTTCAGCGTGCAGTACCACCCGGAGGCGGCGCCGGGTCCCTCGGACGCGCGCTACCTGTTCACCCGGTTCGCGGAGCTGATGACCGACGCAGGCCGCGTGCCGGCCGGGGAGACGCGCTGATGCCGCGACGTGCCGTCGCTCCCGGAACGGCCTGCGACCGGAGGAGCCGCTGATGCCGCGACGTGAGGACCTCGCCAGCGTCCTGGTGCTGGGCTCCGGGCCGATCGTGATCGGCCAGGCCTGCGAGTTCGACTACTCGGGCACCCAGGCCTGCAAGGTGCTGCGCGAGGAGGGCCTGCGGGTCGTGCTGGTCAACTCCAACCCGGCCACGATCATGACCGACCCCGACTTCGCCGACGCCACCTACGTGGAGCCGTTGACCGTCGAGGCGGTCCGGGCCGTGATCGCCAAGGAGCGTCCCGACGCGCTGCTGGCGACCCTCGGCGGGCAGACCGCGCTCAACCTCGCCGTCGAGCTGTCCGGGGCCGGCGTGCTGGAGGAGTTCGACGTCGAGGTGCTGGGCGCGGACCTCGAGGCGATCCAGACCGCCGAGGACCGCCAGCGCTTCAAGGAGGCGATGGACGAGATCGGGCTGGAGTCGGCCCGCTCCACCTACGTGCGCACCGAGGAGCAGGCCCAGGCGGCGGCCGAGGAGTACGGCTTCCCCGTGGTGCTGCGGCCGTCGTTCACCCTCGGCGGCAAGGGCGGCGGGATCGCCCGCGACCGCGACGAGCTGACCCGGATGATCCGCCAGGGGCTGTACGAGTCGCCGGTCCACGAGGTGCTGGTCGAGGAGTCGGTGCTCGGCTGGAAGGAGTACGAGCTCGAGGTGATGCGCGACCGCCACGACAACTGCGTGGTGATCTGCTCGATCGAGAACCTCGACGCGATGGGGGTGCACACCGGCGACTCGATCACGGTCGCCCCGGCGATGACCCTGTCGGACCCGGAGTTCCAGCGGATGCGCGACGCCGCCTTCGCGGTGCTGCGCCGCATCGGGGTCGAGACCGGCGGCTCCAACGTCCAGTTCGCCGTCGACCCGGCGACGGGCCGGCAGCTGGTGATCGAGATGAACCCGCGGGTGTCGCGCTCGAGCGCGCTGGCTTCCAAGGCGACCGGGTTCCCGATCGCCAAGATCGCGGCCAAGCTCGCGATCGGCTACTCCCTCGACGAGATCGCGAACGACATCACCCGGGAGACCAAGGCCGCCTTCGAACCGACGATCGACTACGTGGTCGTCAAGGTCCCGCGCTTCGCCTTCGAGAAGTTCCGCGGCACCGACGACACCCTCACCACCAAGATGAAGTCGGTCGGTGAGGTGATGGCGATGGGCCGCACCTTCAAGGAGGCGTTCAACAAGGCGCTGCGCTCCCTGGAGGACGGCACCGTCGGGTTCGGCGCCGGCGACCCCCTGGAGATCGGCGACGACGAGCTGGCGGCGCGGCTGGCCCGCCCCACGGCCGACCGTCTGCGCGCGGTGGACGAGGCGCTGACCCGCGGGTGGACCGTGGAGCGGGTCAGCGAGCTCACCGGCTACGACCCGTGGTTCACCGACCAGATGCTCCAGCTGATCGAGCGGCGCCGGCTGCTGCGCGGCCACGAGCACCTGCAGGCGGTGTCTGACGAGCTGCTGCGCACCGCCAAGCGCGACGGGTTCTCCGACGCGCACCTCGCCCGGATCTGGCAGACCACCGAGCAGGCCGTGCGCGCCCGACGTCACGCCGCCGGGATCCGGCCGGTGTTCAAGACCGTGGACACCTGCGCGGCCGAGTTCGAGGCCTTCACCCCCTACCACTACTCGACCTACGAGGAGGAGGACGAGGTCCGCGACTCCGACCGGGACAAGGTGATCGTCCTCGGCAGCGGACCGAACCGCATCGGGCAGGGCGTCGAGTTCGACTACTGCTGCGTCCACGCGGTGTTCGCGCTGCGTGAGGCCGGGTACGAGACCATCATGGTCAACTGCAACCCGGAGACGGTCTCGACCGACTACGACACGGCCGACCGGCTGTACTTCGAGCCGCTGACCTTCGAGGACGTGCTGGAGGTCTGCCACCGCGAACGGCCCGTCGGGGTGCTGGTGCAGCTCGGGGGGCAGACCCCGCTCAAGCTCGCCCAGGACCTGGAGGCCGCCGGGGTGCCGATCTGGGGCACGGCCCCCGACGCGATCGACGCCGCGGAGGACCGGGGGCGCTTCGGGCTGCTGATGGAGGAGCTGGGGGTCCCGATGCCGCCGGGGGGCATCGCCCGCTCCCTCGAGGAAGCTGCCGACACAGCCAACCGGGTCGGCTACCCGGTGCTGGTGCGGCCCTCCTACGTGCTCGGTGGCCGGGCGATGGAGATCGTCGACGACGAACGGGCGCTCGCGCGCTACCTCACCGAGACCGTGGCTGCCCCCGACCTGGTCGACACCCGCGCGCCCGGCGGGGCGGGGCACCCCGCGATCCTGGTGGACCGCTTCCTCGAGGGTGCCATCGAGATCGACGTCGACGCGGTGTACGACGGCGCGGAGCTGTTCGTCGGCGGGGTGCTCGAACACATCGAGGAAGCCGGGGTCCACTCGGGCGACTCGGCCTGCACCCTGCCGCCGATCACGCTGGGGCGCGAGCAGGAGGAGCAGATCCGCGAGGTGACGCTGGGCATCGCGAGGGGCCTGGACGTCCGGGGCCTGCTGAACGTGCAGTACGCCCTGAAAGACGACGTGCTGTGGTGCATCGAGGCGAACCCGCGGGCGTCGCGGACCGTGCCCTTCGTGTCGAAGACGACCGGGGTGCCGCTCGCGAAGGTGGCCGCGCGGGTGATGGCAGGCGCGTCGCTGGCGGCGCTGCGGGCCGAGGGGCTGCTGCCGGAGCACGACGCGATCGAGGGATCGCGCCCCGCACACGTCGGGGTGAAGGAGGCCGTGCTGCCCTTCGACCGGTTCCCCGGCGTCGACGCGATCCTCGGGCCGGAGATGCGCTCCACCGGCGAGGTCATGGGCATCGACCTCGACTTCGGGGCGGCCTTCGCGAAGGCGCAGTCGGGCACCGGCTCGATGGTGCTGACCACCAAGGGTGCGGTGTTCGTGTCGGTGGCCAACCGGGACAAGCGGTCGATCGTGTTCCCGGTCAAGCGGCTGGTCGACCTCGGCTTCGACATCGTCGCGACGCGCGGAACCGCCGAGGTGCTGCGGCGCGCCGGCATCCCCGCGCAGGTGGTCGCGAAGGTCTCCCAGGGTGCGCGGGACATCCTCGACCTGATCGAGTCGGGCGAGGTCGGACTGGTGCTCAACACGCCCTTCGGGTCGGGCACCCGGGGTGACGGGTACGAGATCCGGCAGGCGGCGGTGACCAACGGGGTGCCCTACGTGACCACGCTGGCGGGGATCCTCGCGGCGATCCAGGGGGTCGAGGCGCTGCGCCGCGGCGAGCTGACGGTGCGGTCGCTGCAGGAGTACCAGGCCGCGTACCGCGGGGCGCTCGGTGAGACGTCGGTCGGCGAGGGCGGAGGCGGATGATGGCGACGCGGGCAGGCACGATCGAGGGCCGGCCGGACACCGACGACCCGGTCAAGGTCACCTGCGAGGTGCTGGCACGCCGCCGCGAGGGCGCGTACTGGCTGTTGTCCCTGGCGGCACCGGCGATCGCCGACCGCGCCCGGCCCGGACAGTTCGTCAACCTCGCCGTCGCCGCACCCGACACCCTGCTGCGCCGCCCCTTCTCGATCGCGCGGGTGTCCAAGCAGGGGATGGCGGCCGGGACGGTCGACGTCGTGTTCGCCGCCCACGGGCCGGGGACGTCGTGGCTGACCGGGGTGGACGTGCACGACGTCGTGGACGTCGTGGGGCCGCTCGGCACCCCCTTCCCGCTGCCGCAGCGGCAGGTGGCGTGCCTCCTGATCGGCGGCGGGTACGGCGTCGCCCCGCTGTTCTACCTCGCCGACGAGCTGACCCGCCGGGGGCTCCGGGTCGACATGATCGTCGGGGCGGCCACCCAGGACCGGATCCTGAACGCGATCGAGGCCAAGCGGCTGACCGCCAGCGTCACCTTCACCACCGAGGACGGCTCCTACGGCGAGCACGGGCGGGTCACCGACGTGTTCGACGAGGTCGTGGAACGTTGCGGCAGCGGGGTGGTGTACGCCTGCGGCCCGAACCCGATGCTCCGGGCGGTGTCCGAGCGGTGCCGGGAGCGGCGCATCCCGGTGCAGGTGGCCGTCGAGGAGCACATGGCCTGCGGCATCGGGGTGTGCTTCACCTGCGTGCTGCCGATCCGGCGCAAGGACGGGCAGGTGCAGATGAAGCGGGCCTGCATCGACGGGCCGGTGTTCAACGGCGCGCGCATCGCCTGGGAGGACACCCGGTACGAGATCGGCCCGCCGCTCGTCGTCGAGGACGAGGTGGACGAGCAGCCCGAACCGTCCCGACCCACCGACGCCGACGTCTGGGGGGAGTCATGAGCGACGTGCGCCGGATCGAACGGAGCCAGGTCCCGTTCCAGCGCGACCCGCGCGAGGAGGCCGCCGCGGCCGTCGACCTGTCCACCGTCCTGGCGGGGGTGGAGCTGCCGAACCCGATCCTGCCGGCGTCGGGGTGCTTCGCCTCCGGGGCGGAGATGCAGCGCTTCTACGACGTGACCGAGCTCGGGGCGCTGGTGGTGAAGTCCATCACCCTGGAGCCGCGGGAGGGCCTGCCGACCCCGCGGATGGCCGAGACGCCGTCGGGGATGCTCAACGCGATCGGGCTGCAGAACCCGGGGGTGGACGCCTGGCTGGAGCACGACCTGCCGTGGCTGCAGGGCAAGGGGGCGCGCATCATCGCGTCGATCGCCGGCAGCAGCGTCGACGAGTTCCGGACCGTCGCCCGCCGGCTGCGCCGCCACGCCGGCATCGTCGCGATCGAGGTGAACCTGTCGTGCCCGAACGTCGAGCACCGCGGCCTGGTGTTCGCCTGCTCCGCCCCCGACAGCGCCGAGGTGATCAGCGCCGTCCGTCGCGAGTCGGACGTGCCGGTGCTGGCGAAGCTCACCTCGGACGTCACCGACGTCACCGAGATCGCCCGTGCGGTGGTCGAAGCGGGGGCGGACGGGCTCACGCTGATCAACACGGTGCTGGGGATGACGGTCGACCCGGAGACCGGGCGACCCGGCCTGCACAACACCTACGGCGGGCTGTCGGGGCCGGCGATCCGGCCGATCGCGCTGCGCAACGTCCACCAGGTGCGCGAGGCGCTGCCCGAGGTACCGATCCTCGGCTGCGGCGGGATCCGGCACGTCACCGAGGTGGTGCAGTTCCTGCGGGCCGGCGCGTCGGCGGTGTCGGTGGGCACGGCCACCTTCGTCGACCCCTTCGTCGGGCCGCGGCTGATCGACGAGCTGCGCCACTGGCTGGCCGACCGGGGGTACGCCCGGGTGACCGACCTGATCGACACCATCGAGCCGTGGACCTGAGGGCCGCGACGCCGTCGGTTCCCGTCTGATCACCCATCGAGGATGCTGCTGTGAGCGAGCCGAACCCCATCATCGTCGCCCTCGACGTCCCGCGTCTCGACGACGCCGTGGCGTTGGCCCGGGATCTCCAGGGCCACGTGGGCTGGTTCAAGGTCGGGCTCGAGCTGTTCGCCGCCCACGGGCCGGAGGCGGTCACCGCGATCCGGCCCTTCGGCCCGATCTTCCTCGACGTCAAGCTGCACGACATCCCGACGACCGTGGAGCGCGCCGCGGAGCGCCTGGCCGGGCTCGACGTCGGGCTGCTGACGGTGCACGCCAGCGGGGGCCCGACCATGGTGGCCGCGGCCGTGACGGGGCTCGGCGATGCTGGCCGGGTGCTCGCGGTGACGGTGCTGACCTCCACCTCGGATGCCGAGCTCGCGGCGATGGGGATGGACGCGGCCGCCACACAGGTGCCGAGGATGGCCCGGCTGGCCGTGGACGCCGGCGCGCCGGGGCTGGTGTGTGCCCCCCGCGACGTGGCGGCGGTCCGGGCCGAGGTCGGACCCGACGTGCTGCTGGTCACGCCCGGGGTGCGCCCCGCCGGCGGCGACGACGAGGACCACGCCCGCGCCGCCACCCCGGCCGAGGCCCTGGCCGCAGGGGCGGACCTGCTGGTGATCGGCCGTCCGATCACCCGGGCCGACGACCCGGTCGCGGCCGCCGACGCGATCGCCGCCAGCTACTGACTGACCGACCGGCCGCCCACCTCGACCCCGCCGCCACCGTCGCACCCGCCCGGCAGCCGGGTCCCGTCCGATCGTGTGGGTTCCGCGGCGATGGTGCCCGGTTCTCCACACGATCGAGGGGTGACCGGGGTCAGCGGACCCCGTAGCGCTCGCGGTAGGCGGCCAGGCGGGCGAGGTCCGCGTCGGTGACGATCGACTGCCCTGTCAGGTCGCGGACGTGGTCGACGATGTCGTCCACCGTGGCGAGCGCCACCGTGCGCAGCCCGAACGCCGCGGCCAGCTCGTCCAGCGCGGACACCTCGTCACGCGTGCCCCGCTCGCGGCGGTCGACCCCGACGACGAGCCCCACCACCTCGACGTCCGCGACCGCCCGCAGCATCGGGACGGTGTTGCGGACCGACGTGCCGGCCGTGGTGACGTCCTCGACGATCACGATCCGCTCGCCGTCGGCGGGGCGGTGGCCGATCAGGGTGCCGCCCTCGCCGTGGTCCTTGACCTCCTTGCGGTCGAAGCACACCCCGACGTCGCGACCGTGGTGCTGGGCGAGCGCGATGCCGGCACTCACCGCCAGGGGGATCCCCTTGTAGGCGGGGCCGAACAGCACGTCGACGCCGTCCCCGAACGCCTCGTCGATCGCCGACGCGTACAGGCGGCCGAGCTCGGCCAGCTGCCCGCCCGTCCCGACCTTGCCGGCGTTGACGAAGTAGGGCGTCGGCCGGCCCGACTTCGCCACGAAGTCGCCGAAGGTGAGCGCCTCGCTGCGGAGCAGCAGGTCGATCAGGGCGCGCGTGCGCTCGCGCATCAGGGCAGCTCCGGGTCGTCGAGGGGGAGGGGGACGTGCCGGTCGCGTGCCGCCAGCTCGGCCTCGACGAGGGCGACCATCTCGTCCCAGCGGTGCGCGCGCGGACCGGCCAGGTGCCGGTTGTAGGGCTGGTCGAACACGATCGTGGCGCGGCCGGCTTCACGCAGCGACACCACGTTGCGCGGGCTGTCGTCGACGTAGAGGTCCGCGCCGACGTCCGGCTTGGTGTTGATGAAGCACAGGTCGCGGTAGGGGATGTCGTTGGCGTCGAGCCAGTAGGCCGTGTCGGCGGCGCTCGCCTCGTGGATCCCGTTGAACAGCAGCCGGGCGGTGATGATGCGGATCCACACGCCGGCGTCCGACAGGCGCCAGAGCGCCTCCGACACCCCCGGCAGCGGCGCCATCGTGCGGAAGATGCGGTCGGTGACGACGGCGTGGCGGTGGGCCTCCTCGAACCGCTCGAAGGTCAGGCCCCACTCGGAGTAGGCGTCCATCGTGGTCTGCGGCGGCAGGTCGGCGGGATCGCGGCCGGAGCGCGCGGCGACCGAGCGGCGCAGGGCGTCCTCGTAGTCGCCGCACACGCCGTCGAGGTCGACGCCGAGCACGAGCGGTTGGTCCGACAGCACCACGCGACGGGCTCCTCGAGGTGGCGGCGAGCGCGCACGCGCACGCTAGCGCGACCCACCTCGACGCCCCGACACCACGCCCGGATCCCGGTCAGGTCGGGCCCGCACGACCCGGGCGTGGCATGCCGCCATCACCCCTGCCGACCATCCCGACGTGGCCGTCTGGACGGGGTGCGGCCCCGGGCCGGTGGGATGGCGCGAACACCGCCGGACGGCCGCGAGCGGCCGCGTCGGAGGCCGCTAGGGTGAGAGGTGACCCTGGACGCGACGGAGCACCGATGGCCGTACCCGAGCTGGACCCCGAGGCGCGCACCGCGGCCCTCGCCAAGGCCGCCGAGGCCCGTCGGATCCGTGCGGAGCTCAAGCAGATGCTCAAGGCCGGCGAGGTGTCCCTGCGCCAGCTGCTCGACCAGGCGAACGACAGCGACGCGCTGGCCAAGATGCGGGTGATCGAGGTGCTCACGGCGATGCCCGCCTACGGCCCGGTGAAGGCGCGGCGGCTGATGGAGGAACTCGACATCGCGCCGAGCCGTCGGCTGCGTGGACTCGGGCCGCGACAGCGCGAGGCGCTGCTCGCGACCTTCGAGGGAGGCTCGTGACGTCGACGGCCACCGGGCTGGTGGTGGTCATCGCCGGTCCCTCCGGGGTCGGCAAGGGCACCGTCCACCGCAGCGTGCGCGCCCGCCTGCCCGACAGTGCGCTGTCGGTGTCGGTGACGACCCGTCCTCCGCGTCCTGACGAGGAGGACGGGGTCGACTACCGCTTCGTCGATCGCCCGACCTTCGAGGCGATGGTCGACCGTGGCGATCTGCTGGAGTGGGCCGAGTACACCGGCAACCTCTACGGGACCCCCCGCCAGCCGGTGCTGGATCTCGTGGCGCGCGGCAGGGTGGTGGTGCTCGACATCGAGGTGCAGGGCGCCCTGCAGGTCAAGCGCCGCCTGCCCGACGCGCTGCTGGTGTTCCTGGTGCCGCCGTCCTTCGAGGAGCTCGAACGGCGGCTGCGGGGGCGGGGGACCGAGGACGACGAGGCGGTCGCACACCGCCTGCGCACCGCCCGCCAGGAGGTCGCCCAGCAGGAGGCCTTCGACGTGGTGGTGGTCAACGACGACCTCGACCGCTGCGTCGAGGAGGTGCTGGCGCTGATCGAGGAGGCGCGCCGCGCCGCGGCCCGCTCCTGACGGACCGCGCCGACGCGTGGGGCCCGGGGAGACCGAACCGGGCGTCTGACCCGGCCCCTACCAGGCCACCTGGGCGGCGTGCTTGGCGCCGGCGTCCTGGATCTCGAACAGCTCGCGCGGTTCGAACCCGAAGGTCCACGCGATCAGGTTGGAGGGGATCGCGCGCCGCCGCCGCTCGTAGGCGGCGACCTCGAGGTTGTACAGCCGCCGCGAGGCGCTGATGCGGTCCTCGGTCTCGACCAGCTGGGACTGCAGCTGCCGGAAGGCGCGGTCGGCCTTGAGGTCGGGCATCTCCTCGCTCAGGGCGAACAGCCGGCTGATGCCGTCGGTGAGGGCGTCCTCGGCGCGGGCCTGGTCGCGCACCGGCACCGACGGGTCCACCGCCCGGACCGCCTCGGACCGGGCGCGGGTCACCTGCTCGAGGGTGGTGCGCTCGTGGGTGGCGTAGCCCTCGACGGTGCGGACCAGGTTGTCGACGAGGTCGTGGCGGCGCTGGAGCTCGACGTCGATGCCTGCCCAGGACGCGTCGATGCTGGCGACCTGGGTCACGAACCGGTTGTACGACCAGATCGCGAACCCGAGCGGGATCACGAACACGACCACGAGGACGAGGATGAGCTCCATCAGCCTGCCTGCCTGCCCAGGACCGTGCGCCAGAAGGCGGGCGGGATCTCACGCAGGATCCGCAGCGCGTCCTCGCGCATCGCCGGCAGCTCGCCGACCACCCCGGTGAGCGTCTCGTCGCGGTGGTCGGGGGAGCCCGCGACCAGCAGCAGCTCGCCGAAGATCTCGATCGTGCGCCCCTGGAAGCGCTCCACCAGCAGCTGCTGCAGGTTCGCGTCGAGCAGGTGCAGCGGCAGCCGCTCGTCCATCGCTTCGACCCGGAACCGGCGGTTGAACTCGCTCGACTCCAGCTGGCGCCCGCCCCGGGTGATGCCGACCCGACCCAGCACCGACTCCGGCCGGATCAGCACGCGGCGGTCGACGTGGAAGGGCAGCTTGATCACCGCGGCGGGCAGGGTGCGCTTGGAGTAGCGGGTGCTGGTCATGCCGGTGCGGCGGTTGCGGCTGCGCTGGCGCTCCTCCCACCACCACCGGAAGGCGGCGACGTCGACCTCGGCGGGCAGGGGGTCGTCGAGCCCGGACACCATCGGCCCCTCGACGCCGTACTCGAGGCCTTGCCGCCGGTCACCGGCCGGCAGTCCCCGGCACCACCAGGCGAGCTGGTCGGGTCGCAGCCCGGCGGGGATCACGGTGCGGCGCAGCCGGGGATCGCGCGCGATCAGCCGTTCGAGGTCGTCGCGCTTCCGCCGGCGGCGCACCGTGTGGTACGTGCCGTACCCGCCGGCGGCGAGCACCCCGAGCGCCAGCAGCACCCCGAACGGCAGGCCGTCGCCCTGCTGGCC
>SKNO01000159.1 GCA_007120465.1 Nitriliruptoraceae bacterium
CCGCGTTCCCGCCCGAAGGGCGCGCGGCGCCCGGCTGGTGCCCGGCGGTCGCGACCTGCCGCGCGGGTCCGCTCGCCACGGCGGGACGCCCCGGCGCGGTGTCGTCCACGATCGTCAGCCCGATCCCGCCAGTGAGGTCGGCGATCAGGTTGTAGAGGAAGGCGAAGAACACGAACACCGCGGTCTGGACCACCACCCACAGCATCCCGAGCAGCAGCAGCGAACGGAACAGGTTGCCGGCGTTGATCCCGCACTGGGTGAACCCGACGTCCGTGGCGATCCCGCAGACCTGGTCGACGAGCTGGAGACGATCGACGATGAACCAGATGACGCCCATGATCATCATGAAGATGATGAGCAGGACGATGTTGACCAGGAAGCCGAACTTGAGCACCGACCACGGGTCGATGCGCTTCACGGTGAGACGGCGTCGTGCCACGGGATGCTCCTCAGGTCCGAGCGATGCTACCCCGCCGGGGCCGCGGGACCGGCGTACGGTCGGTCACGGCACCGACCCGGGGGACGGTGTGGCGGAGGAGGGACCGGCCGCGCATCAGGGCTCGTCCCCGTCGTCCGACACCGGCGCGGCGGGCTCGGCGGTCGCGACACCCTCGGCGGGGACGGTGGTCGCCGCTTCGCCAGCGGCGACGGAGGTGGCCGTCCCCTCGGCCGCGTCGGGGGCCTCGACCGCATCCTCCGCCTCGATCACGAGGGCGACCCCGGTGACGCGCGCGTCGTTGCCGGTGCGCATCAGGGCGACCCCCTGCGTGTCCCGCCCCATCGGGCGGACGCCGGCGATCGCCATGCGGATCAGGGTGCCGGTGTCGGTCACCAGCAGGATCTCGGCCTCGTAGGGCACCACGAGCGCCCCGGCGAGCCCGCCGCGCTGCTCGGTGATCTTCGCCGTGATCAGGCCGCGCCCGCCGCGCTTCTGCGCCCGGTAGCGGGCGAGCGGCGTGCGCTTGCCGAAGCCGCGCTCGGTGACGACCAACAGGTAGTTCCCGTCACCCCCGTCGTCGGGCGGGACCGGGGCCATCGCCAGGACCTCGTCACCCTCGTCGAGCTTCTGGCCGCGCACCCCGGCGGCGGTCCGGCCCATCGCCCGCGCGTCGGTCTCGGGGAACCGGATCGCGAGACCCTGCCGGGACACCAGCATCAGGTCCCGGGTGCCGTCGGTCACCGCCACCCCGATCAACTCGTCGCCCTCGCGCAGGTCGATCGCGATCAGCACCGACCGCGGCGAGTCGAAGGCGTCCAGCCGGGTGCGCTTGACCGTGCCCTGCCGGGTGGCGAAGACGAGGTAGCGGTCCTCCCGGAAGTCCTCGAGCGCCAGCACCGCCGCGACCCGCTCATCGGGCTCGAGCGCCAGACCCGGGACGTTGGCGACGTACACCCCCTTGGCCGCCCGGGACTTCTCCGGGACCTGGTACGCCTTGATGCGGTAGACGCGGCCGACGTTGGTGAACACCAACAGGTGGTCGTGGGTCGAACACGTCAGGAGGGTCGACACGATGTCGTCCTCCTTCATGTCGGTGCCCCGCACGCCGCGACCGCCACGCTGCTGGGTCCGGAAAGCGTCCACCGGGGTCCGCTTGATGTACCCGGCGCGCGTCAGCGTGATGACGACGTCCTCGACCTCGATCAGGTCCTCGACGGTCATCGCCCCGTCGTCGGCGACGATGCGCGTGCGTCGCGGGTCGGCGAAGCGCTCCCGGATCTCGGTCAGCTCCTCCTTGATGATCGCGCGCACCCGCTGCGGGTCGGCGAGGATCGCCTTGAGCTCGGCGATCAGGGCGGTGAGCTCGTCGTACTCATCCTGGATCCGCTGGCGTTCCAGCGCGGCGAGACGCCGCAGCTGCATGTCGAGGATCGCCTGCGCCTGGATCTCGGACAGCTCGAAGCGTGCCATCAGCTCGGCCTTGGCCGTGTCGGCCGACTCGCTGCCCCGGATCAACGCGATGATCTCGTCGATGTGCTCGAGGGCGACCAGCAGCCCCTCGAGGACGTGGGCCCGCTCCTCGGCCTTGCGCAGCCGGTACCGGGTCCGGCGGGTGATGACCTCGACCTGGTGGGCGACGTAGTGGGACAGGGCCTGATCGAGGGTGAGGGTCCGCGGCACCCCGTCCACCAGCGCCAGCAGGTTCACCCCGAAGGTGTCCTGCAGCTGGGTGTGCTTGTACAGCTGGTTGAGCACCACCTGGGCGTTGGCGTCACGCTTGAGATCGATGACGATCCGCATCCCCTCGCGCGAGGACTCGTCGCGCAGGTCGGCGATGCCGGTGATGACCTTGGTGTTGACCAGCTGCGCGATCTTCTGCAGCAGGCTGGCCTTGTTGACCATGTAGGGGATCTCGGTGACCACGATCCGCTCGCGGTCACGGCCCCTGTCGGGCTCCTCGATCGCGCACACCGCCCGGACCTTGATCGAGCCCTTGCCGGTGGTGAACGCGTCGTACACGCCCTGCTGTCCGAGGATGAGCCCACCGGTCGGGAAGTCCGGCGCCGGCACGTGGCGCATCAGGTCGGCGGCCGACAGCGACGGGTCGTCGATCAGGGCCATCGTCGCGTCGATCAGCTCGCCGAGGTTGTGCGGGGGGATGTTGGTGGCCATCCCGACGGCGATGCCGGTCGCCCCGTTGGCGAGCAGGTTCGGGAACCGCGACGGCAGGACGACCGGCTCCTCCTCGTACCCGTCGTAGTTGGGGACGAAGTCGACGGTGTCCTCGTCGATCCCGCGCAGGAGTTCCATCGCCAGCCGCGACAGGCGCGACTCGGTGTACCGCATCGCGGCCGGGGGGTCGCCGTCGACCGAGCCGAAGTTGCCGTGACCGTCGATCAGCTCGTAGCGGATCGAGAAGTCCTGCCCCATGCGGACCAGCGCGTCGTAGATCGCGGTGTCACCGTGGGGGTGGTACTTCTTCATCACGTCACCCACGGCCGACGCGCACTTGCGGTAGGGCCGGTCGGGCCGCAGCCCGGTCTCGTCCATCGAGTACAGGATGCGACGGTGGACCGGCTTGAGGCCGTCCCGGACGTCGGGCAGCGCCCGGCCGACGATCACCGACATCGCGTAGTCGAGGTACGAGGTGCGCATCTCGTCCTCGATCACCACCGGGGCCACCCGGGCGGCGAGCACCTCGCCGGTCTCGTCCAGCGGGGTGCCGTCGTCGGCACGGGTGATCGGGTCGCCGGGGCTCGGGTCGGGCGATCCGGGCGGCGGGGTCACGTCGGACACGTCAGGCTCCAGTGGGGTCGTCATCGGACCGGGCGGCGGGGTCGGCGGTGGACGGCCCCGCGTCCGGCTCGTCACGCGGCGGGTCGTCGTCGCCCGGTGGTGTGTCGGCCGGTGACCGGTCGGTGGACGCCTCGGCCGGCCCGCGGTGGTCGGCGAGGTGGGCGGTGGGGTCGGTGGGGTGGAAGCTGTCGGCCCGACGGCTCGCGCCCCACAGCAGCAGGCCCGCGAGCAGGCCGAGCACGAGACCAGTCACGATCGAGGCGACCGGGTCGAAGCCCAGGAACCCACCCAGGCCACCGACGGTGCCGGCGACGATCACCATCGCGAGCACGGCGGCGCGGATCGTGCGTCCCACGTCAGCGGCCCCCCCGCTCGTCGGGGTGTCCCTCGGGATGGTGCGGGGACGCGCCGGACGGGTCGTCGTCGGGGCGACGCCGCAGGGCCACCCAGAGCAGCAGGAGCAGGCCGGGGACCCCGGCAAGCACGGCGACGAGCAGCACCTCCGAGGCGGCCTGGGGCGCGGCCCAGACGACCTCGGGCGCGGTCAGCACGATCAGGGCGACGAGCACGGCCAGACCGACGAGCAGCCACAGGAGCGCCCGCGCCGCGGATCCGTCCTGCGACGACGGCGTCGGGGGTGCCTGCGCTGCGTCCACCGTTGCGGCCTGTTCCGATCGCGCTTCCGCTGCCGGCGGGTCGTGCGCAGCCGCGCCCAACCCGAGCCCGACCGCGAGCCCGACGATCACGCCGACCCGCAGATCGTCGAGCAGCAGCAGCCCGTAGAGCACGCCGAGGAGCAGCCCGATGCCGCCGGCCAGCACGATCCGGAGGGCAGGGGTCCAGGTGCGGACCTGACGGGGCACGACCATCAGACGTCGATCGTCGCGTACTTGGCGTTGGTCTGGATGAACTCACGCCGGGATGCGACGTCGTCACCCATCAGGATCGAGAACATCTCGTCGGCGGCCGCCGCGTCGTCCATCGTCACCAGCTTGAGGGTCCGCCGCTCGGGATCCATCGTGGTCTCCCACAGCTGGTCGGGGTCCATCTCGCCGAGCCCCTTGAACCGCTGGACCTCGATCTTGCGGTCGTCCGGCATCTGCTCGAGGATGCGGTCGCGCTCGACGTCCGAGAAGGCGTAGTGGAGCTCCTTCTTCCGCGACGGGTGGAAGATCAGGTACAGCGGCGGCTGCGCGAGGTAGACGTACCCGGCCTCGATCAGCGGCTTCATGTGCCGGAACAGGAAGGTCAGCAGCAGCGTGCGGATGTGCGCGCCGTCGACGTCGGCGTCCGCCATCAGGATCAGCTTGTGGTAGCGGGCCTTGGTGACGTCGAAGTCGTCGGCGAACCCCGTGCCCATGGCGGTGATGAGCGCCTGCACCTCGGCGTTGGCGAGGACCTTCGGGAGCCGGGCCTTCTCGACGTTGATGATCTTGCCGCGGATCGGCAGGATCGCCTGGGTGCGGCGGTCGCGGGCCATCTTCGCCGACCCACCGGCGGAGTCCCCCTCCACGATGTACAGCTCGGACTCGGCCGGGTCGCGGGTCTGGCAGTCGGCCAGCTTGCCCGGCAGCGAGGTGGACTCGAGGAGCGACTTGCGGCGGGTCAGGTCGCGGGCCTTGCGGGCGGCGATCCGGGCCTGCGCCTCGGACTCGGCCTTCTGCACGATCAGCTTGCCCTCGGCCGGGTGCTCCTCGAGCCACTCGGCAACGCGGGCGTAGGTCGTGGTCTGGACGAAGGACTTGACCTCGGTGTTGCCGAGCTTGGTCTTGGTCTGGCCCTCGAACTGGGGGTCACCGACCTTGACCGACACGATCGCGATCAGCCCGCTGCGCAGGTCGTCGCCGGTGAGGGTGTCGACCTCCTTGGAGCGCAGCAGCCCCTTGTCCTTGGCCCACCGGTTGATCACCGACGTGATCGCGGTGCGGAACCCCTCCTCGTGGGTGCCGCCCTCGTGGGTGTTGATCGTGTTCGCGAAGGACAGGATCGCGTCGTTGAAGTCGTGGATCCACTGCAGGGCCACCTCGACGGACTGTGGGCCGTTCGGACCCACCTCCTCGAACTCGAAGTGGATCGGGTCGTGCAGCCCGTCCTTGGCCTTGGTCGTGCGGATGTGGTCGACGAAGTCCCGCAGACCGCCCGGGGCGTGGAACTCCTGCCGGCGGGTGATCAGGTCCTCCTCGCCCTCCGGTGCGGGCCGCTCGTCGATCAGCATGATGCGCAGGCCGGCGGTGAGGAAGGCGGTGTCCCGCAGCCGCCGGGCGATCGTGTCGGCGGAGAACTCCACCCCCTCGACGAAGATCTGCGGGTCCGGCCAGAACGTGATCGTCGTGCCGGTGATCTCCCGGTCGTCCTCGAGACCGTCGAGGTGCGGGGTGACGCCGCCGACCCGCTCGACGGGGCCGTCGGGGATGCCGCGCCGGAAGACCTGACGGTACAGCCCGCCGTCACGGCGGACCTCCGCGACCAGCCGCTCCGACAGCGCGTTGACCACCGACACGCCGACCCCGTGCAGCCCGCCCGACACGGCGTACGCCTGGGAGTCGAACTTGCCGCCGGCGTGCAGGACGGTGAGCACGACCTCCAGCGCCGACCGCCCCTCCTTCTCGTGGCGGTCGACGGGGATGCCCGACCCGTCGTCGCTGATGCGCACGCCCCCGTCGGCGAGCAGGGTCACCTCGATGTGGCTGCACCGGTCCGCGAGGGCCTCGTCGACGGAGTTGTCCACCACCTCCCAGACGAGGTGGTGCAGACCCCGTGGGCCGGTGGAGCCGATGTACATGCCCGGACGCCGTCGGACGGCCTCGAGGCCCTCCAGGACGGTGATGTTCTTCGCGTTGTAGTCGCCGTTGGTCGAGGGGATGTCGTCGGGTGTGGGAGGTTCGGGCACGGCAGCCAAGCGGGGGGCCTCTCCTGAGCGAGGGGACGCCACGGCGCGGAACGCGCGGGCGGGGCGGGTAACACCACTCTACCAGGCTGCCCCCCGTCCTCCGCGCCTCTGGGACGTCCTGTGGACAGTTGACCCCCCTCGCACGTACCCCACCAGCGGGAAGGGCGCTGCGGGCGTCCTGGCGCGCTTGACCGCTCCGACACGTGGGCGGCACGCCGGGGCCGCTGGTCCCGACCGCGGGGTTCACGGCGCCGGTGTCAGCCGCCCTCGAGCGCCTCGATCGTCGCCGGCCAGTCGTCGCGGAGCAGCCGGGAGAGGCTGCGGTCGGCGAGCACCCGCCCGTCGGTCTGGCAGCGGGGACAGTAGTTCGTCTCGTTGTCGGCGTACCGGATCCGCTGCACCGCGGTGCCACAATCCGGGCACGGCTGCCCGTAGCGTCCGTGCACCGCGAACCCGTCCCGGAAGGCCGTGACCTTCGCGGGGAACCCGGCGCCGGTGGCCTCGCGCAGCCGGGCCGTCCACGCCGCCAGCACCGCCTGCGTCGCAGCGTGCAGCCGAGCCACCTCGTCGTCGCCGAGCTGGTCGGTGCGGCGCACCGGCGAGAGACCCGCGGCATGCAGGATCTCGTCCGAGTAGGCGTTGCCGATGCCGGCGAACCGGCGTGGGTCGGTCAGTACCCGTTTCAGGGTCCGTCGCTCCAGGCGCAGCTGCGCCTCGAAGCCCGCGCGGTCGACCTCCAGCGGCTCCACCCCGCCGCGGTCGTGCTCGGCCAGGGCCGCGTCGCCTCGGACCAGGTGCAGGGTGGCGCGCCGGGTGGTACCGGCCTCGGTCAGCAGCAAGGTGCCGCCGCGCACGTCGGGGTCCGCCGGGGCGGACACCTCCAGCGCCGCGAGCCCGATGCGTCGCGGTGGGCTCGCACCGGGATCCGCCCACCGCAGCCGCCCGGCGATCATCAGGTGGACGACGAGGTACCACGGCTCGGGGCCGCCCACGTCACCCGACGGTGCTCGTACGCCGGCCGGGGCCAGCCGCCACACGAGCCGCTTGCCGAGCCGGTCGATCGCCCGGACGTGCGCCCCGACGAGCGCGTCCACCGGCGGGTCGTAGGTGCGGAGCAGGCTGACGCCGACGACCTGGATGCGCGTGACCGTCGTGTCCACCATGCGGGGCCGCAGGGCGGCGAGGTAGTCCTCCAGGTCGGGCAGCTCGGGCACCGGCGTCCCCCCGGTCGGTGCGGCGGTCAGCTCGTCGCGAGCTGCGCCGCCAACGCGTCGAGCTGCTCCATCGGGATCATGCCGGCGCTGCGCTGGACCACCTGGCCGTCGCCGTCGACCGCCACCCAGAAGGGGGTGGCCGACAGCCCGAAGGCCCGGGCCACCGAGGACTGCGCGTCGTCGACGAGCACCGGACCCGGGTAGCCGACCTCCTCGAACCAGTCCTGTGGGGGCCAGTTCGGCCGTCCCGCGTCGAGGGAGGTCGCGACCGCGACGATGTCCACCTCGTCGGGGAGCCCACCCTCGTTGAGCCAGGTGGTGAGGATGGGCAGCTCCTGCTGGCAGGCCGGGCACCAGGACGCCATGAAGGTCACGAGCTGCGGGCGTCCCGTCCCACCGATCTCGACCGGTGTGCCGTCGAAGTCCGCGCCGGCGACGCGCGGGGCCTGCGCACCACGCACCGGGTCGGCGGCCGGATCGCCGTCCAGGGGTGCAAGCGTGTCGCCGGTGACCTCCACGTCACCCGCGACGTCGTCGACGGTGACCCGTTGCCCCGCCTCCTGGGTCGAGAACACCGCGATCAGGACCGCGAGGAGCAGCACCCCGATCCCGCCGGCGACCATGAGGATGCGTTGCCGGCGCTCGGCTGCCCGCTTCGCCTCGGCGCGCGGGTTCGGGCGGGCCTTGCCCGCCGCCTGCTTCTTGGGGGTGCTCGCCACGGCGTGCTCCTCAGGGTGTTCCGTCGGGGGTGGTTGGCTCGTCGCGAGGGTGTCGGTCCGCCGCGACCGTCTCTCGTGTCACGGCGGTCTCCGGTCGGGCGGCGAGGCTCAACACGATGATCGCCAGGAACCCCACGCCCGCCATCATCGGCAGGGTGAGGAACCCGAGCTCCTCGACCCAGCGCAGGGAACAGGGTGCCGCAGGATCGCAGAGCCCGCCCAGCGCCGGGCGGCGTTCGATCGCGACGTGCCACGCGGCGATCACGGTGCCCACGGCCCCGATCGGGACAGCGGTGCGCCACACCTGTCCGTCACGGCGCCAGCTTGCCACCCCGAGGACGACCACGAGCGGGTACATCGCGATGCGCTGGTACCAGCACAGCTCGCACGGCGTGTAGTTCGCGACCTCGGACATGAACAGCGACCCGACGGTCGCTGCCAGGGCGATCGCGGTCGCGAACGGCAGGGCGGCCGTGTCCCGCAGCCAGTCCGGCACCCGTCGGGTGACCAGCGCCACCAGCGTGGCGACGGCGGCCAGCGCCGCCACGATCGTGAGGATCGCGGCGAAGCGCTCCACGATGGCGATCATCGTCGTGCCTCCCGCGGGGCTGGGTCGGACGGTGCTGGGGTGCAGGGTGACCGACGAGGGCCCGTCCGTCGAGGTGGTCGTCGGCGCAGCCGCAGCGGTTCCCCGGTGCGGGGATCCGCTGCGTGCACCGGGTGTGGGCCCGCTCGCCGCGGCGTGTCGCTCACCGCTCGGGCCGATCGCGTCCCTCGAGCGGCCCCACGACGACCGTGACGTCACGCACGCTGCCCGGACCCAGGGCTGCCTCGATGTTGCCGCGCAGCTGCGGCAGCATGTACCGGAGCTGGGTTGCCCAGACCTGGCTCTCGGCCCGCACCGTGAGCACCCCCTTCACGAGGCGGACCGGCTCGCAGCGCTGGGCCAGCTCGGGTCCGACGATCGTGTCCCACCGGGACCATGCGCTCGCGCCGCGCAGGCGCTCGGTCCATCCCCGCCGGCGGATCAACTCCTGCAGGGCCTCGGTCACCGCGGTCGGTGGGGTGAGACGCACGAGCGCGTCGGAGTCCTCGGCCCCGACGGTCCAGTCCTCGTCGTCGGGGGGACGGGGATCGAAGCCCGCGCGCTCCGCGGCGGCTCGCTCCCGGGCCTGCCGGGCACGCTTGCGCTCGTAGAGGCGCTCGTCGCGGTCCGCCGCAGCAGCACGGCGGTCGCGGGCGAGGTCGTCGCGGCGGTCACGACGGTCGCTCATCACGCCGCCCCCTCGACCGACGGACCGACCGTGCGAGGTGACAGGCGGGTCCGCCCGTCCTCGATCGAGACATCCACACGGGGACCCTCCAGGGGCACATCGGCCTCGACCGCCGCGGTGACCAGGGTCTGGTCGAACCGTCCGCACGCCGCGGCCAAGCGTTGCCGGCGGGTCACATCCAGCTCGGCGAACACGTCGTCGAGCAGCACGATCGGCCGGTCGCCGACCTCGGCGAGGACCTCGAAGGTCGCGAGCTTGAGCGCCAGCGCGAGCGACCACGCCTCCCCGTGCGACGAGTACCCGCGGGCCGGCAGCGCGCCGATGGCCAGCTCGAGGTCGTCACGGTGGGGTCCCACCAGGGTCTGCCCTCGTGCGAGCTCGTCGTCGCGCCGGGCGGCGAAGGCCTCCCGCAGCGCCGCGGCGATCGGTGCCGGGTCGGGGACCGGCCCCTCCCCGTCGGTGAGCTCGGCCACGACGTCGCCTGCCGAGGAGCGGTAGGTCAGCGACACCGGTTCGGGCCGGTCCGCGAGCTCCCGGTAGAAGCGGTCCACCGGGTCGGCGAGGGTGCGGACCGCGGCGATGCGGGCCGCGACGATCTGCGCCCCGTGGCGGACCAGCTGCTCCGTCCACACCTCGAGGGTCGCGAACGCCGCATCCCGTGCCGTCCCGCCGGTGCCGCGCGCCTGCTTGAGCAGCTGGTTGCGCTGCCGGAGCGCACGGTCGTGCTCGCTCTTGGCGGCAGCGAAGGCCGGTCGGCGCTGGGTCAGCAGGTCGTCGAGGAAACGGCGTCGTTCGCCCGGATCGCCCCGCACGACCGCGACGTCCTCGGGTGCGAACATCACCACCCGGAGGACCCCAAAGGCGTCGGCGGCCCGGCGCACGTCCTGCCCGTCGACGCGTGTGCGGGTCCGGCGAGCGGTCCCGACCTCGAGCTCAAGGGTGCGGCGGCGACCCGAGTCGGTGGCGAGCTCGCAGCGCACGATCCCGAGGTCGGAGCCGGCCCGGACCAGCGGCCCGTCCCCGGCCACCCGGTGTGATCCACCCGTGGCGGCGCGGTAGATCGCCTCGAGCAGGTTGGTCTTGCCCTGGGCGTTCGGGCCGACCAGCACGGTCACCCCGTCGGGGAAGGTCACGGTGGCGTGGTCGTAGGAGCGGACGTCGGTCAGCTCCAGCCGTCGCAACCACACGAGCCACGCCCTTCCGCGACGTTCGACGCCGCCCCGCGTCGAGCCGGTCAGCTCACCCGCATGGGCATCAGCAGGTAGGTCAGGTCGTCGACCTGACCGTCGTCGGCGTGCGGCTTGAGCACCGCGGGCTTGAGGCCGTCGCGGAGCTCGATCCGGATCCGCTCGGTGCCGCTCGCCTCGAGACCGGAGAGCAGGAACGCCGGATTGAAGGCGATCGTCAGCCCCTCGCCGTCGATCTCGGCGGGGAGGGCCTCCGCGGCGTCACCCATCTCCTGGTTGGACGCCTGCAGGTCCACCGATCCGTCGCCGAAGGTGAGCGTCACCGGCGTGTTCGCCTGACCCATCGCGACGATCGAGACCCTCTGGAGCGCCTCGATCAGAGCGGCACGCTCGACGACCACCGAGGTCTCGAAGGCGTCGGGGAGCAAGGCCTGGTAGTTCGGGAAGGAGCCCTCGATCAGCTTCGTCGTCAGACGCCGGTCACCGAGCAGGAAGGAGGCCTGTCCCTCCTCGAGCACGACGGTGACCGCACCACCCACCTCGGAGGCCGCTTTGGCCGCCTCCTGGAGCGACCGCGCCGGGACCAGGGCGGTGCCCTCGACCGCCTCGTCGAAGGTCAGCGACCGCACCGCCAGACGGTAGCTGTCGGTCGCGGCCGCGGTCAGGATCCCGCCGGCGGCCTCGAGGTTGACCCCGGTGAGCACCGGACGTCCCTCGTCGGTCGCGGCGGCGCGGGCCACCTGCGCGACCAGGCGGGCGAAGGCGTCGGCCTTGACCACCCCCTGGAGCGCGTCCTCCGCCGGCGAGGCCAGCGCCGGGAAGTCCTCGGCCTGCATCGCCCGGACGTGGAAGGTGGCCCGGCCGCAGCTGATCTCGATCTGGTCGTTCTCGGTCGAGAGTTGCACCGCGGCCTCGGGGAAGCGTGCGACCAGTTGGGCGAGCAGACGCCCGGGGAGCAGGACCCGACCCGGCTGGTCGATCTGCACGGGGATCGAGATCTCCGCGGACACCTCGAGGTCGGTCGCCCGGCAGATCAGTCGACCCTCCGTGGCTTCGAGCAGGACCCCGGACAGAGCGGGGAGCGAGACCCGCGTCCCGACGGTGCGGGTGGCCCAGGAGATCGCCTCGGCGAACTCTGCACGTTCGGCTCGCAGCTTCACGGCGTTGCTCCTCGTCGTGGTCCACACCCGTGATGAAGGAGGTTCTTGCAGAGCAATATCTCGTCACCATCATCGGGGCTGTGGACAGGGTGGACGACGCGGTGTCGTCGCAGGTCAGGGGCGGTCCGTGGACCGTGGATGTCCTGTGGGTCGGCAGCGTAGTTGTCCACCGGCCGCCGAACGACAGGGTTGTGCTTCCACGGCCGCGAGCGCTCGTCCACCGCTCGTCCACCGCTCGTCCACGGGGGTCGTGACGGCTGGGAGCGACACCCGTCCACGGGACGGGCATCGGTGTCCACCGTCGAGGCGCGGAGGTCCACGCGCGGTCCACGGGCCCTCCCCAGGGTTACCCACAGGAACCTGTGGAAGCTGTGGACAGCGAGGTGGTCGGATGACCAACCCCGCGGGGCGAGGCGCGCCGACGGGGTGGGGGTCACGTGCGGCGCGCCCGGGTCTTGATGCGGTTGGTGAGCTCCTGGACCTGGTCGTAGATCGCGCGGCGCTCCTGCATCAGGTCGGCGATCTTGGACTTGGCGTGCATCACCGTGGTGTGGTCGCGACCACCGAAGGCCTTGCCGATCCGCGGGAGCGACAGGTCGGTCAGCTCCCGGGTGAGGTACATCGCGATCTGCCGCGCGGTCACCAACTGGCGGCTGCGTGACGGCGAGCACAGGTCCTCCACGGTCAGGGAGAAGTGGTCGGCCACCTCCTCCATGATGACGTGGACCGACACCTCCTGCTCGCGGTCGTGGGGGAAGAGGTCCTTGAGCACCGTCTCGGCCATCTGGCTGTCGGCCTGGGAGTGCTGCAGGCTCGCGAAGGCCGAGACGCGGATCAGGGCACCCTCGAGCTCACGGATGTTGGACTGGACCTTGGAGGCGATCAGCTCGAGCACCTCGGGGTCGACACCGAGCCGGTCGGACTCGCACTTCTTGCGCAGGATCGCGATCCGCGTCTCGAGGTCCGGGGGCTGGACGTCGGTCATCAGGCCCCACTCGAACCGGCTGCGCAGCCGGTCTTCGAGCTGCGCGATCTGCTTCGGGGGACGGTCGCTGGAGATGACGATCTGCTTCTCGGCGTTGTGCAACGCGTTGAAGGTGTGGAAGAACTCCTCCTGGGTCCGTTCCGCCCGCTCGAGGAACTGGATGTCGTCGATCAGCAGCACGTCCGCCTGCCGGTAGGTCTGCTGGAACGAGGTGATCCGGTCGTGGCGGATCCCGTTGATGAACTCGTTCGTGAACTGCTCGGTGGTGACGTACCGCACCTTCAGACGGGGGTACAGACTGCGGACGTAGTGACCGATCGCGTGGAGCAGGTGGGTCTTGCCGAGCCCGGCGCCGCCGTAGATGAACAGCGGGTTGTACGACTTGGCGGGCGCTTCGGCCACCGCCGTGGCGGCCGCATGGGCGAACCGGTTGGAGGACCCGATCACGAAGTCGTCGAAGGAGTACTTCGGGTTGAGCTGGGTGTCGGGCTCGACCTCCTGCGGCCGCGGGTCGGGCAGGCTGACCGTCGGCCCGTCAGGGCGCCCGGGGGCGTGCAGCGGTGTCGGGCCGCCCAGGGATCCCCACGGGGCGGGGGGTGGCTCGCCGTCGAGGTCGTCCGCGGCGGTGGTCGGCGGCGCGGGCGGCGCCTCGGGTCGCTCGGCCACCTCGACGTGGTCGGTGTCGCCCCCGAGGGGCTCGGGCCGCGGCTGCACGGTGATCACCACGGACAGTGGTCGTCCCGCCGCGTTGGACAGCGCCTCACGGATCAGCGCACCGCAGCGGCTGTCCAACCACTCCCGCGCGAAGGCGTGGGGGGTGGCCAGCACGACCGTGTCGTCGCTGAAACCGACCGGGTGCGTCGCGGTGAGCCACTGTCGCTGTGCCGGGGAGGTGACCGTCTCGATCACCTGCTCGAGGCTCCGGCCCCACAGGTCCTCGAGATCCAGCGTCGACGTTGATGCCACGCTCGCTCCTGACGTCATCCCGCGTGCCTCTGGCCGACGGTAGTCACACCGCCGGCGGGCCGTCGACACGCGGAACACGCAACGGGCATCGCAGCAGGTCGGACCCGCTTTCCACAGGGCCGTCCACAGTGTGGATAGAGCTGCGAACCCGGTCGCTTCCGCGGTGTCGAGGCCGCCGTGGGGAAGGTCCGACGTGCCGTGCGCGCAGGAGCGGTCAGGCCCCAGGCGCACGGTCCTCGGTGGGACCCATCGGGTGCCGAGCCCGGCGCCGGTGCGTCCCGTCGAGGGGTCCGACGGACGGTCGGGGACCGTACACCGCTCGCGCCGGGCACCGCAAGGGGCTGTCCACAGCCGTGGCGTCCACGTGGTGCGCTTGCTCGACAAGCGCGCAGCGCGGTACGCTCCCGCGCACGTCTGACCCGCACCGTTCGCGGATCCGCGTCCCTCGTCGGCCCGTCGGTCATCCCTGCGTCGCACCACGGTTCCGGGACCTCATCCCATCGCGTGCATCCGATCACGACCTCACCGAGGGGGCTTCGCCGTGAAGCGCACCTTCCA
This sequence comes from Nitriliruptoraceae bacterium, assembly GCA_007120465.1. Classification (GTDB taxonomy): domain Bacteria; phylum Actinomycetota; class Nitriliruptoria; order Nitriliruptorales; family Nitriliruptoraceae; genus CSSed11-175R1. The sequence goes on from SKNO01000159.1 coordinate 14,189, forward strand.
GCCCAACAACCGCCGTCGCAAGCGCAAGCACGGGTTCCGTGCCCGCATGCGCACCCGTGCCGGTCGCGCGATCGTCCGCGACCGTCGCCGCCGCGGCCGTTCCAAGCTGTCTGCCTGATCCGGTGACGACCGCCGCTCCCGAACGCCTCCGGGACGGCCGCGACATCGCGGCCGTGCTCCGGGGGCGACGGCAGCGGGCGGGTGACCTGCTCGCGGTGCACGTGCGCCCGACGGACGCGGAGCGGCCCGCACGGATCGCGGTGATCGCCTCGCGGCGAGTCGGCAGCGCGGTGGCCCGCAACCGCGCGAAGCGGTTGCTCCGGGAGGCCGCGCGTGTCGTACCGTGGAAGCCCGGGCTGGACGTGGTCCTGGTCGCACGGGCCCGTTGTGCCCGCAGTGACGTACACGCCGTGCGTGCGGAGCTCGAGGGTCTCGCCTCCGCGCTCGGCGTGGTGCAGGAGGTCGTGACGTGACCACCGAGCAGCGCAGTCGGCCAGCGGCGGCCGAGGATGCCTCGACGTCGCCGCGGCGTCGGTCGCCGCTGGCGTGGGTCGTGCTGGGGTTCATGTGGCTGTACCGCCTCACCTCACCGCTCCGGGCCCCGCGCTGCCGCTTCTACCCGTCCTGCTCGACGTACGCCGTGGAGGCCGTGAAGGTCCACGGCGCGCTGCGTGGCGGGTGGCTCGCGATCCGGCGTGTCGGCCGTTGTCATCCGTGGAACCCAGGGGGGGTCGATCACGTCCCCCCGAGGAAGTAGGTCCGTCGTGAGTGAGTTGTGGCAGTCGATCCTGAGCGGGTTCGTCGCGGTCCTGCAGTTCCTGCACGACCTGTTCGAACCGATCTTCACGGTCCACGCCTGGGGGTGGGCGATCATCGCCCTGACCCTGATCGTCCGGGTCCTGCTGCTGCCGCTGGCGATCAAGCAGACCCGCTCGATGCGGGCCATGCAGGCGATCCAGCCGCAGATGAAGGCCCTGCAGAAGAAGTACAAGGTCGATCGTGAGCTGATGCGCAAGGACCCGGAGCAGTACCGGGCGAAGCGCGCGAAGCTCAACGAGGAGATGATGGCCCTCTACAAGAAGGAGGGGGCGAACCCGGCGGCCAGCTGCCTACCGCTGCTCGCGCAGGCACCCATCTTCATCGCGCTGTTCTGGACGCTTCGGGACATGGAGGAGCTCTCCGGCCAGCCCTTCTACTTCTTCACGGGCGCCGGCGAGGGCGGCCTTGAGATGCTGGTCAGCCAGGCGGGGTGGCCGGGCTGGCTGCTGATCGTGCTGATGTCCGGCTCGATGTACTGGACCCAGCGCCAGATGATGGCGCGCACCGCCATGACCCAGGGCAGCGACAACCCGATGGCCTCGCAGCAGAAGATCATGCTGTACGCGATGCCGATCTTCCTCGCCGCGATCTCCTTCCAGTTCCCCCTCGGGATCCTGCTGTACTGGGTCACGACCAACGTCTGGCAGGTGGCGCAGCAGGCCATCATCCTGCGCGAGGTCCAGCACGAGGCGGAGAAGGAACCCACCAAGGCAGAGATCGAGGACGAGCCGGAGACCCGGCGTCGCTCCCCCGGGGCGTCGTCGGGCACCAAGCCCGTCCCCAAGCAGCCGCGCAAGGGCGACGGGGCCAAGAAGGGCGACGGGGCCAAGAAGGGCGACGGCGGCAAGAAGGGCGACGGGGCCGAGGGGCGTGGCGCCCAGAAGGGCGGCCGGACTGGCGCGGACCAGGACGGCACGAAGGACGAGCGCGGGTCCTCCCGCGGCGACCGGCCGGAGAAGGGCTCCCGGTCGCCGAAGGGCATGCAGCCAGAGAAGGGGTCCGGTAAAGGTTCCGGGAAAGGTTCCGGAAAGGTCGACGGTCCTGCGGTGAAGGGACCCGCTGGGTCCGACGGGGCAGGCTCCGGTGACACCGGCTCCACCAACGGTTCCGGTCCCACGGCCCGCGATCCCAAGCGTGACCACATCCCACGCCGACGGCGTCACTGAAAGGCAACCTGATGAAGATCAGTTCCCGGGGACCCTCGCTGGAAGCGGCCCTCACCGAGGCGATCGCCCAGCTGGCCGAGTGCGAGCCGGACAAGGTGGAGCTCGAGGTCTCCGCTCCTCGCCTCGATGAGCTCACGGGGCGGTTCCAGTTCGACCTCGAGGTGGTGGTCGAGGCGCCCGATGCCGAGCCCGAGGCCGACCGCGCGGGCGAGTCGGAGCGCGCGGGTGAGCCCGAGCCCGCGGCGACGACTGCCGAAGCCGTCGTCGACCCGCAGGAGCTCGACGAGGAGGCCGACGCGGCCGCCGACTTCCTGGAGGGGCTCCTCGACGCGCTCGATCTCCCGGGGGACCTGCGGATCCGGATCACCGACGATCACGCCGAGGTCGAGATCGTGGAGGTCGGGAGCGGCGCCCTGATCGGACGCCGGGGCCAGACCCTCGAGGCGATCCAGGAGCTGGTCCGTTGCGCCCTGCAGCGGCAGTTCGAGCGCCGGGCACGCGTGCAGGTCGACGTGGAGGGCTACCGGGCCCGTCGGCTCGAGAAGCTGCTCGAGAAGGCCGAGGAGGCGATCGATGCGGCGCTGGACACCGGGGAGCCCCAGCGTCTCGAGCCGATGGATGTCTTCGAACGCAAGGCGGTCCACCACCTGGTCGCGGAGGTGGAGGGGCTCAGTAGCCGGAGCCAGGGGCGGGAGCCCGGCCGGCGGGTCGTGATCGAGGCGGACTGACCCGTCGCGTCCCACCCCCGTGGGTCCAGGGCCCGGCCGTCGCGCCGGGCCCTTCGTCTGCGCCAGGTGATGCCCTGCACGGTCGCCTGGTTCCACGTGGAACCGGCGATCCGGCCCCTGAGGCCCGCAAGGGTGCGTGGATGCGGAGCCTGCGCCCTTGCCGCGGCGCCGAACGCGGCACCGGGGCGATCCTGACGCGTTCTGCCTGGTGACGTCCGGTGACGCTGCCTCTGGCGCCGGAGAGGCTCGGGGGACCATCCGGTGGCTCGAGGTCAGATGTCCAAGGAACCCGTCGTCCGCGGTGCAGGAGCGAACTTCACGGTCCCACGACGCCCGGGTGCGGCTGGGGCGGGGCACGAGCGTGACCAACCGGGCGAGGCGGGGACGGCGCTGGCGCTCGACCCGGAGGCGGACGGGGATCGTCGCGATCGCCCCGGGGGCGGCAGAGGGGCGCGGTGCCGTCGCTCGCGCGCCGCCGCGCGAGCGATCGGAGGCATCGGTGGGCCGGTGCGGTTCCACGTGGAACGGGACCGCGCGGGACAGCTCGACGGGACGGCGCCTGGGAGCCATCCCGGAGTTCCACGTGGAACCCGAGGTCGCGACTGGCCCTGGCGCGGGTCTCGGATGCCGTGGGATGCACGGCAGGCGAGGAGGCATGGGCGGCGCGCAGCGCGCAGCTCGAGACCGGCGCTGGACGGTCTGCTGGTGCCGGAAGCGCAGCATGCACCCCACCGGGGCGTCCGGATCCGTGCGAGACGACCGCGGCGGCAGGACGATGTGGTCCGACGATCGACGCTCCCCGACCGCGTACGGGGCCGGCGGCGGCCGCGGTGGACCGATGTGCCGGCGTGACCGAACCGTGCCACGCGTCGTGGACCGTCCACGGTGGGGATCGGACGCCGGAGATGGGTGATCGCGGTGGTTCGCATCCGCGCGTTCCACGTGGAACGAGAGGTCGGCCTCGCCCCAACTCCCGAGCGGCCGATCGCATCAGGAGCCCCAGCAACCGTGGTGGTCGACCCCGGCGGCGGTCGGAGGAACGGCGCGAACGGGTGCGCTGAGCGGCCAGAGATCGACGCAGCCCGCTGGGCGTCGGTGCACCGCCGGTGGACGACGCCGGTCCGCCCGGACGATGTCCCTGCACGACCACCGGGCTCCACGAGACGACCGGGACAGGGAACGCACCGCGGCCGTGCGGATCGCGGTGGGCGACCGTCACGCCGGTGGACCCCGGATGACCCCGTACGTCCCCGATGGGATCGACGCGGACGTGCCCGGGGAGGACCGGAAGGACGCGGCGCCAGCACAGGACCGCACCGTTGCTGGACCGGGGAGGTTCTGACGTGCACCCGTCCGTAGCCAGGGTCCGTGGCCAGGAACGTGTGATCCCAGCCACCGATCGCCACGGAGGAGCGTTCCACGTGGAACCGTGGCCACCGAGTGACCGCGGCAGGAGGTGGCTCGGCTCGCGTCGTCCAGGCGGCGCATCGCTGCGTTGTCACTCGGTCACCGAACCTCCGGGCATGGCCCCTCGGTCCGCCCTCCGCGGCATCCACCTGGACTCCGCTCCCTGCTCGATCCACCTCCTGGCACGGCCACTAAGTGGCCCCGACAGTAGGTGGCCCGGGTCGCGTCGCCCAGGCGGCGCCTCGCTTCGTTGGTCCTCGGTCACATGCCTTCCAGGCATGCTCCCTCGGCCCGCCTCGCGATGCATCCACC
>SKNO01000083.1 GCA_007120465.1 Nitriliruptoraceae bacterium
GACGCTGCGCCTGGCGCGTCCCCCGCCGTCACCCGATCCCCTCGTGCTCGGCGACGGTCCGGACCACCTCGGCCAGCAGGTCCACCCGGATCGCCGCGCCGAGGTCGACGCAGGTCAGGCGCACCCCGAGCTCCTCCGCCCTCGCCGTCACCGCCGGGTCGGCGGAGAGGCCCGGCGCCACCGGGCACTCCACCACGTCCGCCCGGCCGTGCGCCTCGACCAGCGTGGTCAGCGCGTCGACGGCGGTGGGCGTCCGCGTGCGTCCGCGCCAGGCGACGGACCGGGACGTCGGCCGGAGCCGGACCGCGAGGGACTCCGCGACCTCACGCAGGAACACCACATCGCCCGGTGGCACCTCCGGGCCGGGGTCGGGGGCGGTGACCAGCAGGTGCGCCCCGGCTCGCACGGCCGGGGCGGCGGCCTCGACGATCCGGTCGACCAGCGACGGGAACGCGTACCACGACACCACCCCGGTGTAGACCCCGAGCTCGGCCGACCCCTGGGCGTGCAGGTCCTCGGCGGCGGGCCAGGGCACGGCGGACAGCCCGATGACGAGCGTCGCATCCAACCTGGCAGCGACGTCGAGGTGGTCGTCCACGGTCGTGGCGACCACCCGCCAGCCCAGCCGCTCCTGCAGCGCGGCCGCCAACCGGGGCTCGCCGAGCAGCGCGACCGCGACGGGATCACTCACGGCGCAGCCTCCGCAGCCGGGGTGCGGCCTGCTCGAGCACGTCCGTCGGCGTCGGCTCGGCCGGCCGCGCGCCGTCGGCACCGTCGGCGTCCCCGCCCCCCGCCGCCGCAGTCGGGACCTCGGCCCCCGGCTCGCGGACCTTCCCCTCCTCGTGGACCACCTCGACGATCCGGGCCAGCACCCCGGGGTCGGTCGCGGGCAGTACGCCGTGGCCGAGGTTGAACACGTGGTCCGGGCGACCGCCGGCTTGGGCGAGGACGTCCCGCACCCGCGTCTCCACGAGCTCCCAGGGTGCGAGGCACACCGCCGGTTCGAGGTTGCCCTGGAAACCGACCCCCTCCGGGATGCGCCGGCGGCCCTCGGCGAGCGGGACCCGCCAGTCCACGCCGACGACGTCCGCGCCGGCCTGCGCCATCAACGTCAGCAGCTCCCCCGTCGCCACCCCGAAGTGGATCCGGGGTACCTCGAGGTCCTCGAGCCCCTCCATGATGCGCTGGCTGTGGGGCAGCACGTAGCGCGCGTAGTCGGCGGGCGACAGCGCCCCGGCCCAGGAGTCGAACAGCTGCACGGCCGACGCGCCGTGGGCGACCTGTGCGCGGAGGCTGGCCAGGGTCACCTCGGCGAGCAGGTCGAGCAGGCGGTGCCAGGTCAGCTCGTCCTGGAACATCAACGCCTTGGTGCGCGCGTACGACCGGGATGGCCCGCCCTCGATCAGGTAGCTGGCGATCGTGAAGGGGGCGCCGGCGAACCCGATCAGCGGGACGGGCAGCTCCGCCACCAGCAGGTCGACCGTCTCCAGCACGTCGGGCAGGTCGGACTCGGGCTCGAGCCGACGCAGCCGGTCGAGGTCCTCCATCCGGCGGATCGGGTGTGCGACGACGGGCCCGACCCCCGGCTCGATCGTGACCCCCAGCCCCAGCGCGGCGACCGGGGTGACGATGTCGGAGAACAGGATCGCGGCGTCCACGCCGTAGCGGCGGATCGGCTGGAGGGTGACCTCGGCCGCCAGCTCGGGCGTGTGGATCACCTCCTCGAAGCTGTGGCGCTCCCGCACGGCGCGGTACTCGGCCAGGGCCCGGCCGGCCTGCCGCATGAACCACACCGGGACGGTGTCGTGGGGCAGCCCGCGGCAGGCCCGGATGAAGGGGCTGTCGACGTGGCGGGCACGGACGGCCGCGGGATCGGGCACGGGACGACCTCGACACGTGACGGCAGCGGGGAGCTCGGACGGTCTCGACCTGGTGGCCGGGACGGCCGACGGGCCTCACGGTACCCGTGCGGGCGATCGGCTCCGATCCGACGTGCTGGTGTCCACCGGCCGGTCCCGCGCGGCCCGGCGCAGCGCTCGACGTTCGCGCCGGCCACCGAGCGCCACACGGCGACGGGCCCAGAGCACCAGCATCGCCGGCTGGACGAGCAGGCACGCGAGCAGTGCCAGGACGATCATCATCGTGCTGACGGCCCCGAACTGCCGGATCGGGACGCTGGTCGACATCATCAGCACCGCGAAGGCCAGGCCGGTGGTGACCGCCGAGCCCACCAGTGCGGGGCCGGTGTTGACGAGGGAGTCCTCGGCGGCCGCGTCAGGCTCGAACCCGTGGGCCATCGCCTCGCGGTAGCGGTTGGTGAGGTGGATCCCGTACGGCACCCCGATGCCGACGGCGATGGACGCGACCGTGGCGGTGAGGGCGTTGAAGGCCAGCCCGAACACGCGCATCAGCGCGAGCACCATCACCAGCGCCACGACGCTCGGCACGATCCCGATCAGGCCGAGCCCGATCACGCGGATGCTCGCGAAGGTCGCGATCACCAGCAGGGCCGCGGCGGCCGCCAGGCTGATGGCGATCGCGGTCAGCTGGGCCGCGGACAGCTCCTCGATGATCTCGGCGTTGACCAGCGGGTTGCTCACGACCGTGACCTCGCCGCCGACCGCCCCGATCGGTGCGGCGGCCCGGGCGAGGGCCTCCGCGAGCTGCTCGGGTTCCTGCCCGCCGGTGGTGCCGACCGCGACGAGCAACCCGTCGTCGTCCAGCACCCTGGCCAGGTCGGCGCTGGCGACCTCGGCGAGCACGTCGAGGTGGGCGCGCAGCACGGCACCGTCGGTCGCGTCGACGGGACCGGCGGCCTCCAGCGCCCCGAGCTGCTCGAGCCGTTCGCGGTCGCCCGCATCGAGCGCGTCCAGCGGGAACCCGGCCGCGGTCAGCCGGGCGAGGGTCAGCTCCTCCGGAGCGAGGGCCGCGAGCTCGTCGAGGGCGGTGTCGGTGAGCCCGTCGGGCCGGTCGTCGGCGAACCGCTCTGCGAGCTCCTCGCGGATCGTGGCCTCGAGCTCGGCCGGGTCGGTGGTGGCGATCACCGCCGCCAACGGGTCGCGTCCGGCCGGCAGCCGGGGACCCAGGGCGTCACGCAGGTCGTCGGGCAGCTCATCGTCCTCGAGTTGGTCGAGGAAGGACTCCACGTCCAGGGGCTCCGGCAGGGCGACGTCCTCCGCGGCCGCGACCGGATCGCGCCAGGTCTCGAGGTCGTCGGCCAGGCGGGCCCGGACCCCGTCGCCGCTGCGCACGATGCGGTCCCGGAGCTCGATCGGCGAGCGTCGGTCGGCGACACCCTCGACCGTGCGCACGTCCGGCACCCGGGCGATCTCCTCCTCCACCTCGGCGACCGCAGCCAGCAGCTGCGGGTCGCGCGGGTCGCCGTCGACCACCAGGAAGGTGCGCTCGCTGACGTCGCCGCCGAACAGCGCGTCGAGCCGCTCGATCGTGGCCAGCACGGGCCCTTCCTCGGGCAGGAAGTCACGCTCGTCGAACTCGGTGGACAGACCCGTGGCCACGACCCCCGCCCCGATCAGCACGACCAGGGTGATCACCAGCGTCGTCACCGGCCGGTGCGTCGCGACGGTGACCGCGAACCGCGCCCACGCGGGTGCGCGCCGCGTGGCCGTGACCGGCGGCACCGGTTCCCCGTTGCCGTGACCTGAGGGACCACCGCTCACCCCGTGGAGGTGGTGCGCGTCCACGGTGGTCGGGTGCGGCTCGTGTCGCCGCACACGACGCCGACCGTGGCGACGGTCCCGTCGTCGGTCGACCAGGGTGCGCGCGGCCGGGACCGCCGTGGAGAGGATCACGAAGGCGCTGGTGATCCCGATCGCGGCGAACACGCCGAAGTCGCGGATCGGCGGGAGGGGGGTGACCCCGTTGGCGAGGAACCCGACGACGGAGGCCAGCGTGGCGAGGACGAGCGCCACCCCGACGGTCGCCAGCGAGACCCGCGCCGATCGGATCGCATCGTCCCCGCGCTGACGCTGCTCGCGGTAGCGGGTGGTGAGGTGCACCGAGTAGTCGATGCCCAGACCGACCAGCAGCACCGGCACCGCGATCGACACCTGGCTGAAGGGCCCGATCAGCCCGAGCCCACCCGGTCCCAGCAACGCCGAGAAGCCCGTCATCCACAGGATGCTGGCCAGCAGGCCGAACAACCCGACGACCACGTCGACCACCGACCGGAACAGCAGGGCCAGGACCAGGATCACGAGCAGCAGCGAGACCGACAGCAGCACCGGCAGGTCCCGCTCGAGCGCGTCCTCGATGCCGTCCTCGATCGCGGTCATCGACAGGGTGGCACGACGGGTGTCGCCGACCTCGGTGGTGTCGACCAGCGTCTGGACCGCGCGGGCAGCGGCCGCCCGGTCCTCGCTGCTGGCCGACGCGTCCAGTTCGACGACCAGCAGCCCGGCCCGCGCGGACGGTGGGTCGGCCTGCAGGTCGTCGGAGAACAGCCCCGTCACCCGGTCGCCGCCGCTCGTGATGATGCCTTCGGCGACGGCGTCGAAGGTGGCCGGATCGAGCTCCTCCACGGTGCTGTCCAGCGCCTCCCCGGCCGCCCGGAAGGGCAGCGCGAAGCTGACGACCGGAGGCTGGTCGATCGCCTCGGGCGCGAGCACCGGCGCGATGTCGGGGTGGCCCTCGATCGCGTCGGCCAGGGCCTCGACGTCCGCGATCGTCCGCGGGGTGAGCACGTCGCCCCCGGGCCCCGCGTCGATCAAGACCTGCACCGAGGCGGTGGTCGTGAACCGCTCCTCGAGGTCACGCATCGTCGCCGCGCGGCCCTCGTCGGGTGCGAAGCTCTCGACGCTGGTGTCGACCTCCAGCAGGGTCGTCGCGGCCCCGAGCGCGACCGTGACCGCCAGCAGCAGCGTCAACGTCAACGACGGGACGCGGGTGACGGCCCGTGCGAGGCCGTCCAGCACCCGGCTCATGCGTGGCTCCCGTGGGCGGATCCGGCACCGGTGGCCGAGGTCGCGGGGTCGGCGATGCCGGCCAGCAGCAGCTCGATCACCCGCGCGTCGGCGTCGACACCGAGGTGGTCGAGCAGGTTCGTCCCGGCGACCGCAGCGAGGACCGCGCGGGCCCGGACCTCGCGCTCCGCGTCGGGCAGGTCCGCGAGGCCCTCCCCGCCGATCGCCAGCAGCTGCTCGATGCCCGCCAACAGTCGGTCGACGACCCGGTCGAGGGCGGCCGCCGTGTCGGGGCTCTGCCCGCGCTGTCGCGCGAGCTCCAGCACCAGCAGCAGCTCGAGCGGCGGTGCCTCCGCAGCGAGCCAGCGTGCCACGGCGGCCAGGCGCTGCTCCTCGGGGATCGCGAGGATCCGCGGCAGCTCGAAGTGCGCGAACCCGGCGATCCGCCGGTCGCAGAGGGTCACGAGCAGCTCGGTCTTGTCGGCGAAGTTGGAGTAGAAGGCGCCCCGGGTGAAACCCGCCCGGGCCGCGATGTCGTCGATCGACGCGCCCTCGAACCCGTGCTCGGCGAAGGCGTCGGCGGCCGCGTCGAGCAGCTTCTCACGGGTGCGTTCGCGCTGCTCGGCGCGGGTCAGACGCGGTGGGATCGTGCTCATGGCAGCGCTCCTCGACGTCGCCACAACCAGGTCGACGCCAGCGCGACCGCGAGCAGCCCGATCGCGCCGATGGTGAGGAGCAGCACCGGCACGGGGCTGCGGCCGTGGTGGACCAGCTGGGTGGTGACGAGCGCCGCGTCACCCCGGCGCTCCACGGCGCGGCCAGCCCCGGCGTCGAGCACGGCCTCGGTCACCGCGGCCCGGTCCCCGCCGCGGTCGGCGATGCCCAGGATCTCGGCCACCGCCTCGGGC
>SKNO01000067.1 GCA_007120465.1 Nitriliruptoraceae bacterium
CAGGGCCGTCGGGCACGACGTCCCCCGTGCCGTCCGGCCGCAGGCGGTGGTTGGCCGGCGCAGCCGCACTGGCGGTGATCGGCGGTGCGGTCCTGATCGGGGTGGCATCCACGACGGTGGAGGAAACGCCGGTCGCGCCTGGCGACGTCGAGGTGGCGCTCCCCGACCCGCAGGAGGTGCCGCGCCGGCCCCCACGCCCCCCGGAGGCGATACGCGTGCCGATCCCCGCGCAGGTGACCTGCGACCCCACGCCCTGCGCGCGGTGGCAGGTCCACCTCAACCCCGGCGCGACCATCCCGATGGGCGGGCTGCTGCTGCACAGCGAGCTCGAGGGGCGCCCGGCTCCGGGCGCGGGCGCCCCCGCCGACGAGGCGACGGTGACCGCGCTGGCCACCGACGACGGATCGGTGGTGTGGCGACGCAACGTGACCGTCGCCCGGCCCGGGGGGTGGCCAGGGAGCCGACTGCTGACCGTCCACACCAGCCGGTCCGACCACCCCGACCTGATCCTGCTGCCCAACGGTCCCCTGTTGATCGCCATGGAGGTGACCGGCCAACAGCGCTGGGCGGTCGACGTCGGCGGCCCGACCGTCGCAGCGACCGGTACGCCGGACGGGGACGTCGTCGTCGAGGTGCGCCCGGGGCCGACCCGAGCGCTCCTGCGCCTCGCCGGCGACGACGGGACCGTGCGGTGGCGCACCGAGGTTGCCGACGTGCTCGCTGTCGCCACAACCCATGCCGTCGTCACCCCGAGCGACGGGCGCGGACACGCCGGCGTGGACCTGACCACCGGCGAGGTCACGCCGTGGTCACGGGACCTGCCGCGACCGCCCGTCCAGCCGCCGGTCCCGCTGGCCGCCGACCGGCTCGCGGTCGTCACCCCCGAGGCGATCGAGCTCGTCGACGCGGCCACGGGCGAGCCCGTCACCCGACGTCCTCTCCCGGGCGGCGCGATCGACACGGTCGACGCGGTGGGTGTCGACGGAGCCCTCCGGGCCGTCGGGCTCGACCCGTCCCCGCCGGCCACGACCGACGGGTGGTTCTCGGCCGCACGAGGGCTCGTGGTCGTACGACACGGCGAGCAGGCACTGGAGCTCCTGGCGCTCGACGGGGACGGTGCGGTGGTCTGGGAACGCACGCTCGAGGTCGCACCGACCGAGTGCTGCTGGGACCTGCAGTTCGGGGGTGACGCTGCCACGGTCGTCGTCACCCCACCACCGTGGGACCCGCAGCCCGCTCACGTCCTGTCCACGGCGGATGGCCGCACCGTCCGGAGCATCGAGCTGCCGACCGATCTCGACGGCGCTGCGCCGTGGATCGCCTGGGTCGGCGAGATCGCCGTCACCCGCGCAGCCTCCACCGGCGTGATGTCGCTGTGGTTCCCCGGCGGGACGGTCCACGTCGACCGGACCGTGACGATCATCGCGCTCGACCCCGTCCCGGTCATCCAGGTCGGCGCGACCCTCGTCGGCCTCGACCCGCACCTCCTCGGCCCCGACGGTGGCACTGGCGAGCGCTGACCACGCCATCCGGACGACGTCACGGCGGGGATCGGACCGCGACGGCCTCCACCATCGCCGCCAGGATCCGGTGGCACGTCGGGCGTCACATCCGTCCGGGTGCTCGGATGCCGAGCATCCCGAGCCCGTGCTGGAGGACACGTCCCGTCAGCGCGCAGAGGTGCCGCCTGGAGGCACGCGAACCGGGTGTCTCGGCACGCAGCACCGGGCACGCCTCGTAGAACGCCGTGAAGGTCGAGGCCAGCGCGAACAGGGCGCTGCACAGCCGGTGGGGGTGGAGCGCCTCCGCGGCGGTGCGCACCGCACGGCTGAACCCGAGGAGCTCGAGCGCGAGCCCCCGCTCGGCCGGGTGGTCCAACCGGAAGGCGCCGTCGCGGGGCTCGCCCTCCGCGCGGCGGCACCCTATCCACGGAGCGATCGGGCCAGGTTTCGGCGACGTCGAGGGAGCCGACCGAATCGGCGTGCGGTGAGCGACGCGACCGCCGTCAGGACGGTGCGGGCGTCGCGCCCGGCGGGCCTGGTTCCGGGTCGGTGTCACCGACCTCGAGGGAGCGATCGTCGGACGGAGCGCTCCGCGCCGCCAGTGTCGCCATCGTGGCGACGACGCCGGCCCGCCGCAGCGCCCACGGCCCGAAGGACGGCCACAGGCTGTCGGCGACACCGGCGGGTACCGCGATGCGATCACCGCGCAAGGCATCACCGACGCGCTCCGAGGTGCTGAGCTTCTCGCCCAGGCGATCACCGAGATCCGCCTCGACGATCGGCCAGCACACGACGTGTTCGGGTCCTTCCACGCCACACGTGACCGGTTCGGTTTGCCGATCGTCGCCGCCACCGATCGCATCGCGACTTAGGACTGGACCCTCATGACCCTCGACAGACTCCTCCTCGAGCTCAGCGACGTGATGAAGCCCGAGGCCGGCTTCACCGCCATCAGCGCAGACCGCAGCCCCCTGCACTACCACGCCGAGGTCGCGGTCGCGACCACCTTCGGCGAGATCGTCGTCCAGGGTGGTGTCATCACGGCGATCCTGTACACGGTCGTCGCCGAGGACCGACCCGGGCCATGGTCGGTGTTCCTCCACACCGATCTGGCCCTCCGTGCTCCCACGCGGACGGGCGCCACGATCATCGGAACGGCGAGAGGCTCGAGGTGCGGGTCGACGAGCCGGTCGCTCGCCTCGCCGTGACGGCCACTCGCGACGACGGCACGGTCTGTGTTCCCGGTGAGGCGGCGACCTCCACCTTCCCGTAGCTCCGATGAGGGGTTGCGCTCCATCGTCCGACCACCAGGGTTCGGAGGTGCGGGATGGCGACCTGGGCCGATGCTCCACGACCGGGGGGATGCTTCGAGTTCGGCGACGGGGAGAGCCTGCACACGGACACCTGCTCCGCGTCCTCTGGCAAGCTGCCGCCGCATCGGCGAGGTGTGCCTCCCGCCAGCCCGAGCTTCCCGACGACCGGGGTCACGCCGCACTCCATCGGGCCGGCGAGCCGCTCCAGTCGCCGTCCAGGCTCGCGGTCGAGACTCGGTCGAGTCAGCTAGGTCGGCGTCCCGCCGCACGAACTCCATGTCCAGAGGTCACGCCGATTCGCACCCCGTGGCGATGTCCCGAGCATGGGTGACCGTTCCAGCCAAGGTAGGTGGCTGTTGCCGAGGGACCACGATCTGTCCCCACGGATGGTGATGCCGATCTCAACCCAGGAGCATCAGCATGTCCGTCACCACCTTCACCGCATCCTCTCCGCCCGCATCGCGGTCCTCCGCGCAGGCGGGCGGGTTCGGGCTTCAGGCGTCGAACCTGTCCCAGCACGCCGCGGGACACACGCTTCTCGCGGACATCTCACTCACCTTCCCACGCGGCGAGATCATCGCCATCATCGGTGGCAGTGGCGCCGGCAAGACGACGCTACTCGAGAGCGTCGCCGGCATCCGGCGTCCCCATCGAGGGAGCGTGACGCTGGATGGCACGGACGTCACCGACACGGTGGCCCGCCAGCGGATCGGCTATGTCCCGCAGGACGACATCATCCACCTCGATCTTCCCTTACGGCGCACCATGGCCCATGCCGCCCGCCTACGGCTGGCCGCAACGACGACCCGCCCGGACATCGAAGCGGCGATCGAACGCGTCCTCGGTGAGCTCGACCTCGCCGACCGCGGTGACGTCCGCGTCCGGGATCTGTCCGGCGGGCAACGCAAACGAGCCAGCATCGCGGTCGAGCTTCTCACGCGCCCGCAGGTGCTGCTGTTGGATGAGCCGACATCTGGCCTGGATCCGGCGACAGCTGCGGAGGTCATGCGCCTGCTCCAGAGAGTGGCGTCGCACGGCACCACGGTGATCGTGACGACCCACGCCCCGGCCGACGTCCGCGCGTGCGACCGCGTCGTGATGCTCGCCCGTGGCGGCCGCCTGGCCTTCGACGGCACGCCCGGAGCTGCACTGGCCTGGTTCGGCGTCGACCACCTCGACGACCTGCACACCGCCGTCGCCGAGTGTGATCCGCAGGAGGTGGCCGACCGCTTCGCGGATGCCGATGGCTCGGACCCAACGCCAGCGACCACTGCCGAGGTTCGCGTCGAGACGTCGGGGCTGGCAGGCATGGCGGGGCGCGGTCGTCAGCTGACGACCCTCATCCGTCGCAGTGCCGAACTGATGATGCGCACCCGGCTGACCTCCGCGATCCTCGTCGGGTCGCCGACGCTGGTCATCGCGATGCTGACGACGCTGTTCCGCCCCGACACCTTCACCGGCCAGGGAGACGCGATCGGCGCGATCCAGCTGGTCTACTGGATCGCCTTCGCCGGGTTCTTCTTCGGACTCACCTATGGCCTGCTGCAGATCGTGACCGAAGCCCCCATCGTCCGCCGCGAGAGCTTCTGGGGTCTGTCGATCTCGGCGTACGTCGCCTCCAAGGTCCTGGTCCTGCTGCCCCTTCTGCTGCTGGTTGACATCGCCCTGTTCGTCGTCCTGCACACGATGGACCGGCTGCCCTCGGCGGACACGAGGTCATGGCTGGCCATGGGACTCGTCTTCCTGCTGGACGCGACCGCCGGCCTGGCACTCGGGCTACTGGCATCGGCGCTGGTCACGAATGCGGCTCAGGCAACGCTGGCGCTGCCCATGCTGTGCTTCCCTCAGGTGCTGTTCGCCGGCGCGATGGTGCCGGTGGACGTCATGACGTCCGGGGGGCGAGCCATCAGCGGCGTGATGAGCAACCGGTGGGCCTTCGAAGCGATCGGACGCATCCTCGACGTGGACGACCAGCTTCCCGTCGGTCAGTTGGGTGCGTGGGAGACCGCCTTCCATGGCGATGCATCGGTCCAGATCGCGGCCTTGTCCACGATGGTCGTTGTCTGTGCGGTCGGGACGGTCTTGGCCCTATCCCGGCGGCTGAAGCCTCGCTGAAGGGTTGGTCATCGCGCGGTAGGTGGATGCCAACCGTCCTCGCCACCGTCGTGCTGTGCTCCGTGACGATCCACGGGGAGGGCGCCACGGGCCTGCTGGGTCGGCCTTGTCGGGCTCGTCGTTGCTGTTGGTGCCCTCGTTGCCGCCGGCCTCGTGGTTGTCGTCTTGGACGGCCGCATCGGGCTCGTCACCGATGAGGGTGAGCTGGTCGTGGGATGCCGCGTCGGAGTCGGCTGCGGCGTTGTTGACGCGGATGTCGATCGGCCCGAGCCGCCCCTCCGCGTCCGCCATCAGGGATCGCTGCCGTGCTCGTGTCGGGGCCTTCTCCTCTGCCGTGTCGGCCGTCACCGATGCACGTTGGATGCGTGACCCGCCACACCGCGTGCCGGACGCACGTAGGAGTTGGACCTCGGAGGGAGACGCCATGACCGTGCTCGTCGCCTACGCCTCCCGCCACGGCGCCACGAGCGGCATCGCCGAGCGGATCGCGGCCCGCCTTCGCGCGGCTGGCCTGAACACCGAGGTGAGCCCGGTGCGCGACGTCCGGGACGTGCGCGCCTACGAGGCCGTCGTCCTCGGCAGCGCCGCCTACATGTTCCACTGGCTCAAGGAGGCCACCGCCTTCGCGACGCGCCACCGTGCCGCGCTCGCGGAGCGCCCCGTGTGGCTGTTCAGCAGTGGCCCGCTCGGGACGGACACCGTCGACGAGGACGGCCGCGACGTCCTCGAGAGCGGTCGACCGAAGGAGTTCGACCGGTTGCAGGGTCTGCTCCATCCCCGAGGCGAGCGCGTGTTCTTCGGTGCGTGGGACCCCGAGGCACCGGCGATCGGCGTCGGCGAACGCTTCATGCGGCTCCTGCCCGCGACCCGGGCGATGCTCCCGGCCGGCGACTTCCGGGACTGGCCGGCGATCGACGCCTGGGCCGCCGCGGTCGCCGCCGAGCTCCAGGCCGGCCCGGACCGCCCCGAGGCAGCACCCGTGTGACCGGCTCCGGGCAGCCGGACGTCGATTGCGGGCCTGCCCCGGCCCCGGACCGCTCCGGCCGAACGCTACCGTCGGCCGTCGAGGAGAGGAGCCGAACCATGGCACGCACCCCGACGGATCGATCGCTGGTCGTGAGCGGTCTCGCTGAGGCACTCCCGATCTCCACCGCCGCCACGACCTCACGCAGTCTGGTCGACAACGACCACGTCCGCGTCGTCACCTTCGCCTTCGACACCGGCGAGCAGCTGACCGAGCACACGGCGGCGATGCCGGTCGTCGTGCAGATGATCGCCGGCACCGTCCGCTTCGAGGTGATCGGCGAGACACACGACCTGGGCCCGGGCGACTGCGTCTACCTCGCCGCGAAGGAGCCGCACTCCCTCGAGGCACTCGAGCCGTCGCGGCTGTCACTCGTGATGCTCCGCGTCGGAGGCGACTGACCCGCCGGACCGGTCAGACCGGGGCGGCCGCCCGCTCGTCGCGGTAGTGCCGGTCGGCCGGGGCAGGCTGCACCACCCGGTGGGGGCTGCCCGGACCCGCATCGTGGATGGGTGCCGTCCGGGCACCCTCGACGACCTCCGCGATCACCTGCTCGACCGGCTGGTGCCCGCCGACCTGCAAGCGGCGTGCCACCTCGGCGGTGACCTGCGGCGCCGCCGACGACGTGCCTCCCAGCAGCCGCAGCCCACCGCGCCCGTCGGTGGTGAGCACACCCTGCCCAACCGCGAACACGTCCACACAGGGGCCGAGGTTGCTCCGCGACCGCCGCAGTTCGGCATCGACGGCGCCGACGACCAATGCCACGTCCGCCACCCGTTCGATCAACCCCGCGCAGGCGTCCACCCCGCGGTTGCCGGCGGCGAACACGGGCACGATCCCCTGCGCAACCACGCCCCGCAGCGCGTACTCGAAGCTGGCGTGCCCGGGCAGTGCCAGCGACACGTTGAGCACGCCGGACGTCCCGGGCGGGTGCCGGGCAGCGACCCACTCCAGCGCGTCGAGCACCGCGCGGTCATCGAGCCGACGGCAGGACACCGCGACCGACACCACCGGCACCCCACGCACCAGGCCCGACCGGCCGGCGACCACCCCGGCGACCGCACTGCCGTGACCGGCGCAGTCGTCCCCGACGGGATGCGCCGTGAAGCCGCTGACCATCGTCACGCCGTCGAACCACGGATCATCGGTGGCCACCGGACTGTCAAGCACGTACGCCACCGGCCCATAGGCGTCGGGCAGCGACCCCGGGGCGTCGCTGCCGGTCACGAGCTCGCGGGCGGGCCCGAGCCGATCGACGGCCAGCACCCGTGGATCTCGACGCACCTGGTCAGCATGATCGGCCGCGACCTGCACCACCGCCCCGTCGAACGCGTGCCGGTACACCGCCTCGACGTCGGCCTCACCGTCCATGAGCTGCCCGACCAGGGGTGCAGCCGGTCCCTCGGTGACCACCGCGATACGGACGATCGGCTGCGGCTCCCCGGCGAGGGCCCCGGAGAGCACCCACGGTCCGGCCGCCGCGGCCACGGCGGCAGCGATGAGGACCCGCATCCACGAGCGCACGTCAACCTGACGATCGGCAGCAGCGACCCAGCCTCCCACGCCGCTGCATCCCGCCACACGGACGGCTCCCAGCAGCAGCGGACCGGACGTTAGTGCCCGGCTGTTGGGGAGCGCACATCGTCGCCGTCCGGAGGTGGTGCTGGAACTGCTGCGGCGCGACGCCCGCGTGGCAGCCGTCGACCTCCGTCAGGACAGCCTCGACGAGACCGCCGAACTCGCCGACGCCGGTGACCGGCTGGCCACGTTCCAGGTGGACATCAGCGATCAAGCGCGTCATCGACGTGAGCCTGTACGGCACGCTCCACACCGTCCGGGCGCTCCTGCCGCGGCTGCTCGAGCGTCCGGTCGCGCACGTGGCGAACGTGTCGAGCATGGGCGGGTTCCTCCCGGTGCCCGGCCAGACGATCTACGGTGCCAGCAAGGCCGCGGTCAAGCTCATGACCGAGGGGCTCTACGCCGAACTGCTCGACACGAACGTCGGGGTGTCGGTGGTGCTGCCGGGTGCCGTGAGGACCGAGATCAGCGCGAACTCGGGCGTGGACATGTCGAGGTCCGACGCGTCGCAGGAGGACGCGTCCGAGGAGGGCTCCGGTTTCCCGATGACCGAGGCGGACGAGGCCGCCAGGATCATCGTCGACGGCATCGAGTCGGACCGGTTGCACATCCTCGTGGGCCGCGACGCGCGCATGATGTACCGGCTCAACCGCCTCGTTCCCCGCCGGTCCACCCACCTGATCCAGCGCAGGATGAAGGACCTGCTGGACCGGTAGCCGTCCCCGACCCGCGCCGGCTCACGGCGCTTCCGCGGTCCCGGTGCCCCTTGGGGTCGGACCGTCCCCGAGGCCGGTGCGCGTGGCGGTGTGCAGGGGGCTCCGCCCCGTGCGATGCTGTGTGGAGACGATGGGAGGCGGGCGCGATGGTGCGTTTGAGCGTCGGGTTGGCTCCGGCACATGCCGCGGCGGAGTGCGTGGAACTCGTCCGCGCGGCGGACGATGCGGGCCTGTACGGCTGCTACCTGGGGGACGATCTCGGCTTCCAGGACCCGTGGGTCATCTGCGGCGCAGCCGCCCGGGAGACCGAGCGCATCCGGCTCGGGCTCAGTGTGACCCACGCCTACCTCCGAGAGCCGACCATGATCGCGCAGGGACTGGCGACGCTCGACCAGCTGAGTGGCGGTCGCATCGAGGCCGGGATCGGGATCGGGAGCGTGCCGGCGCTGGACGCGCACCACGTCGAGCATCAGCGGCCGATACCCCGCCTGCGCGAGTCGCTCTCGGTGATCCGCCGTCTCCTCGACGAGGGTCGGATCGATCATGAGGGCGAGTTCTTCCGCTACACGGGTGTGAGGTTGGGGATCCGACCGGTGCAGCGACACCTCCCCCTGCTCGTCGGTGCGATGGTCGGACCCCGCTCGCTCCGGCTCGCGGGCGAGGTTGCGGACGGTGTGCATGCAACCGGCTGCTCACGGACGTACGCGGAGTACGTGGTCGAGCACGTGAGCGAGGGTGCTCGCCAGGCGGGCAGGGATCCCGGCGACCTCGACATCGCCACGTTCGCGATCACCGTGGTCGCCGACGACACCGAGACGGCACGCTGGGCGGCGCGAGCGATGGTCGCTGGATGGATGGCCAGCTTCCCGCGGCCCCTGGTCACGCGTCTCGGTCTGTCCGAGGATGTGATCGACCCCATCGCCACCGCCATGGGGCGTGGCGAGGTCGAGCAGGCACTGCGGCGCACCCCCGACGACCTCGTGGACGCCCTCGCCGTGGCTGGCACCCCGGAGGAGTGCGTCGAGAGGATCCGCACCGACATCGTCGGGTCAGGCATCGGGCATCTGGTGCTGGGGATCGCCGACCCGACCCTCGTGCACGCGGTCGTGGGCCGCGAACCTGAGCTGCCCGACCTCCGCGGCCAGTTGGACCTCATCACCGCAGGCATCCTCCCCGCCCTGACGCAACCGAGGCCGGGCACGCCCACCCGCTCCCCGGACGAGGACGAACCGCCCACACCGCTCGACGTGTCCGGAGGGGCGCAGGAGCGCGACGGACGTCGAACGGGTTGACCCCGACGGCCGACCGGGTGACCAGGGAGGGCGACGCACCGCCGCCGGGGACGTGGATGCGAGGGCACGTCGACCGCGGTGAGGGCCGCCCTCCGGCGGCCCTCACCGCGGTCTGCGCAACCTGGGCCTAGCTGCAGCCGCTGGTGGCGCCGCACGACTCGCAGACGTGGCAGGCCCCGGCTCGCTTCATCTTGATGCCGCACTCGAAGCACATCGGCGCGTCGTGGTCGATCGGGACGCTCGACTGCGGGACGGGCGCGACCGGCTCGGCCTTGCTGACCGCCTCGGCCGTCGGACCGCTCGGCACGCCGGTCTGGTCGCCGTAGCCCTCGTCGAGCATCCGGGTCCGCTCGTCGAGCGTGTAGATCCCGAGCGCCTCGCGCTGCTCGTAGGGCAGGTACTCGAGCGCCAGCTTGCGCGCCAGGAAGTCCACGATCGACGTCGCGAACCGGATCTCCTCGTCGTCGGTCATCCCGGCGGGCTCGAAGCGCATGTTCATGAACTTGCTGACGTACGCCTCGAGCGGCACGCCGTACTGGAGCCCGATCGACATGCTGATCGCGAAGGCGTCCAAGAGCCCCGACAGGGTCGAGCCCTGCTTGCCGAGCTTGACGAACAGCTCACCGATCCCGTCACCCGGGTACTCGCCGGCGGTGATGTAGCCCTTGGCGTCACCGACCATGAAGGAGATCGTCTGCGACGGGCGGGTCTTGGGCAGCTTGCGGCGCTGCGGGACGTAGGCCACCTCGGCGGCGGACGGCGCCTCGGCCTGCTCCTTCTTGGACACCGAGAGCGGCTGGGCCACCTTGCAGTTGTCCCGGTAGATCGCGATCGCCTTGATCCCCATCTTCCAGGCATCGAGGTGCAACTGCTCGACGTCCGCGACCGTGGCCTCCTCGGGCAGGTTCACGGTCTTGGAGATCGCACCGCTGATGAACGGCTGGGCCGCCGCCATCATCCCGACGTGCCCCATGTAGTGGATCGCGTCGTCACCCATCGCGCACTGGAACACCTTGCGGTGCTCGGCCTTCAGCGCCGGTGCGCCGTGGATCGTCTTGTTCTCCGCGATGTAGGCGATGATGGCCTCGACCTGCTCCTCCTCGTAGCCGAGGTGGCGCAGCGCCGCCGGCACCGACTGGTTGACGATCTCGATCGAGGCGCCCCCGACCATCTTCTTCATCTTGATCAGGCCGAGGTCGGGCTCGATCCCGGTGGTGTCGCAGTCCATCATCAGCCCGATGGTGCCGGTCGGCGCCAGCACGGTGGCCTGCGCGTTGCGGTACCCGTGCTCCCGGCCGAGCTCGAGCGCCTCGTCCCAGGCGGAGCGGGCCGCGTCCATCAGCTCCGCCGGCACCGGACGCGGGTCGATGTCCTCCACCGCGTCACGGTGCTTGCCGATCACGCGGAGCATCGGCTCGGCGTTCTTGGCGTAGCCGTTGTGCGGACCCTTGACCCGGGCCAGTTCCGCCGAGGTGCGGTAGGCGTGCCCGGTCATCAGGGCGGTCAACGCGCCGCACCAGGCGCGGCCCTCGTCGGAGTCGTAGGGCAGCCCGATCGACATCAGCAGGCCGCCGAGGTTGGCGTAGCCGAGGCCGAGCTCACGGAAGTCGATCGCGTTCCTGCCGATCGCCTCGGTCGGGTAGCTCGAGTACCCGACGATGATCTCCTGCGCGGTGAACACGATCTCCACGGCGCGCTTGTACGCCTCGACGTCGAACCGGCCCGCCTCGTAGTCGTAGAACCGCTTGAGGTTGAGGCTCGCGAGGTTGCAAGCTGAGTTGTCGAGATGCATGTACTCCGAGCATGGGTTAGAACCGTTGATGCGGCCCGACTCGGGCGAGGTGTGCCAGTCGTTGATCGTCGTGTCGTACTGCAGGCCCGGGTCGGCGCACTCCCAGGCGGCCTCGGAGATCTGGCGCATGACCTCGCGCGCGTCCTTCTCCTCGATCACCTCGCCGGTGGTGACGGCCCGCACCGGGTAGGTGGTGCCCTCCTCGTAGGCGCGCATGAACTCGTCGGTGACCCGCACCGAGTTGTTGGCGTTCTGGTACTGGATCGAGGCGTAGTCCTCGCCGTCGAGGTCCATGTCGAACCCGGCCTCGCGCAGCACCCGGACCTTCTTCTCCTCGCGCGCCTTGGTCCAGATGAACTCCTCGATGTCGGGGTGGTCGACGTTGAGGATCACCATCTTGGCGGCGCGCCGGGTCTTGCCGCCCGACTTGATCGTCCCGGCCGACGCGTCGGCACCGCGCATGAAGCTGACCGGACCGGAGGCCTCGCCGCCGCCCTTGAGCTGCTCCTTGGAGGACCGGATCGTCGAGAGGTTGATGCCGGCCCCGGAGCCGCCCTTGAAGATCGTGCCCTCCTCGACGTACCAGTTCAGGATCGAGGACATCGTGTCCTCCACGGCGAGGATGAAGCAGGCGGAGCACTGCGGCTGCTCCTCGACCCCGACGTTGAACCACACCGGCGAGTTGAAGGCGGCCTTCTGGTTCACGAGCAGGTGCTTGAGCTCGTGGTTGAACACCTCGGCGGAGTCCTCGTCGGCGAAGTAGCCGCCGTCGATGCCCCACGCGGTGATCGTGTCGACCACGCGGTCGATCATCTGCTTGACCGACGACTCACGCTCCGGGGTGCCGAGGGTGCCCCGGAAGTACTTCTGGGAGACGATCTGGGTCGCCATCATCGACCAGCTCGTCGGGAACTCGACGCCGCGCTGCTCGAAGGAGGTGGTGCCGTCGCGCCAGTTGGTCAGCACCGCATCGCGCAGCTCCCACTCCAACTCGTCGTAGGGGTGGGTGCCCTCACGCGTGAAGTAGCGCTGGACCTGGAGGCCGCGGCGCTGGCCGTCATCGACCACCGCGAGCCCCCCGGTCGCCTCCTCGTTGCGGTCGGTCATCACGACCACCTCGTCGTCCGCGTGCGTCTTGGCCATGGATGGTGCTCCTCGTCTCCGTCCGGGTCCAGCCCCCCGGGTGTGTCGCGGTCATGCCGGCCGCGCGCGGCCCGACCGCCTCGGCTCGGTCCCCGACGCCCACCGCGTAACTACAGCGGTGGAAGCCGAGCCCGAACTGAACCGCGCCGAGCGGTGGACCGCAAGCACCTTGACACGTCGTCGCGCTCGCGTCCTCACAACCGGTGGTGGTCCCGGAGGCCACTGAACCACAACATCTGGGGTTTCCACGGCCTTTCCTCCGGAGATGCACGGGATCATCCCCACCCACCCACGAGGTTATCCACAGTCCCGTCCACCGCTGGCGGTCTGCTAGCAGCGCGCAGGACGCGCACCGCCATCGCGCCAGCGGACGGCCCACCCGGATCGTGCCGGCCGGGACGCCACCGGTCGGGGCCGCGCGGCCCCACCGTCGTCTAGCCTCGGGAGGACCAGCTCGCCGACGACACCGACGATGGCGAGGAGACCACGCCCGTGAGCCCACCCCCCGATCTCGGGCGCCGC
The DNA here is from genome assembly GCA_007120465.1 of Nitriliruptoraceae bacterium. Classification (GTDB taxonomy): domain Bacteria; phylum Actinomycetota; class Nitriliruptoria; order Nitriliruptorales; family Nitriliruptoraceae; genus CSSed11-175R1. The sequence goes on from SKNO01000067.1 coordinate 12,998, forward strand.
ACCGGCGCCGCGAACGTCCCGCCCTGGCTGCAGTCGGCGGGGGCGTGGAGCTGGCGGCTGTTGCTGCTGCTGACCGCCTCAGCGCTGATCCTGGTCGTGATGGTCCGGCTCTACCTCGTGACCCTGCCGGTGATCCTGGCGCTGATCATGGCGACCCTGTTCGTGGGGCCCGCCCGGTTCCTCGAGCGGCTCCGCGTGCCACGGCTGCTCTCCGCCTTCCTGGTGGTGTTCGGGGGGCTCGGTGCGGTGGTCGCGGTGTTGGTCGTGGTCACACCGCAGTTCGTGGACGAGGCGCGCCGTCTCGGTCCGACGATCACCCAGGCGATCGAGCGACTGTTCGGCTTCCTCGAGGAGAACTTCGGCTGGGACCGCGAAGAGGTCATGGGGATGATCGACGAGGGGGTCGAGACCCTTCTCGAGCAGTCCGGCCAGATCGCCGCGCAGGTCGTCTCCGGGGCTGCGCTCGTCGTGCAGGGCATCACCGCGCTGGTGCTCGCGGTGATCCTGCTGTTCTTCTTCGTCAAGGACGGCAAGCAGATCGTCGACTGGATGATCGCGCGCACGCCCGACCAGCACGAGGAGACCGTCCGTGCGGTGGGACGGCGGGCCTGGACGGCGCTCAGCGGCTTCGTCCGCGGCACCGCGGCGGTGGCCCTGATCGACGCCATCGGGATCGGTATCGGGCTGACGATCGTCGGTGTCCCGCTGGTGCTCCCGATCGCTGTGCTCGTGTTCTTCGGCGGCTTCATCCCGGTGATCGGGGCCTTCCTCACCGGTCTGATCGCGGTACTCGTCGCCCTGGCCACCGCCGAACCCGACGCGGCGTTCCAGACGGCGCTGATCGTGCTCGCGATCGTCGTCGGGGTGCAGCAGTTCGAGTCGAACGTCCTGCAACCGGTGATCATGCGGCGCGCCGTGTCCCTGCACCCCGTCGTCGTGCTGGGCGTCATCACCGCCGGCGCCGCCCTCGTCGGGATCGTCGGTGCGTTCCTGGCCGTCCCGATCGCCGCGGTCGCCGCCGCGGTCGGCAACGAGCTGCGCCTGCGTCACGAGGAGCGTCTCGCCGAGGAGGAGCCGCCGTCGGGACCGCCGCCGCTCGCTCCGGAGGACCGGGGGGAGGACCCCGTCACCTCGACGATCCCGCAGCAGGGCGTCCCGACGCAGGAGATCTGACCGGACCGCCACCGGGCGGTGGTCCTACCCGTCCTCGTCGGTCTCGGTCGCCAGGATCGCGGCCGTGCCGGGTACCCCCCACCCCGGTGCGTGCCGGTCCCACGGCACCAGCGACTCCAACAGCCGGGTGACCGCCAGCACCAGCGCCTCCCGCCCCTGGCCCGCGATGACCTGCACGGACAGCGGGCGGCCGCCGTCCTGCCACAGCGGCACCACCGCGGCGGGGACGTCCGCGAGGTTCCACATGCCGAGCCCGATGAAGGGGTAGGCCGACAGGTTCGCCGCGACGTTGGCCACCCAGGTCTTGGTGTGCCACGGCGTGGCGGCCGGCTGCGCCCGGGCGAAGGCGGGGGTGATCAACACGTCGTGCTCACGGAGGAAGGGCGCGACACGGGTGCGCCAGTCCACCGCGTCCTCGGGGTCGACCGGGCGCACCCGGGCGAACTGCTCCCCGCGGGACAGGTGGGACCGCGTCCGCGACTGCAGGTCGTCACGGTCGAGATCCAGCAGCTCCACGTCCCGCACCGCACCCTGGGTCCAGCGCGACAGGGCCGCCTGCACCGCGGACGGGTGGTAGGGCGGATCCTCCCGGTGCACGTCGTGGCCGGCGTGGTTGAGCAGACGGCCCGCCTCGAGCGCGGCCTCGCGCCACGCCGAGCTCACCATCACCCCGGGGGTCGGGGGCCGGAACGACACCGCGACCCGCAGCCGGTTGGGTAGCTCGGTCAGGTGCCGCAGGTGGTCGGTCCCGGCGATCACGTCCAGCGCCAGCGCCGCGTCCTCCACCGTCGTCGCGATCGGGCCGAACCGGGTCATGCCGAACCAGCGTGACTCCCCCCTGAGCATCGCCGGGGCGAGGTCCGCCCCGGGGCGGATCCCGATCGCCCCGTTCGCGGCGGCGGGGATGCGGATCGAGCCCATCCCGTCGTCGGCGAGGGCGAGCGGGACGACGCCGGCCGCGACCGCCGCGCCCGAGCCGCCGGACGACCCGCCGGCCGAGCGGGTCGGATCCCAGGGGCTGACCGCGGTGGCGGTGGGATCGTCCGAGGTCCCCCACAGCGACAGCTCCGGACAGCGGGTCTTGCCGAGGACGACCGCGCCCGCCTCGCGCAGGCGTCGCACCACCTCGTCGTCGGTCGATACCAGCTCCTCCGAGGTGGCGAGGGACCCGTGCCGGGTCGGCTCCCCGACGATGTCCACCACGTCCTTGACGGCGACGGGGACCCCGGCGAGGGGCAGGCGGTCACGGTCGTCACGCGCATCGACCGCCTCCGCCTCGTCGAGTGCCGCTCGACGGCGAACGGTCACGAAGGCCCCGAGCCGGTGCTCGACCTCGGCCAGGTGGTCGAGGTGCGCGCGGACCACCTCGACCGCACGCACCCGGCCGTCGCGCACCGCGGCCGCGATCTCGGTCGCCGGTCGTCCCACCAGCTGCATCCGCGCACCTTCGTTCGAGCCACCGGAACACGCACCCTAGGACCCCCGCATCGTCCACCGCCACCAGGCCGGTTCCCGTCCGTCCAGGTCGCCTGCGGGCAGTACCCTGAAGGCCCGCCATGGTCGGGCGGCGCTACCTCGGAGCCGACGCCGCCCTGCCCGCCGGGCCGTCGTCCCCACGGTCCGCACCCTCGACGAACGGGAGCCTCGTGTCGCCGTCAGACCGCCGGTTGGAGGTCCACCTGCGGGTCCTCGTCCCCGACGACGCCCCCTGGGTCGTCGCGGTCGACGAGGCCACCGCGACACCCCTCGCTCACGCCCACGGCTGGGAGGAGGGCAAGCTCGCCGCGGAGCTCGACGAGGGCGTCTGGGCGTCCTCCGACCGGTGGGCCTGGGCCGTGATCATCGACGGTCAGAACGCCGGGTTCGCCCTGGTGACGGGGCTAGCCACCGGTGATGCCCGCCTGTCGCTGCGGCTCAGCCCGGCGGTGCGCGGTCGCGGCGCCGGTCGCGAGGTCCTGCGCCAGCTCGCCGACCACCACTTCGCTGAGACCCCCGATCTGACCCGCCTCACCGGTCGCGCCCACGAGCACAACATCCCGATGCAGCGGGCGTTCAACGCCGCCGGGTTCCGCATGGAGGCCCGCTACCGGGACTCCTTCCAACAGGCCGACGGCCGGTACGCCGCCGAGTGGGGCTACGCGCTCACGCGCGCCGACTGGGAGGCCGGACGCCACCGTGCCGGCGGCGACGGCTACGACCTGCACGGGCTGGTGTTCGAGCTGGACGACGACCACCACGACGTCACCGGCGGGCTCACGGTCCGGTTCCTGCAGGAGGGGCGCCGCGCGATCGCCCGCTACGACGCGCACCAGGTCGCAGAGGGGGAGCTCGCCGGCATCCTGGTGGGCGACCTGCTGGAGTACCGCTTCGTCCACCTCGAGGAGCAGCGCCAGGGGGTGGAGCAGCACACCGGCCGGGGCCGCGCACAGGTGCAGCGGCGGGAGGACGGACGGCTCGAGCTGATCGACACCTGGTCCTCCGACGCGGGCAGCCACGGTCGCCGCCTGCTGGTCGAGCGGCGCGACCGCTGACCGCGCCTCAGCCGAGCGTCGGCGCCTCGGCCACGGCCACCTGCAGGGCTGATGCGACCGCGTAGGTGACGCCGTCCTCGTCGACCAGCGCCGAGCGCGCACGCAGCTTGCGTCCGTCGGCCTCGTCGAAGCGGGCGACGGTGCGGAGCGCATCCATCACCGGAGCGTCCCGGTAGAAGCGCAGGTGGTAGCCGCCGAGCAGCGCGACGCCCAGCCCCATGGCCTCGACCGCGTGCATGCAGGCCCACGTCGACGGGCAGTCGAGCACGGCGGCGACCACCAGCGGATCGATCGCGTCGCGCTCCCCCGCGAGCACCTCGTCGGCGATCCACGGCTGGGACACCTCGCCCGGCCGGTGGAAACGGGGGTGGATCCGCAGCCCGTGCGGGTGGCCCGGTTCCGCACCGCACACCCAACAGTCGGGGAACAGGTACTGCGGCTCCGGGTCCGGGAGCGGCACCGTCGCCAGCTCGACCAGGTCCGCGACCCGCGCGGCCGGCTCGTGGCCGGCCAGCTCCACCTCGGCACGCATGAGCAGCCGGCCCCCGTCGAGGGTCTCGACCTCGTAGCGGGCGGTGTGCTGGCTGGGACGGACCCGCGCCGTGAGGACCCGGTCGAGTGGTGTCGGAGCGTGCAACCGCGCGTCCACCGCCGTCACCGGGGCCCCGTGCCGGTCCGCGAGCCGGGCGACGGCCATCGACACCCCGGCGGAGAGGCCACCCTGGAGGATGCCCGTCGGCCCGTCGAGCCCGCGCGGGGCGTACATCTCCCGGACCAGCCAGCCGTCCTCCACGCTCGCGTCGGCGCTCAGCTCGAAGCCGAGCACCTCGGGACCTGCCTGCAGGGTGGGGGATCGCATGGCGGCAACCGTAGTCGCCGCGGCATCGCACGAGGGTGCTCGTCACCGCGCGGCGACGGTCCTACCGTTCCCCCCGATCCCAGCGAAGGAGCGAGTCGCCGTGCGCTGCCCGACGTGCGGGGCGGACGACGACCGGGTGGTCGACTCCCGTCCGAGCCAGGACGGTCAGGCCATCCGGCGCCGCCGTGAGTGCCGCCGCTGCGGCGTGCGCTTCACCACCTTCGAGCGGATCGAGCTGCCCGAACTGCTCGTGCGCAAGCGTTCCGGTGACGTGCTGCCCTTCGACCGATCGAAGGTGCTCGACGGGATGTCCCGTGCCGCCAAGGGCCGGGTCCCCGCCGCGGACCTCGAACGTGCGGCCACCGAGGTGGAGGCCAACCTGCGTGCCGCAGATCAACGCGAGGTCAGCTCCGAGCAGGTCGGCCTGCAGGTGCTCGCACAGCTGCGCGACCTCGACCCGGTGGCGTACGTGCGGTTCGCGTCGGTCTACAAGGACTTCCAGGGGCCCGAGGACTTCGAGAAGGAGCTGTCGAGCCTGCGCAAGGACGCACCGCCGAAGGCCCGCTGAGACGGGGCCCCACGCCCGGCCCGGACACCCTGCATCGGCGGTGCTCCCGGAGCCCGACCAGCCGTGGGGACGCGGCCTGCGGCGCGGTCAGCGGGCCGGCAGCAGCACCACGGTCCAGGCATCGATGTCCGTCGCGCGGAGGCCGTTGAGGTCCTCGATCGCGGCGAGCTGTGCCCGGGGGTCGACCCCGTCGGGCGCGGTCGCCACCGCCACGTCCCACAGCGTCTGGCCCGGCTCCACGACGACGTGGCCGGCGACCCGACCCTGCAGGTCGGCGGCGGCCGTCATCCGGCCGATGCCAGCCGCCAGCAGCGTGACCACCACGAGCACCACGGCGAGCGCCGCGATCCGGCGCCGCCACGTCGACGCCCGTGACGGCGGCGGGGTCACCAGCCGCAGGTGCGGCCGCGGTCG